>DAOMFI010000174.1:0-5814 GCA_035429725.1 Burkholderiaceae bacterium | reverse complement strand
GTGCGCGACTGGCCGGCCGAGTGCGCGCAGTGAGCCGCGCCGCGTAGCCTTCACGTACTCACAGCGCGAGCGACAAAGCAATCGGCCCTCAGGGCACGGCTGAACCGGCTGTGTCAGGCCGCCCGGCACGCACCTTATCGGCTCAGGTTGTAACGCTCGCGCAGTGTGCGGGCGCGGAACACCAGCGCGGCCGCGAAGGTCGCCACGGCAACCGCGCCGAGGATCAGCGTCATCCGGGCGTAGGGCTGTTCCATCGCCATCCGCGCCGCGACCAGTGCCGCCAGAGTGCGCAGCCACTCGATGGACCCGAGCATCAGCGCGGTTTGCACCAGCCGTGCCGCCCACGGCCGGCGCAGGGCGAGCGCGCCGATCAGCACCACACATGCGATCGCCAGCGGCCACCACTGGGCACGCCAGAAGTGGGCCGCCAGGAGCAGCAGGGCGATGACCGGAGGAAGCAGGCGCAGGAAGTTCATGGCAGCGGAATCCCCGCGCATCGTCGGGGATCCCGCTGCCGGCGCCTTGACGCGCATCACATCGGCCTGGCGACTACCTCCTAGGTGGGAGCTGAATACGGGGGCCGGCTAATCCGTTCGCCGGAGGGTATCGGGGGGTGGCGACCGGTACGCTGGCCCGCATTGCCACTGTCCCGATCTGCCCTGCACTCATGCTCCGCACGCCCTGCCTCGCATTGCTGACTGCGCTCGCGTTGGGCGCGCTGTCGGGCTGCGCGACGCTGGCGGGCGATTCAACGCAGAAAGTCAGCATCCAGACCGTCGACGAGGAGGGTCGGGTCGTCGACGGCATGAGCTGCCGCGCGGGAAATTCATCGGCGGATTACGTCGGGGTGACCCCGATGTTCGATATGCAGGTCCGCCGCTCGTCGTCCGCTCTGGTGGTCGAGTGCCGCCGCGACGGCATGCCGCTGACGCGCGGCGTCATTGTTTCGCGCGCAGTCAACATGCAGCCGGCGCAACTGCTGCTGCCCGGCGGCAGCAGCATGATGGTGATCGACCACCTGACGGGTTACATGTACGCGTACCCACGCTGGGTGCGGCTGCAGGTCGGCACCGACATGGTGTTCGACCGCCGCGATGAGAACGGCCGCGGTCCGACACCCGGGCTGATCACACGTCAGTTCGACGACTTCGTCCGCTACGCCTCGACCGCCACCTCCCGCCCACGTTGACTGAAGCGGCCGGACGTACGCTGACCTGCTGCGGTCAACCGCCGCGCGCCACGCGCACGCGGCTCCCGTTCTGCAGGCTGTCACTCGGGTAAACGATTACACGCTGGCCGGGCCGCAAGCCTTCGTCGACCCAGGCCAGTTCTGCGTTGCGGCCGCCGATCCCGACCGTCTGTAGCCGCGCGCGATCACCTTCGAGCACAAACACGGCCCAGTCGTTGCCGCGCCGGAACAGCGCGGCCGTCGGAATGATCGTTGCGTCGCTGCGCTCGAAGGTGACGATGCGAACGTCGACGCGATAAGCGTCGCCGAGCGGAGTGCCCTTGCCGGGCGCGGCGTCGAAGTCGACGATCACATTCACGCGCTGCTCCTCAACGCCCAGCGCCGAAACCTTGGTGAAGGCGGCCGGCTCGATGCGACGCACCCGCCCCGGCAGCAGCGCCCCGGAGCCCGCGTCGATCCGCACCGGCGCGCCGGCGTGGATGCGCGTGGCATCCGTCGAAAGGACGTCCACGACAATTTCAAGATCCTCGGCGTTCGCCACTTCGAGCAACGGCGTGCCGACGGCCACCGCGGCCTCGCTCTCCTGCAGCACCCTCAGCACGCGCCCGCTGACGGGCGACGTGATCGGCCAGGCGGATTCCGGCCGCTTGACGGCGGCACCTTCCTGGGCGCGCATCAGCGCCGCACGTGCCTGCGCGAGGTCGTGTTTGGCGCCTTCGTACGCAAAGCGGGCCGCCTCCAGCGATTTCGTCTGCACGCGCACCGCCAGGTCGGCCTGATCGAGCGCGGACGGCGACAGGAATCCCTCACCCTGCAGCTTCAATTGACGCGCAAGGTCGTTCTGCGCTTTCTCGAGCGCCGCTTCGTCCCGCGCGATGTTGGCGCGGGCCTGTTCGACCGCGGCCTCGGCGGCGCCGGCGCGTTCACTGAGTTCCCGATGCGAGCGGGCATCGATCATCGCCGGCGCAGAAGGCCACAGCACCGCGACTACGGTGCCGGCCTGCACGCTGTCGCCCGCCTTCAGCTGTACGCGCGCAAGCCGACCACCCAGCGGCGCCGACACGACATAGCGCTCACGCACGCGCGTCTTGCCGTCTTCCTCGACGAGGCTCTCGAACAGCCCGGTGCGCACCTCGGCGATCTCGACCCGCAGGGGCTGCGGACGGAAAGCCCAGACGAGCACACCGGCCAGTGCCAGCAGCGCGACCGCCGTCAGGATCCAGTGCTTGCGTTTCATGTTGGCCCTTGATGCTTGCCCAGCTCGATGGCGCCGTCACTCCCGCGTCTTCAGCACGGCCACCAGGTCGAGCCGGTCCACGCGGCGCCGGACGATCATCGCACTGGCCACCCCGGCAGCCAGCACGACCAGCGCCGCAAACGCATACGTGCGCGGCTCGATGATCAGCGGAATGCGAAAGGTCTCCGGCTCGATCAGTCCGACGATGAACGCCGACAGTCCATATCCGGCCAGCCAGCCGATCGGCACCGCCACCAGCAGCTGCAGTCCCAGTTCGCCCAGCAGCAGCCACGACACCTCGGCCCGTGTCATGCCGAGTACGCGCAGGCTGGCCAGCTCCCAGGCTCGTTCGGCGAGCGCGATGCGGGCGTTGTTGTAGACCACGCCAAAGGCGATCGTGGCGGCGAGCACGCTGAGCACCGTCGTGAAGATCAGGATGTTGCGCGCCGAGGTCTCGCGGAAGTTTCGGATGATCGGGCCGATCTCCACGGCGAAGGCCACGCGCGGCGTTTCCTTGACCTGCTGCAGAAAGCGCACGCGTTCCGCCGCGTCCAGCCGCAGCCGTGCGCCGGAAACGGCATCGCCCTCCCCGAGCAGGCGATTCAGCGCGTCGATGTGCATGAAGGCCGGCGTGCCCATGAGGTCGGCCACGAATGCGACCACAGGCACATCGACGCTCCTGCGCGCGCCCTGCAGCACTTCGACCCGGACACGGTCGCCCGGACGCACCGCCAGCAGCTCGGCCAGCGTGCGATTGATGACGAGGCCGACTTCGGGCAGCGGTACATCGTGCAGGTCATCATCCAGAAGAAGGCGCAGCGTCGCTCCGGATGGCAAGCCGGTCAGCGTCGTCCGGTAGCTGCGATGGCCGTGCAGGATTCTGACGGGAGCCGAGCGGTCGACCTCCGCACGCATTACGCCGGGCAGACGCATCAGCTCGTACAACGCACTGTTCGATGCCGGTTCTGCCAGCACCAGGCTGACGTCCTGGCGCTCGCGCATGCGGAACTCGACTTCGAACAGGTAGTCAATGGCGTCGCGCCACCAGGTACCGGAGATCAGGATCGCGACCGCGCCGGCGATGCCGAGCGTCGTGGCGAGCGCACGTCCCGGCCGGCGCTCCATGTCGCGCAGGAGCATGCGCAGCGCCGGCGAATACAGGTGACCGAACCCCAGGCGCTCGGCCACGGTTCGACGAAACTCCGGAGGCGACGGAGGCTGCATGGCCGCCGAAGGGGCCAGGCGCACGACACCCTGCAGTGCGCGCAGCGCTCCGGCGACCGCCGCCACGACTGAGGCCAGCGCTCCGTACGCCGCCACCCAGAGCGGCAGTTCGAAGTCGAGTGTTGGAAAGTGAAAGAACTCGGCGTAGAGCTCGGTCAGCAGGCGGCCAAGCCAGGCGCCCGCGGCGAGACCGGTCACGATGCCGAGCGCCACGATCACCAGCACGAACTTCAGGTAATGCAGGCCGATGCGGGCGTTGGGATAGCCGAGCGCCTTCAGCACGGCGATCTGTCCACGCTGCGTGCCAATCTGGCGCGTCAGGACAACGTTCAGCAGGAACACCGCAACGCCGAGAAACACGCTGGGCAGTACCAGCCCAAATACGCGCATCTCGGCAATCTCCTGCGTGATGGCCTTGTGCGACGGCTGCTCGTCCCGACCGTAGGCGCCCGTCGAGCCGTAGGGTTCAAGCAACCGGTCGAGCCGGTCGATCGTCGCCCCTTCGGAGGCCCCGTGTGCGAGCCGCAGCGCCACGCGGTTGAAGGCACCTTCCATGTTGAACGCCGCGGCCAGTCGCTTGCGACCGATCCAGAAGATGCCGAAGCTGGCGTCGTCCCCGACCCCGTGCGCCGCCGGGAAGATGTACTCGGGCGACAGCACGATGCCGACTACTTCGAGCTGTTCGCGCTTGCCATTGAGCAGGGCGCGCAGCGTCGAGCCCGGCTTCAGCCCTCGCTTTTCGGCAAACGTTTGGTTTACGAGAACCTGGTTCGACTCGGGCGCATCGATCCAGCGCCCGGCCATCAGCGTCAGCCGGTTCATCGTCGGCAGATTGTGCTCGGGCAGCGCGATGATGCGGCCGACCGTCGGCTCGACCACGCCCGGCAGGTCCAGCAGTACGTCGTAGCTCAGCGTGGCTGCGACCGCGGCGACGCCGGGCAGTTCGAGAATGCGTGGCGCGACGCTTGTCGGCACGCGCCGGGCTGTCGCGAACACCTGCGCGAAGCGCGCACTCTCGTAATACTCGGCCTGCATACGCTTGAGCGCTTCGTAAGTCGACAGCGACGCGCTGAACGCCGCGATCCCGCTCGCGACCACCAGCGCGATCGTCACCACCTGTCCGCGCAGATGCCAGATGTCCCGCGCCAGTTTGCGGTCGAGCATGCTCACCACTGGATCTCCTCGGGCGAGAGCTTTGTGGCATTGACCTTGACCTCGGCGATGCGCCCATCGGCCATGCGCAGCACGCGGTCGGCAATGCCGGCGATCGCGGCGTTGTGCGTGATCACCGCGGCCGTCGTGCCGAGTTCCTGGTTGATGCGTGCGATCGCCTGCAGCACCACCTTCCCGGTTGCATAGTCGAGCGCCCCGGTCGGTTCGTCGCAAAGCAGCACGTCGGGCCGCTTGGCGATCGCGCGCGCGATCGCGACGCGCTGCTGCTCGCCGCCCGAGAGCTGCGAGGGGAAGTGGTCGAGGCGATCGCCCAGTCCCACGAGCGACAGCGCCTCCTCGGGTGCCATCGGCTGCGGCGCCAGCTCGGTCACCAGCGCCACGTTCTCGCGGGCCGTCAGGCTCGGGATCAGGTTGTAGAACTGAAAGACGAAGCCGACATGCTCGCGCCGGTAGCGCGTCAGTTCGGCCTCGCTCGAATGGCCGAGATCATGATCGCGCCAGCACGCCGATCCGGACGTCGGCGTGTCGAGCCCGCCGAGTATGTTCAGCAGAGTCGACTTGCCGCTGCCCGACGGCCCGAGCAGCACGACGAACTCGGACGCGTAGATGTCGAGATCGACGCCGCGCAGCGCGTGCACCTCGACCTCGCCCATGCGGTAGACCTTGGTCAGGCCCCGCGCAGTGAACACCGCCTGCAATTGTGGCCGGCTGGAGGCCTCCATGCCCGCGCATGGCCCGGGCAACGCCGGGCGCTCGTCAGAAGTCCAGCTCCAGCGTGCACCTTCCCGGCCCGGTCGCGCTGACCCGCATCAACGACCGGACCGACTGGCCCGGCGGGGCTCGACTCAGGTCAATGCCTTCTCGACGAACACGTCGTCGCCTTCTTCGCGGATCACGCGGAAACCGGCCTTCAAGTACAGCGTCAGCGGACCGAGATGGTTGGCAGCCGCGCTGGTGGCCGACTTCACCGGTTTCGCGCGCGCGATCTGCA
>DAOMFI010000173.1:0-5837 GCA_035429725.1 Burkholderiaceae bacterium | reverse complement strand
GGCCTCGTGCGGTCGCCTTCTTTGGCCCACCTTTCTTGGCGAAGCAAGAAAGGTGGGAGCCTCCGCGGCTTGAGCGGCCGGCCGTCGCAGGAAGCGAGTCAGGCCACGCAGCAGAAGCGAGCGCCCCTACTTTTGCAACTCCCACGTCCCGTTCTTGATCATCACCATGACCGCCGCACGCTGGTCGAGGCCGAGGTGATCGTTCGGGCTCATGTTGAAGATTCCGTGAGCACCGGCGGCGTTCTTCACGCCTTCGAGAGCGTTGCGCAGCGCGACCTTGAATTCCTTGGTGCCGGGCTGGGCGGTCTTGAGTGCGACGGGAATGGCCACCTGCAGAAGGATGCCGGTATCCCACGCATGCGCACCAAAGGTCGACACGCTGCCCTTGCCGTGCACCTTTTCGTACGCGTCGATGTAGGCCATCGCAGATTTCTTCACCGGGTGGTCGTTCGGCAATTGAGCCGCGACGAGCACGGGGCCGGCCGGAAGCAACGTGCCTTCGCAGTCCTTGCCGCACACGCGCAGGAAGTCGTTGTTGGCGACGCCGTGGGTCTGGTAGATCTTGCCGGCGTAGCCGCGTTCCTTCAGCGTCTTCTGCGGCAGCGCGGCCGGGGTGCCGGCGCCCGCGATCAGGATGGCGTCTGGCCTGGCAGCCACCAGTTTCAGGACCTGGCCCGTCACCGACGAGTCGGCGCGGTTGTAGCGCTCGCTCGCAACGACCTTGAGCCCGCGCGCTTCGGCGATCTTGCTGAACTCGTTCCACCAGCCTTCGCCGTAGGCGTCGGCGAAGCCGATGAAACCGACGGTCTTGACGCCGCGATTGAGCATGTCGCCGACGATGACGAGCGCCATCTGCTGGTCGTTCTGCGGCGTCTTGAAGACCCAGCGCTTCTTGGCATCGACCGGCTCGACGATGCGGCTCGAGGCGGCCATCGAGATCATCGGCGTCTCGGCTTCCGCCACGACGTCGATCATTGCGAGCGAGTTCGGCGTGATGGTCGAGCCGACGATGACGTCGACTTTGTCTTCCGTGATGAGCTTGCGCGTGTTCTTGACCGCCGTCGTTGTGTCGGAGGCGTCATCGAGAACGATGTACTGGACCTTGCGGCCGCCAATGGTCTGCGGCAGCAACGGGAAGGTGTTGCGCTCGGGGATGCCCAGCGATGCGGCCGGCCCGGTCGCCGAGACCGTGACGCCGACCTTGATGTCCTGCGCAAGCACGGCGCTGGTCCCTACGGCTGCCAGGATGGCCGCCACGAACTTGGTGGTGAACTTCATAGGTCTCCTCTTATAGGCAAAACAGTGGCGCCGCCTGCACGGCAACCATTCCAGCACGGTGGGGAAGCGAATAAGAACAAATTCAGACCCTCTCAACAAGCAGTGCAATTCCCTGCCCGACACCGATGCACATTGTGGCAACGGCATAACGGCCGCCCGTGGCCGCAAGCTGTCGCGCCGCTGTCAGCACGATTCGCGCGCCCGAGGCTCCGAGTGGATGGCCGATCGCGATGGCGCCTCCGTTCGGATTGACGTGTGCCGCGTCGTCTGGAAGCGCCAACTGGCGCGTCACGGCGAGCGCCTGTGCAGCGAAGGCCTCGTTCAGCTCGAAGATCTGGACGTCCGCAACCGCGAGGCCGTGCCGCTCCAGAAGCTTTTTCGTCGCGGGCGCCGGGCCGATGCCCATGATGCGCGGCGGCACTCCCGCCGTCGCGGCGCCGACGATGCGCGCCAGCGGCTTCAATCCGTGCCGTGCCGCAGCGCGCTCACTCGCGATCAGAACCGCCACGGCGCCGTCATTGATGCCCGACGCATTACCGGCCGTGACCGTGCCGTCGGGCTTCACGACACCCTTCAGCTTCGCCAGCGCCTCGAGCGTGGTTTCGCGCGGATGCTCGTCTTCCGTGACGACCGTGTCGCCCTTGCGCCCCGGGATCGTCACCGGGACGATCTCGCCGGCAAAGTAGCCACGCGCGCGCGCCGCCGCGTAGCGCTGCTGCGACCGCAGCGCGAAGGCATCCTGATCGGCGCGCGCAATACCGAATTCGGCGGCCACATTTTCCGCCGTCTCGGGCATGGAATCGATGCCGAACTGCTGCTTCAGCACCGGATTGACGAAGCGCCAACCGAGCGTGGTGTCGTAGACCGCGTTGCTCCGCGCGTAGGCGCTGTCGGCCTTGGGCATCACGAACGGCGCACGCGTCATGCCTTCGACACCGCCGGCAATCATCAGCTCGGCCTCTCCGGCCCGGATCGCGCGCGCGCACAGCGCGACGGCGTCCATGCTCGAACCGCACAGTCGGTTGACGGTCGCCGCCGGGACTGATTCCGGCAGACCGGCCAGCAATACCGCCATCCGCGCAACGTTGCGGTTGTCTTCCCCCGCCTGATTGGCGCAGCCGTAGTAGACGTCATCCAGTGCCGCCCAGTCCACGCCGGCGTTGCGCGCGACCAGCGCCTTCAAAGGAATCGCCGCAAGGTCATCGGTGCGGACACCCGCCAGCGCACCGCCGTAGCGGCCAATCGGCGTGCGTACGCCGTCACATAGGTAAACATCGTTCATGCCATTGCTCTCATTACCGGGGCCCGAGCGCGGGGACGCCGCGCGGACGGTGTAGGACCACCCGACGGCAACCCGCGCAGCCGGCCCAGTCCACCAATGAACAGATCCGCCACGATCGGCGCCAGGTCGTCGTAGCGCAGCGGGCCGCGCTCGCTGAACCAGGTGAACGTCCAGTTCATCATGCCGAAGAGGATCATCGTCAGCGGCTTGCGCAGGGCCGCGGCGGACGCCGCTGGCGAAAGCTCCTCGACCACCTGCGCAAAGCCGTCGACCACGGCGCGCTGCCGCGCCACCACGCGCGCACGATGCACTTTCGACAGGTACTTGACGTCCTGCACCAGCACACGATGACGCGTGGCCGAGTGTTCGTATTCGTGCATGAAGCGCGCAATCAGCTGCCGCATGCGCGCGGCCGGCGGCAGCGACTCGGACTTCACCTCTTCGACGATGCGCTGCAGCCGCTCGACGTAGCTCTCCGCGATGTCGTGCAGCAAGTGCTCCTTGTCACGGTAGTAGTGATACAGCAGCGCCTTGGACACGCCGCAGGCCGCGGCGATATCCGCCACCGAGGTCGAAGCGTAGCCCGCATCGGCGAAAAGTCGCGCGGCCGCATCGCGGATCGCACCGCGCTGCGCATCGAAGCTCGCTGCCTTGCGACGGGGCACGTCTATCTCTCGTCGTAGGAGATCAGCACCCGCTCGGTCAGCGGATAGGACTGGCAGGTGAGCACGTAGCCCGCCGCGACCTCATGCGGTTCGAGCGCGTAGTTTTTGGCCATTTTCACCTGGCCTTCGAGCAGCTTGCCGCGGCAGGTGCTGCACATTCCGCCCTTGCACGAATACGGCAGGTCGAGCCCCGCCGCGCGGCCCGCCTCGAGGATCGAGTGCTGGCCACGATGGAAGTCGACGTCGCGCTTGACACCGTCGATGACCAGCGTGAGCTTCGCCTCGGCGGCCGCCTCATCGTCGATCGGCACGATCGCAGCGGCTCCCGGCACGCCGAAGCGTTCGACATGGACATGCTCGCGCGCCAGTCCGGCGTCGATCAACGCCTGCTCGACTTCATCGATCATCGAGGCCGGCCCGCAGACGAACGCCTCGTCGATCGAACCGACCGGGATCAGTGCGCCGATGAACTGCCGCACCTTGCCGGCATCGATGCGACCGTTGAACAGAGCCACGTCCTGCTCTTCCCGCGAGAAGACGTTGTAGAGTCGAAAGCGAGTCAGGTAACGGTCCTTCAGGTCTTCGAGCGCCTCGTGGAACATCACGCTCGCCTGGCGGCGGTTGCCGTAGACCAGCGTGAAGCGCGAACGCGGCTCGCGCGCAAGCGTGGTCCGGATCAGCGACAGCACGGGGGTGATACCGCTGCCGGCGGCGAACGCGACGTAATGACGGGCCGCGTCCCGGTCCAAAGGCGTGAAGAACCTGCCCTCGGGCGTCATCACGTCGATCGCGTCGCCCGGTTTCAGCTTCTCGTTGATCCACACCGAGAATCGCCCGCCCGGTACTCGCTTGACCGCGACCCGCAGCTCGCCGTCGTCGCAGCCAGCGCAGATCGAGTACGAGCGGCGCAGTTCCTCGCCGTCGAGCTGCGCCCTGAGCGCGAGATGCTGGCCCTGGACGAAGCGATATTCGTCGGCGAGGTCGCCGGGAATATCGAACTTGAGGCTGACGCAATCCGGCGTTTCGCGCCGGACCTCGGCAATGCGCAGACTGTGAAAGCGGGGCGACATCGGATTGAGGGCCTGTTAATGCCTGGCTCGCGCATGCGCCGGGCCTTGGCGGGGCGCGCTGCTAGGCGTGGTGACGAGACCATTGCTGATGCAAGGCGAGGAGCCGCAACAACGCGGCGCGCCCCGCCAAGGCCCGGCCCTCCGGGTGATCCTCCAGAAAGCCCGCACTCGTCGTTGCGCTGCCTTGACAGGGGCCAACCCTGCCGGCGACAGCGCGTCTCGATTGCGAACTTTCTGGAGGTCACGCATGTGCGATACAGGCATTAGCAGGCCCTAGAACGGTTTGAAGAATTCGAACGGTTCACGACAGGAGCGACAGCGATACAGTGCCTTGCAGGCCGTCGCGCCGAACTGCGAAAGGCGCTCGGTCTCGGCACTGCCGCAGCGGGGGCACGCCACCCGCGGCATGAACTGCAGCGGCTGCACGTCGCCAGCGTGCCGGGGGCCGGGTGGCGCAATGCCGTAGGCACGCAGCTTTTCCTGCGCGCCCGGCCCGATCCAGTCCGTGGTCCATGCGGGCGCCAGTTGTGTCGTGACCCGGACCTGGCCCGCACCGGCCGCACTCAGCGCCTCGCGGATCGAGCGTTCGATGACCTCGGTCGCGGGGCAACCGGAGTAAGTCGGCGTCACGACGACATCGACCCCGTCGGCGGCCACCTGCACGTCGCGCACGATGCCGAGCTCCGTCACGGAGATGACGGGAATCTCGGGATCGGGGACACGATCCAGAATGTCCCAGGCTTGCGCGGAGGTCAGCATCGCCGCGCGCTACCAGGTCCCGCCAGGGTACGTGCGCTGCAGGTACTGCATCTCCGTCAGCAGGTGCCCCATGAATTCGGTGTGCCGGCCGGTCTTGCCGCGCGAGAGGAACGGCGTGCGCGCCGGCAGCGCAAGCGTCGCGACCTCGAGCACGGGTCGCACGGCGGCGTCCCAGGCCGGTTCCAGGCTCGACCACGCCGGCCCGATCGCGGCGGCGGCGATGGCCTGATCTGCATCAGAGGCGCTGAAGAACTCGGCGGTGTACGGCCAGAGGTACTCAAGCGCACGCTGCATGCGGGCGTGTGACTCTTCGGTGCCGTCGCCCAGGCGCACCGTCCAGTCCGCAGCGTGCTGCAGGTGGTAGCGCGTCTCCTTCAGGCTCTTGGCCGCAATGGCAGCAAGCTCTGCATCGGCCGACGTCGCGAGCCCCTGCCACAGTTCGCGCTGCCAGGCAGCGACCAGGAAGTTGCGCAGGATCGTGCGGGCGAAGTCGGCGTTGGGCAGCTCGACGATGGTCAGGTTGCGGTACTGCGGCTCGGTGCGCAGGAAGGCAAGTTGGTCTTCGTCGCGGCCCTTGCCTTCAAGTTTGCCCGCATGGGTCAGCAGCAGTCGCGCCTGGCCAATGAGGTCGAGCGCGACGTTGGTCAGCGCGATGTCTTCTTCGATCACGGGTCCATGCCCGCACCACTCCGACAGCCGCTGCCCGAGGATCAGCGACGTGTCTGCAATGCGCAGGACGTATTCGAGGTGAGCGGCACTGGCCGCGGTGGTCGTGCTCATCGC
>DAOMFI010000172.1:0-5841 GCA_035429725.1 Burkholderiaceae bacterium | reverse complement strand
CGCCGGCGGTGCGGGCGCGCAGCGCCGGCACGCGCGCTTCGCGGGATGGACGCTGGACTGCGCCGCTCACACGCTGCGCGGGCCCGACGGCGCGGAGCACGTGCTGGGCACCGCCGAGGCGCAGGTGCTGCGCACGTTCCTCGAGCGCCCGCACCAGATCCTCACGCGCGAGCAGCTGCTCGGCTCGCGCGACCTCTCGCCGCTGGACCGCAGCATCGACGTGCGCATCTCCCGCCTGCGGCGGCGCCTCGAGGCAGATCCGCACAACCCCAAGATCATCAAGACCGTCTACGGCGCCGGCTACATGTTCTCTGCCGGCGTCGACTGGTCGTGAACCGCGCCGCCCTGCCCGACGCACGAGGTGAACCGATGCTGACGCCAGAAGAAATCCTCGCCCAGTACGGCCCTCGCGAGGCGATGGAATACGACGTCGTGGTCGTTGGTGCGGGGCCTGCGGGGCTGGCCACGGCGATCCGGCTGAAGCAGCTGGCCGCGCTGGCGCAGCGCGAGGTGTCGGTGGTGGTGCTCGAGAAGGGCTCGGAGCCCGGCGCGCACATCCTGTCGGGTGCGGTGATGGACCCGCGGGCGCTGACGGAGCTCTTCCCGAAGTGGAACGAGATGGGCGCGCCGCTGCTGCAGCCGGTCACCGGCGACGAGGTGCTGTTCCTGTCGGAGACCGGCGCGCGCCGCACGCCCGACTGGCTGGTGCCCGAGTGCTTCCACAACGACGGCAACTACGTCGTCGCGCTGGGTGCGGTGGTGAAGTGGCTGGGCGAGCAGGCCGAGGCGCTGGGCGTGGAGATCTTCCCCGGCTTTGCCGCCGCCGAGGTGCTGTACGACGAGCGCGGCGCGGTCCGCGGCGTGGCCACCGGCAACATGGGCGTGGGCAAGGACGGCCAGCCGCACGACGGCTTCCAGCTCGGCATGGAGCTGCACGCCCGGTACACCGTGTTCGCCGAAGGCGCGCGCGGGCACCTGGGCAAGCAGCTCATCGCGCGCTACCGGCTGGACGCCGGGCGCGACCCGCAGAGCTACGCCATCGGCGTCAAGGAGCTGTGGGAGGTGCCGGCCGACAAGGCCAAGCCCGGCCTCGTCGTGCACACCGCCGGCTGGCCGATGGACAACGAGACCTACGGCGGGGGCTTCCTGTACCACCTGGAGGGCAACCGGGTCACGCTCGGCTTCGTCACCGGGCTGGACTACCGCAACCCGTACCTGAGCCCGTTCGAGGAGATGCAGCGCTGGAAGACGCACCCGGCGATCCGCGCCCACATCGAGGGCGGCAAGCGCATCGGCTACGGCGCGCGCGCCATCACCGCCGGCGGCATCCTCAGCCTGCCCAGGCTCGTGTTCCCCGGCGGGGCGCTGGTGGGCTGCGAGGCCGGCACGCTGAACGCCGCGCGCATCAAGGGCAGCCACGCGGCGATCAAGACCGGCATGCTCTGCGCCGAGGCGATCCACGACGCGCTCGGCGCGGGGCGCTCGGGCGACGAGCTCGCGGCCTACCCCGAGGCGTTCGGCAAGAGCTGGCTGCACGAGGAGCTGCAGCGCTCGCGCAACTTCAAGCAGTGGTTCAAGAAGGGCAACACGGTGGGGGCGCTGATGACCGGCATCGAGCAGTGGCTGCTGCCCAAGATCGGGCTGAAGAGCCCGCCGTGGACGATCCACCGCACCGAGGCCGACCACGGCCGGCTGCGGCCGGCGGCGCAGAGCACGCCCATCGCCTACCCCAAGCCCGACGGCGTGCTGACCTTCGACCGCCTGTCCTCGGTGTTCATCAGCAACACCAACCACGAGGAGAACCAGCCCGCGCACCTGACGCTGAGGAACGCGGGCGTGCCGGTGCAGGTGAACCTGGCGACCTACGCCGGTCCGGAGAGCCGCTTCTGCCCGGCCGGGGTGTACGAATTCGTGAAGGCCGACGACGGCAGCGACAGGCTGCAGATCAACGCGCAGAACTGCGTGCACTGCAAGACCTGCGACATCAAGGACCCGACCCAGAACATCGTCTGGGTCACCCCGGAGGGCGGAGGCGGGCCGAACTACGCGGGGATGTGAGAACGGGTGCCCCAGCGCACAGGGCTCAGCGCGCCTCGGATGCGCGCCTCGAGCGCGTCTTCACCCAGCGCGGCATCGCGGTCGCCGGCAGAGGCCGCTGGCGTTCGCGCTCGACCTCGGCGAACAGCTGCACCACCCAGTCGAGGAACACCCGCACGCGCGGCGTGCGGCGCACGCTTGGCGGGTAGAGCAGGTTCACCGGGGGCACCTCGTCGACCACGCAGTCGGTGAGCGCCGGGACCAACAGGCCGCGGGCGACCTCGCGTCCGGGACGCTGGTGCCAGTCGAGCAGGCGCGCCACGCCCACGCCCGACACCACGAGGTCGCGCACCATGTCGCGGTGGACGTTGTCGACGATGACCGCGCCGCGGGCCGAGACCGACACGCGCTCGTCGCCGCGCTGGAAGTGCCACAGGTCCATCACCGAGCCGGTGTTCGCGCGGATGCACAGGCAGTTGTGCCGCTCGAGTTCCGCCGGGTGGCGCGGCATGCCGTGCGCCGCCCAGTACGCGGGCGCGCCGACGACGACGAACATGGTGGCGCACAGTTCGCGGCCGACCAGGTGTTCGACCTGCTGCGGCCAGCCCATCACGAGGATCGCGTCGAGGCCGCGGTCCTGCAGCTCGGACATCTTGACGAACAGGCGCACGTCGAGCTGGATGTCGGGGTAGAGCGCGCAGAACTTCGGCAGGGCCGCGGTGAGCACCTCCTGCACGATAACCGGCTGCACGCCGACCACCACCGTGCCCTGCACCCGCGTTGCCGATGCGGTGGCCTGCTCGAGCGCGTCGTCGAGCTGGGCGAGCGCGCGACGGCACGATTCGAGCAGCGCGCTGCCCGCCACCGTGGGCGTCACGCCGTTGTGTCGCCGCGCGAGCAGCTGGACCTTGACCTCGGACTCCAGCGCGTCGATCAGCTTGGCCACCGCGGCCACGCTGACCCCGTGCTGCCTGGCCGCGGCCGAAAGGCTCGCGCCCTCGGCGGCCGAGGCGAAGTAGCGGACCGCACGCAGCCTGTCCATCGGGGACCCCCAACATCGTGCAGCTCGGCTCCAACGGATGGAGTCTTCCCGCCTCCGGCATCGGCGCCTGGAGTGGGCGCATCCGAATCCGAGGGGATCCCCATGAATCCGAACCGACCGCAAGCGGCTGGAGCAGTTGTGCCGCTACATCACCCGCCCCGCGCTATCGGACGAACGGGTGCAGCTCAACGCCGCCGGGCAGGTGGAGCTGAAGCTCAAGACGCCGTGGCGCGATGGAACGACCCACCTGGTGATGAGCCCGCTGGAGTTCATGCAGCGGCTGGCCGCGTTGGTGCCCCGGCCGCACCTGACTGGCCGACCGGATAGCTGACGGTCGTCAATGCCTCTTGATGGCCGTCCAGCGCCGACCGATGAGGCCAAGCGAAAGGCAGCTTCGCTGCGACAACGCGACGTTCGCATGGCACGCAGTCAAGCAACCGCCTCCGCACCCTGCGCCGTCATGCCTTCCAGGTCGATGATTCGATCGGCCATTCCAGTCAGCTCCGGGGTCTGGCTCACGAAGAACTCGCAGGCGTACCCACCAAGGCGCAGCACCTCGCGTTTCATGGCCATGAACATGCGCTTGTGCTCCGGGTCCAGCGGCCCGTCCGCCTCGTCGCTGAACAGCGTGCCGATCCGGCGCCCGGTGTTGCCGGACAAGTAGAGCGCGATCGCGCGAGTCAGGCACTCGTTGATCCAGACCCGCTCGCCGCCGCTGACCAGCTTCAGGCTCTTCGATTCGTCCCGAGAACCGTCGTGCACGATGATGTCGAAGTCCTCGCGAAGCTCGCCCTTCCCGTTGGTCGACTGCGTGATCACCTGCAACGTGAATCGCGGCCCGTAGCAGGCCAGCAGCAGCTCGTTCGCCAGCGCGGAGAACGTCGGCCCCGCGTCGTCGATGTCCAGCGCGATCACGCCGTCGTTGCTGAGGCACTTGGCGAGCAGCGACCAGGTGGCCAGTTCGTCCTCGACACGCTTGGCGGCACGGATCGCCGCCCCTTCCTTGGCCGCGATGTCAGCCAGTTGTTCGCCCAGCGCCTTCGCGCGCTCGTCGCGCTGCCGGGCGCGAGACTCGGCGGCCTCCGCTGCTGCTGCGGCCTGCATCGCAGCCTCGACCTCCTGCCTTGCTGTGTTCAGCCCTGCAGCATCCAGCGGTGGTGGAAGTAGTGCTACCTGTTCGGCGGTGCGGGTCAGTGCCTCGTCGCGGACCACGGCAATGCGGCTGAGCTCGTCCTGGACTCGCGTCCGAGCTGCAGCGATGTCGGCACGTTCGGCACGCTCGTCCTCCGTCTCCGGCGCGGCCTGCTCAGGCAGCGTGGCCAGTTCCGCAGTGTGTCCATCGATCGTCTGTGCCGCACGGGTCACCTCGTCCCGGCGCGCGCACAGCAGCTCGATGTCGCGCAGGCGCTGTTCGGCGGTCTCGAGCATCTGCTCGGCCTGGTTGCGCAGTTGCGCCTCAGCGGGCAGCGCGCGCACCGCCGTCTCGGTGTCGGCGATCTCCTGCAGGGCAACCCGCTTCTTCTCGGCCAGACCGGTGAGCGCCGCGTCCGCCGATGGCAACAGCGCCTTCGCCTCGCGCGCGTCACCGAGCAGCTGGCACTGCCCCTGGATGTCCATGCCTGCACACGGCACATGAGAGGTCAGGCCGAAGCGCCGCTGCAGGTCCGCTTGCCGCAACGCGATCTGCCCGGCCTCGCGGTCGATCGACTCGACCTCGCGTCGCCGCGCCACAAGAGTCGCCTTGGCCTGCTCCAGCACGTCGACGCGTGCCTGCCGCCGGCCCACGATGGCCTGGCACCGGGCCACGACACGCCGCGCAAAGTCCCGGCGCGCTGCCGCGCGCTCGACGCTCTCGCGCAGTTGGGCCACCGCAGTCAGCGCCGCGATGTCTTTCACCAATTGCGCCCGCCGCCGACCGTGCGCCTGGCATCGCTCGGCGATCCGCTGCTGGAGGCTCGCTTCGCGCTGCTGAAGGCGCGGCAACTCCTGGGACAGTCGCTGGGCCGCCGCATCGTGCTCCTCCTTCGCCCGCCTGGCTTCGTCGGCGAGCGCCCGGCGGCGAGCCTCAGTCTCGGCGGCGCCAGTGTGCTCGGCGGTGACCGTGGCCAGCTTCTGGCGCGCAGCGTCCAACCTCGCGGCTGTCGAAGTTCGTTGGGCCGTTGCCGCAAGCAAGGCCTGTGACGCACCGTCGAGCTCTGCGAGGCTGCGCCGCGTGCCCGCCGCGTCCTCCTGCGCTCGCGCCAGACCCTGCCGGACCACAGCCAGGCCCGCCTTGAGCTGCTTGACGACGTCCGCCGCGAGCGCCCCTTGCTGCCGTACCTGCTCCAGCCCCAGCAGATCGGCCAGCAGCGTCTTGATTTCCGCGTTCTTGAACGCCGACAGCGGCCGCTTCCCTTGGGCAGAGAAGACCGACGTGAAGAAGGTGTCGGCCGGGCACAGGATCTCTGCGACGGCCTTCTCGTACGTCTCGACCTTGCCGTCCGACACGGTGCCGTCGCGGAGCACCACCGGCGCCCAGCCGGGCCCGCCGTGCTCGAACAGGAAGGCCTCGGTCTTCTTCTTGCCGTTGACCCGCAACACCAGCTGGCTCTTGTAGCGCTTGCCGCCGTGCCGCCAGACCAGTTCCTTGGTGCTCTCGGGCAGGAAGACATGGTCGTAGTAGGAGAACGCGCCCAGGCCATCTGCGCCTGCCCGCGACGGCATCACGAGGTAGGGGTGTTAGGTTGCATTCGCGAGTGTCAACAGAGTTGGCTCGCTCGACG
>DAOMFI010000171.1:0-5951 GCA_035429725.1 Burkholderiaceae bacterium | reverse complement strand
CGTTGATCTTCACCAGGAAGTTGCGGCCGATGATCATCGGCTCGGTTTCCGGGTGATTGATGTTGGCCGGGATGATCGCGCGGCCGCGCGCTACTTCATCGCGCACGAACTCGGGTGTGATCGCTTTCGGCAGATTGGCGCCGAAACTCTGGCCGGGATGCTGCCGGCGCAGCATCTCCGAAAACTGCTCGGCACGCTGATTCTCGCGGATGGCGATGAATTCCATTTCGGGCGTCACAATGCCGCGCCGCGCATAGTGCATCTGCGTGACGTTGGCACCTGCGCAGGCACGGCGCGGACTGCGATGCAGGTTGAAACGCAATTCGGTCAGCTTGGGGTCGGCAAGTCGCTCAACGCCGAAACGCGAACTCGGCCCGCCGAGGTCTTCGGTGTCGCGGCGCTCGGCGATCCAGGTGGCGCGCAGCGACTCGAGGCCCGAGCGGATGTCGATCTTCACCGCCGGATCGGTGTACGGGCCTGAGGTGTCATAGACAGACAGCGCCGGGTTGCGCTCGACCTGACCCGGAGTGCCAAAAAGCGGCGTGTCCGACTGGGTGATCTCGCGCATCGGCACGCGAATGTCCGGACGCGAGCCCTGCACATAGACCTTGCGCGACTTCGGCAGCGGCTGGACGGCGGCCTCGTCCACCCGGGCGGTGGCGGCCATGAACTTGGGATTGGCGTTCATGCTTTGCTCCTCGAGAGGAGGGAGCGGCTCGAAGCGCCGCGTTTCCCTCCGCCGGTATGAACCGGATCAGGTTCCGGGGACTCTCTCAACCGCCGCTCACGGCGGTACCCCCAACGCAGAAGCCATCGTAGCTCAACCCGCGGTCGACGCACGCTGCCCGCACCCGGCAACCGATCAGTCCAGCTGCTGTGCGACGGCTTCGCCGATTGCCAGCGCCGCAGTGAGACCGGGCGATTCGATGCCGAACAGACAAACGAGTCCGGCGAGTCCGTGCGCGGCCGGGCCTGCGATATCGAAGTCGGCCACCGGCTGGTCTTGCGCATAGATCTTCGGACGCACACCGGCATAGTCGGGACGCAACTGGCCGTCGGCCAGTGCGCTCCAGTAGGTTCGGATCGCACGATAGAAGTCGGGCAGGCGCGCCGCGGAGACGGAGTAGTCCGGCGCATCGATCCACTCGACGTCAGGCCCGAAGCGAGCCTGTCCCGCCATATCCAGCGTCAGGTGCACACCGAGTCCGTCCTTCTCGGGCACCGGATAGATCAGCCGCGAGAACGGCGCGCGGCCCGCCAATGCGAAGTAGTTGCCCTTGGCGTAACGCTCGACAGGCACCCGCGGTACCGGGAAGCCCTCGATGCACGCTGCCGCCGAAGGGGCCGTCAGGCCGGCCGCGATGACCAGCCGCCGGACGTGAAAGCGCGCCGTTCCACCGGCGTCCGTGAGGCGAATATCGAATCCCGCGTCTGCCTTCGCGGCCGCGGAGTCGAAGCGTGTTCGAAGCGCCAGGGTGGCACCGTGCTGCTGCGCCCTCCCGAGCAGCGCAGTCATCAAGGCATGACTGTCGACGATGCCGGTCGACTCGGACAGCAGCGCCGCAACACTGTTAAGGTGGGGCTCCAGCCGCTGCACCTCGCCACGATCGAGCAACCGCAGCCCCGCGACGCCATTGGCCGTGCCACGCGCCTGCAGTTGCTCGAGTTGTGTGCGCTGCACGTCCTGCGTCGCCACGATCAGTTTTCCGCAGCGACGGTGCGGCACGCCGTACTGGGCGCAGAATTCGTAGAGTCTTTGTTGACCTTCCACGCACAGCCGGGCCTTCTCGGAGTTCGGCGAGTAGTAGATGCCGGAGTGGATGACCTCGCTGTTGCGCGAGGAGATGCCGCTGCCGTAGCGGGAGTCGGCCTCCACGATGACGACCTCGCGGCCGGCACGCGCCAGCGCGTCGGCACAGGCCAGTCCAATCACGCCGGCGCCGACGACAACCGTGTCGATCACCTCCATGGCGTCGGGCTCAAGGCGTGTAAAGGAAGCGGGCCGGAACGATCGGGCGTCGACGTGTCAGTCAGTGCTTCTGGCCCAGGCCGAGGTAGCTCTCGATGACGCGGGAGTCGTTCGCCAGCGCACTCGCCGGGCCGTCGAGGACCACTTCGCCGGTTTCCAGCACATACGCGTAATCGGCAATCTGCAGCGCAGCGCGTGCGTTCTGCTCCACCAGCAGGATCGACACGCCGCGCCGCTTCAGTTCGACGATGATGTGAAAGATCTCGCGCACGATGCGCGGCGCCAGTCCCAGCGAGGGCTCATCGAGCATCAGCAGGCGCGGCTTGGCCATCAGCGCCCGGCCAACGGCCAGCATCTGTCGCTCGCCGCCCGACAGCGTCCCCGCGAGCTGCTTGCAGCGCTCCTGCAGGCGCGGGAACAGCGCGTAGACCTCGGCCATCGTCGCCCCGTGGTCGCGCTTGCCGGATCGATAGCGCTGGAACGCACCGAGCAGCAGGTTGTCCTCGACGGTCATCTCACCGAAGAGTTCGCGCTTCTCCGGCACCAGCGTCATGCCGCGCGCCACCATCGATTCGACCGACGCCTGCGGCTCGACGATGCCGTCAAAGCGCACGACTCCGCGCGCGGTTCCGTTCGCCGGCAGCGCACCCATGACAGCCGCGAGCAGCGTCGTCTTGCCCGCTCCGTTGGGGCCGATCACGGTCACGATCTGGCCGACGCCGACGTCAAGATTGGCATTCGTCACGGCCTCGACCTTGCCGTAGGCCACCGACAGGTCGCGCACCTCGAGGACGCGTGTGCTGGTCATGGGATGCGGCGGCTGCGCGTGCTCGCTCCGCTCGCGAGGCAGGCTGGGCAACGGCGAGCCCGATGAGCGCCCGAGCGGGCAACGGGAACAGCGGCTGGATCGCTCATGCGGCTTCCTTCTCGTCGATGCCGCCCAGATAGGCCTCCAGCACGCGCGGGTCACGCTGCACCTGTTCCGGCAGGCCTTCTGCGATCTTCTGGCCGAAATCCATGACGTAGACGCGGTCCACGAGCCCCATGACGAAGTCCATGTCGTGCTCGACGAGCAGAATCGACAGGCCTTCGCCCCTGAGCTTGCGCAGCAGGTCCGCCAGTGCGCGCTTTTCGAGATAGCGCAGCCCGGCCGCCGGTTCATCGAGCAGCAGCAGGCAGGGGTCCGAACACAGTGCGCGGGCGATCTCGAGGATGCGCTGCTTGCCGAGCGGCAGCGATCCCGCGGCGTCGAACATGTTGTCGGCCAGTCCCACGCGCTCGATCTGCCGCGCCGCCTCGGCCAGCAGCCGCGCCTCGTCCTTGCGGTCGAGCCGCCACGCGCCTCCGAATACGCCCGCCAGCAACCCCGGGTACTCGCGGCGATGCGCGCCGATCGCAACGTTGTCGATGACGCTCATTTGCGGCAACAGGCGTACGTGCTGGAACGTTCGCGACAGCCCAAGCCGCGCTATTTCCCGCGCGGAGTGGTTGGCGACTTCCCGGCTCCGGAAGCGGACGCTACCCGAAGTGACATCGAGCACGCCAGAAACCAGGTTGAACATCGTGCTCTTTCCCGCGCCGTTCGGACCGATCAGCGCCACGATCTCGCCTGCCCGGACCTGCAGTCCCATCGCGTTGACGGCCACCAGGCCGCCGAAGCGCTTGGTTGCCTCCCGGACTTCGAGCAGCACTTCGCCGCTCGGCGGCAGCGGCTTGCGCGCGAGGTGCGGCACATCCGGTGAGATGACTCGCCGGGCCTGGCGCACTGGAAAGCGCTTCGCGATCACCGGCCACAGTCCGTCCGGCGCGCGCTGCAGGATGATGATCATCATGATGCCAAAGACGATGACCTCGAAATTCCCCGCCTGCTCGACGAGATGCGGAATCAGGTCCTGCAGCCAGGTCTTGGAGACCGTGATGACGACCGCCCCGAGCAGGGCACCCCAGACATAGCCGGCACCACCGATGACCGCCATGAACAGGTACTCGATGCCGACCGGCAGCGAAAACGGCGTCGGATTCACGAACCGCTGCATGTGGGCGTAGAGCCAGCCCGATGCGCAGGCCATCAACGCCGCCAGCACGAAGGCGACCATGCGCGAGGCCGATGTGTTCACGCCCATCGATTCGGCCATCACCATGCCACCCTTCAGCGCGCGGATGGCGCGACCCTCGCGCGAATCGAGCAGATTGCGCGACGTGAAGATGCCGGCGAGCAGGAACGCCCAGATCAGGAAGTAGATCTCGCGGCCTTCATCCAGCGTCCAGCCGAAGATCGAGATCGCCGGCACGCCCGAAAGGCCCGTGTGGCCGCCGAGCGTCTCGGACGTGCCGAAAAGAAATGCCAGGCTGATGCCCCAGGCGATCGTTCCCAGCGGCAGATAGTGACCCGAGAGTTTCAGCGTCAGCGACCCCAGCACGGCAGCCACCACGAGAGTCAGTGCAAAACCGGCGAGCAGGCCGAGCCACGGCGAGGCACCGAGCCATGCGAGCCAGGACGGCAAGTCCGCCGTCGTCGACAGGACCGCCGTCGCATACGCGCCGAGCCCGACGAACGCCGCCTGGCCAAACGACGTCAGGCCGCCGACGCCGGTCAGCAGTACCAGGCCCAGCGCCACCAGCGCATACAGGCCGATGTAATTGGCGAGCGTGATCGAGAACTCGGGCAGCACGAACGGCGCCGCCACCAGCGCAAGCAGGAAGGCCGTCGTCAGCCACGCAGGACGCAGGCCCGATGTCATTCGTCTTCCTCGACGTGATGCGCGCGGAGCGATCGCCACAGCAGCACCGGAATGATCAACGTGAAGACGATGACTTCCTTGTAGGCACTGGCCCAGAACGACGAAAACGACTCGAGAAGACCCACGAGCAACGCGCCGGCCGCCGCGATCGGGTAGCTCGCAAGGCCGCCGATGATGGCACCGACGAATCCCTTCAATCCCATCAGGAACCCGGTGTCGTAGTAGATCGTCGTGATCGGTGCGATCAGGATGCCCGAGAACGCGCCGATCAGCGCGCAGAGGAAGAAGGACAGGCGGCCGGCGAACTCTGTGGGTATGCCCATGAGCTTGGCGCCACGACGGTTCACCGCGGTGGCGCGCAGCGCCTTGCCATAGACCGTGCGCTCGAACAGGAAATACAGCAGCGCGATCAGTCCCAGCGAGCAGCCAATGACCCATAGCGACTGCGCACTGGCGCTCAGCGCCCCGAACTGGACTGTGCCCTCGCTGAAGGGCGGTGTGCGCGAGCCCTCGGCGCCGAACATCAGCAGCCCGAGTCCCAGCATCACCACGTGCACCGCGACCGAGACGATCAGCAGGTTCAGCACTGGCGCCTCAGCGATCGGCTGGTACGCCAGCCGGTACACCATCGGCCCCAACGGAACGACGATCGCGAGCGCGACCAGGATCTGCACCGGCATCGGCCAGTTGGTCGCAGGCATTGACCGCAGCAAGGCCCATAAGGCGAGCGGATACACCAGGTTCCACAGAACGACCCAGCCGAATTGCCGCCACTGTCGGGTGCGCAATGCGCTCACGAGCTCGATCAACGCGACCAGCGCGCCGGCAACCAGCAGCAGCTTCACGGTGCCGGGCAGCCGTCCCGCCTGCACCGCGACGAGCGTCAACGCGCCATAGGCGACGAACTCGCCCTGCGGGATGAAGATCACCCGCGTCACCGCGAACGCCAGCACCAGCGCCAGCGCCAGCAGTGCGTAGACAGCACCGTTGGTGATGCCGTCCTGGGCCAGCAGCAGGGCGATATCGAAGTTCATTGGTAGGGGAGTCTAAGCACTGAATCCGGCTTGTAGCGTTGCACGCTGTGTAATCTGCCTACCACGCTACGGCTTCAGGGCCGCGCGGCCCCCTACTTTCTTTGTCTTGGCAAAGAAAGTAGGCAAAGAAAGCCGCGCCTACGAAGGCGGTCGGCTGAGCCGACTGCCCTGTGCTGCTCGGGGCCGCGGGCGGGCCTGCAAACTCGC
>DAOMFI010000170.1:3411-6022 GCA_035429725.1 Burkholderiaceae bacterium | reverse complement strand
CTGCTGCCGGGCCTCGATCCGGCGACGACGCTGGTCATCGTCTCGAGCAAGAGCTTCTCGACGCGCGAGACGCTGCTGAATGCGGCGTCGGTGCGTGCGTGGCTGGAGGCGGCGGGAATCGCCGGTTCGAAGCTCTCGCGGCACGTGGTGGTGGTCTCTGCCAAGGAGGGCGCGGCGGCGTCGCTCGGACTGCCCCCGGCGAATCAGTTCTTCCTCTGGGACTGGGTCGGCGGGCGTTTTAGCGTCTGGAGCGCGGTCGGCTTGCCGGCACTCTTGAGCCTAGGCCCGGAACGGTTCGATGCGCTGCTCGCAGGGGCCAGGGACATCGACCGGCATGCGCTGGAAGCTCCGCTCGAACAGAATCTGCCGGCCACGATGGCACTGCTGGAGATCTGGAACAGCACGGTGTTGCAGATGCCCACGCTCTGTGTCCTTGCCTACGATGATCGCCTCGCGCCGATGCTCGGGTGGTTGCAGCAGCTGCAGATGGAGAGCCTCGGCAAGAGCCGGTGTGTGGATGGCGTGCTGTCCGACATCCCGACCGGCCCAGTGGTGTGGGGCGGCGTTGGCACCGATGCGCAGCACACCTTCCTGCAGTTGTTGCGCCAGGGCACGGCGCGGACGGCAGTGGACGTGATCTGTGTCGAACAGCCTGACCACGGCTACGGTGAGCACCACAAGGTGCTGGTCGCCAATGCACGCGCACAGGTCGAGGCGCTGGTGACGGCCGATGCCGACTCACTGGCCGCCAATGCGGTCAGCCTGATCTCGATCGACCGCCTGACACCGGGGCGACTCGGCAGCCTGATGGCGCTGTACGAACACAAGGTCGTCATGGAAGCGGCGCTGCTCGGCATCAATGCCTTCGACCAGCCCGGAGTCGAACTGGCGAAGTCCGTGGCGCGGAGGCTTGAGCGCGATGAGCCATAACCGGACCGTGCTCGTGACGGGCGGTGCCGGCTACATCGGCTCGCACACGATGGTCGAACTGCTGGCGACTGGCTACGACGTCATCTGCCTCGACAATTTCGGCAACAGCTCGCCGGAGGCCGTCAAGCGGGTCGAGAAGATCGCTCACGCCAAGGTGACACTGGTCAACGGCGACGTACGCGACCGCGAAGTGCTGGCGCGCGTCTTCCACCGCCCGATCGATGCCGTGGTGCACTTCGCCGCGCTCAAGGCGGTCGGTGAATCGGTCGCGCGCCCCGTGGAGTACTACGACAACAACGTCGGCGGCACGCTCGCCCTGCTCGAGGCGATGGACACCCGGGGCGTAGGCCGCATCGTGTTCAGCTCCTCGGCGACGGTGTACGGGGCGCCCGAGCGCCTGCCGCTCACGGAGGAAGCGCCGATTCGTCCGGTGAACCCTTACGGCCACACGAAGGCGATGGTGGAGCAGATCCTGCGTGACTGGTGCGCCGCCGGCGCCGCCCGGAGCGCGGTGTCACTGCGCTACTTCAATCCCATCGGCGCGCATCCGAGCGGCGCGATCGGCGAGGATCCGCAGGACATCCCGAACAACCTCTTCCCGTACATCGCCCAGGTGGCGGTCGGCAAGCGCGAGCATCTCAACGTCTGGGGACAGGACTGGCCGACGCCGGACGGCACCGGCGTGCGTGACTACCTGCATGTTGTCGACCTGGCGCTGGGGCATCTCGCCGGCATTGAGTACGCGCAGCAGACGCCGGGATTCATGCCGGTCAATCTCGGGACCGGGCGCGGCACCAGCGTGCTGGAACTGCGGCACGCGTTCGAGCGCGCGGCCGGCCGTTCAATCCCGTACGTCATCGGGCCCAGACGCGAAGGCGATGTCGCGGCCTGCTGGGCCGATGTGTCGCGTGCCAGGTCACTGCTGCGCTGGGAGGCGACGCGGACGATCGAGCAAGCCTGCGAAGACGGATGGCGCTGGCAAAGTTCGCATCCGAACGGTTACCGGCACTGACCACTCTCCGGAGTTCGGTCTCGCCGGCCCGGCCACTGCGGCACAATCCCGCTCCGTGCGGATCCTGATCGTCAAGACGTCCTCCATGGGCGACGTCGTGCATGCCTTGCCCTTGGCGGCCGATCTGTCGATGCGGCTGCCGAAGGCTCAGGTCGACTGGCTGGTCGAAGAGTCGTTTGCTGCCATTCCTGCGATGAACCGGCACGTCAGGCGCGTGCATCGGGTGGCGCTGCGGCGCTGGCGCACGGCACCCTTGCAGAGGGCGACCTGGCGCGAAATCGCGGCTGTGAAACGGGCACTGCGTGCCGAGCGCTACGACTGGGTGCTCGATGCACAAGGACTGCTCAAGAGCGCCTGGATGGCGCGCTGGGCGCAGGCTCCGGTCGCCGGCCTTTCTTCCGACGTCGCCCGCGAGCGCATCGCCGCGGCGTTCTACCAGCGGCGTATTTCGGTGCCGCGCGCACTGCACGCGGTGGAGCGCTGCCGTCGGATCGGCGCCGGCCTGTTCGGGTACGCGCTTGAAGAGCCGCCGCGCTTCGACCTCACGGTGGAGGCGGCATCCCGTGCTCCGGCTGACCAGGCTGTGCTGCTCGCCAACGCCAGCCGCGCGTCAAAGCTCTGGCCCGAAGAGCGCTGGATCGGTGTGGAGCGCTGGCTCGCGGAACGTGG
>DAOMFI010000170.1:2022-3311 GCA_035429725.1 Burkholderiaceae bacterium | reverse complement strand
CCCGTGGCCAGCCTCGGCGGCGTCGGTACGCCACCGGCGATGGAGGCGGTCATCGAAGCTGCGCGGCGCGTTCTCGAAGCAACGCGATGAGCCTGCCGCGATTCGCCTACACGGTACTCGTCTGGCTGGTCATGCCGCTGGCCGCGCTGTACCTGCTGTGGCGCTCACGTCGGCAACCGGCATATCGCGCGCACTGGGGCGAGCGCTTCGGGTGGGCGCGCTATACGGTGCCGCGCGACAGGCACGTCATCTGGATCCACGCGGTGTCGGTCGGCGAGACGCGCGCCGCGGAGCCCCTGATCAGCGCGCTGGCGCAGCGCTTTCCGCAGCACGGCTTTCTTCTGACGCACATGACGCCGACCGGCCGCGCCACCGGCGTGGAACTGGCGGCGCGCTGGCCGGGTCGTGTCACGCAGGCTTATCTGCCGTACGACATGCCGTTTGCGGTGCGTCGCCTGCTGCGTACTTATGCCCCGGTCGTCGGCCTGGGGATGGAGACCGAGACCTGGCCGAACCTGCTGGCTGAAGCGCGCGCCGCCCAGTTGCCGATGGTGCTGGTCAATGCGCGCCTTTCAGAGCGCTCGTTCGCGAAGGCGCAGAAGCTGCCGCGGTTGATGCGCGAGGCGGCGCAAAGCTTCGCGACGGTGCTGGCGCAGACCGAGGCCGACGCCGAGCGCATGCGCGCGGTCGGAGCCCGGCAGGTCGTCGTCATCGGCAATCTCAAGTTCGACTTCACGCCCGATCCCTCGCTGGTCGAGCGCGGTCGAGCGTTCCGGGCCGCCGTGGGCAGCCGCACGGTGCTGCTGTTCGCGACCACGCGCGAGGGCGAAGAGGCGATGCTGCTCGACGCCCTGGCCGGGGACGCGGACCCTTCACTGCGCGAAGCGCTGGTGATCATCGTTCCGAGGCATCCGCAGCGCTTCGATGACGTGGCCCGCCTGATCGAGGCCCGCGGTCGTCCTGTGCTGCGCCGCTCGGCAGTGGCTGACTGGAGCGCAGCGGCAGGCAGCACGGACGCTGTCACCGTCCTACTCGGCGATTCGATGGGCGAGATGGCGATGTATTACGCCTCGGCCAGCGTCGCATTCGTCGGCGGCAGCCTGTTGCCACTCGGCGGTCACAACCTCATCGAAGCGTGCGGCGTAGGCGTTCCGGTGGTTGTCGGGCCGCATACCTTCAACTTTGCCCAGGCCACCGACGATGCCATCGGTGCGGGCGCGGCAGTGCGCGTTGCAAGCGCGGCGGCCGCGGTCGAGGCCATGCGGCAGATTGCCGGCGATGCGGAACGC
>DAOMFI010000170.1:0-1922 GCA_035429725.1 Burkholderiaceae bacterium | reverse complement strand
ACGTCCGGCACGGTGATCGGCTCGGCTTTGTCGAGCAGGGCATTGATCCCGGCGATGTCGTCTTCCGTCAAGGCGCCGGACGATGCCTTCAGACGCAGCGCTGCAAGCAGGAAGTCGTAACGGGCGCGCTTCAGGTCGCGTTGCGTTTGCACCAGCTGGGTCGTCGCGTTGAGCACGTCGAGCAGGATCCGGACGCCGACCTGGTAGCCGAGCTGCGTGGAGTCGAGCTGCGTACGCGCTGAGACCTCGGCCGACTCCAGCGCGCGGACCTGCGCCAGGCCGAAGTTCACGCCGGTGTAGGCGTCGCGTGCCGCATTGGCGGAACTGCGGCGGGCCGACTCGAGTTCGGCGTTCGAGCGGTCCTGCAGGGAGAGCGCCTCGCGCACCCGGCTCTGCACCAACCCACCCTGATAGATGGGCAAGTTGAGCTGCAGGCCGACGGTCCCCGTATTGATGCGTGGGTTGATGAACTCGTTCGACTGCGTGCCGTTGAACTTGCTGACGTTGTATCCGCCAACGAGGTCGAGCGTCGGCTTGTAACCGTCACGCTGGCGCTGCACCTCGCGCGTCGCAATCTCGTAGTTGCCACGGGCGATCTGCACCGCGTAGCTCGTGTCTTCGGCCGATCTGACCCACTGCGCGAGGTCGGCCGGCTGCGGCGGCGCCAGGTTCGGCCGGTCTCGCAGCGGTGCCAGTGTCCCGAGATCGCGCCCGATGATCGTCTGCAGCTCGCTGCGCCGGACGAGCAGCGTGCCCAGTGCCACTTGTTCCTGCGCCACGATCTGGTCGTAGCGTGCCTGCGCTTCGTTGGTGTCGATGATGGTCTTGGTGCCAACTTCGAATTCGCGCTTGGCCTGCTGCAACTGTTCGAGAGTCGCCTTCTTGGCCGCTTCGAGCGCGATCAGCTGATCGCGGGCTGCGAGCACGTTGAAGTAAGCGGTCGACACCCTGAGCGCCAGATCCTGCGTGGACTGCTGCAGCGTCAGGTCGGCCGTCATTACCGAGATCTTGGCCTGCTCCAGCGCCTCCCAGTTCTGCGGGCGATAGACCGGCACCGTCAGGTTCACGCCGCCACCGTAGACGTTGTAGCTGTTGGTGATGTCGGGTTCGGTCGAGTCGTACCGGTTGAGGTCGGTACGGCCGGTCAGGCCGAGATTCGGCAACAGGCTGGACCGGGCCTGTGGCACGCGCTCCTGAGCCGCCTGCTGCTGGTAGCGCGCGGCCGCATAGGTGGCGTCGTTCGCCAGTGCCTCGCGGTAGATCTGCAGCAGGTCGTTGCGCGGAGCGCGCTTCGCGGCGTCCAGCATGGCCTGAGTATCGGTGCTCGGCTGCGGTATCTGCGCTACGGCAGGCTGAGCCGCGGCCAGCGCGAGGGCTGTGGCGCTGGCGAGTGCGGCGGCGATCGGCCGCAGCGCGAACAGGCGCGAGGGTTGGCTCATTGTGAACTCTCCGGCTTTCTTAGTAGGTCGGCATCGTAGCGTCGACCTGGCGGGCCCACGCGTCGACGCCGCCGGTCAGGTTGTAAACACTCTCGTAGCCGTGGCGCGCAAGAAACATTGCGACATGCGCGCTGCGGCCGCCATGATGGCAGATGCAGACAATTGGCCGCTCGTGCGCGAAGTCCGGCAACCGGGCGGCCAACGCCTGCATCGGCACCAGTTCCGAGCCATCAATGCGGCAGATCTGCGTTTCCCAGGGCTCGCGCACGTCGAGCAGCAGCGGCTTCTCGCGCCGGTCGTCAGCCAGCCACGTCGCCAGCTCGCGAGCGGTAACCGTCTTCATCAGAAGCGGAAGCTCGAAGGATGCTCGGCATTGCGCAGCGGCTTGAGCCAGGTCTCGAATAGTCTCGACGTGTCGAAGCTGGTGTCGGTCACGCGCGTGATGACCTCGGCCGACATCACGGGATCGGTTCCGACGACCGC
>DAOMFI010000169.1:0-6025 GCA_035429725.1 Burkholderiaceae bacterium | reverse complement strand
ATGTCGACGGCGACGATGCGCGACACGCCCTGCTCCTGCATCGTCACGCCGATCAACTGCTGCGCCATCTCCATCGCGATCTTGTTGTGCGTGATGAACAGGAACTGCGTGTTCTCGGTCATCGACTCGACCAGCCGGCAGAATCGATCGGTGTTCGCATCATCGAGCGGCGCATCGACCTCGTCCAGGAGGCAGAACGGGGCCGGATTGAGCTTGAACAGCGCAAACACCAGCGCCGTGGCCGTCAGCGCCTTTTCACCCCCGGACAGCAGGTGAATCGTGCTGTTGCGTTTGCCGGGCGGCTGCGCCATCACCTGCACGCCGGCATCGAGGATTTCCTCGCCCGTCATCAGCAGACGCGCTTCGCCGCCACCGAAGAGCTTCGGGAAGAGCTGGCCGAACTGTGCGTTCACCTGGTCGAAGGTCTGCTGCAGCAGGTCGCGCGTCTCGCGGTCGATCTTGCGGATGGCGTCTTCCAACGTGTCGATCGCCGATCGCAGGTCGGTCGACTGTGCGTCCAGGAAGGTCTTGCGCTCGCGCGACGTCGTTAGCTCTTCGAGCGCGGCAAGGTTCACGGCGCCCAATGAGGCGATGTCCTGTGCCAGCCGCGTGATCTCGGACTGCAAGGTGGCCGCCTTGGTCTGCGGCGTCAGCTTCTGCACGAGCGAGGCTTCGTCGGCGCCAGCCTCGGCAAGCTGGGCGGCAAACTGCTCGGCGGCGAGTCGAGCCGCCTGCTCCCGCAACTGCAGCTCGGTAAGTTTCTGGCGCCGCGGCTCGAGCTCGCGTTCGAGGGTCAGCCGACGCTCGTCGGTGGCGCGCAATTGCTGGCCGAGGTCGTCGAGCCTGCTGCGTGCCTCCCGCAGCGCTTCCTCGGCAGCAGTCCGCTTGCCAAGCCAGCCCTCGAGCCCGGCGCGCACAGCACCGTCGTCAAGTCGGGCGAGTTCCTCACTGGCGGACGTGATGTCGGCCTCGAGTCGCGCGGCATCGGAAGCCGCGACCTCGGCCGCGTGTGCGACATCATTCTGGCGCTCCCGATTGGACGCCAGCGCGAACTCGATCTGCTTCCATGCGGCCTCGAGCGCGCGCTGCTCGTCGCGCGCCGCCCGCAGTGCCTGGTCCGCCTGTTCGTAGCCCGAGCGCGCGGTCTCCACGGCTTCCTGGCGCGACGCCAGTTCGCCGTCGAGCAACTGGAAGCGGCCGTCAGCGTCGCTGCGCGCCGCCCGCAGTTCCTGTTCGTGGGCATTGATCTCCGCAAGTTCGCTTTCGATCTGCCCGCTGCGATGCCGGACCCGTTCGATGAGCTCGCCCAGCCGCACCGCCTCGATCTGCACGCCGTGCAGGACGCCGCGTACGCGCTCGACTTCGCGCCGGCTCGCAGCCAGCTGCTCCTGCGCCTCACGCAGAGCACCCTCGGAACGTGCAAGCGCCGCCGTGCGCTCCTCGACGATCAGCCGCTGGGCGCGGATCTCCTTGTCGAGGTTCTCGATCTCGATGCGGCGCGCCAGCAGGCCCGCCTTCTCGTCGTCCGCGGCAAAGAAGCGCACGCCATAACGCGATACCAGATGGCCCGCGGCGACCACGAACTGGCCACCGACCGGAAGCTGGTCACGCGCCGCCATCGCCGCGGCCAGGTCGGGCGCGACGAAGACGTTCGCCAGCCAGTCGTTGAGTACGGCCGCCAGCGCGGCGTCATGGCCGCGGACGCGATCGGACAAGCGTGCGAAACCGGGCATGTGCCCGCCCTCGCGCGCGACCGCACCGGCAGTCGAGTAGAACGCAACCCGCGCGGGAGGCACGCTGGCGGCCAGCCCGCCTACCGTGTCGAGTCGTCCGACCTCCACCCCCTCCACGCGCTCGCGCAGCACGGCCTCGAATGCCGTCTCCCACCCGTGCTCCACGCTCAGCTTGCGAAACAGCCGCGGCAGTCCATCGAGGCCCTGCGCGGCCAGCCACGGATCGAGGCGGGTATCGGCCTCGACACTCGCCTGGACCTGTCGCAGCGCGGCCAGGTGCGCCTCGATCCGTGTCAGCGCCTCCTGCTCGCGCTGCTTTGCATCGACCTGCTCCTGCCGCTCCCGAGAGGCCGCCGCGACGCGCCCCTCGGCCGCGGTGACGGCGGCGGAGTGCTGACCCAGTTCGCCTTCCAGCGTCGCGACCTGTTCGCGCACCGATGCAAGTCGCGCCTCGTCGGGCGAACCAATGGATGCCCGTTCTTCGTCGAGGCGTTCGCGCCGCTGCTGCAACTGGGCAAGCTGGCGGTCGACGTTGCGCTGTTCCCCGGCCGCCGCCTCGATCGCCTGCTCGGAGAGCGCCGCCTCCGCGCGCGCGGCCGTCATCGCCTCGCGCGCCAGCTGATATGTGTTCTCCAGCGCCGGCAATCCGCCCTCGTGCTCGGCGCAGCGGGCCTGCGCCTGCGCGAGTTGCACCGTGGCGTCTTCGATACCCTGCAGCAGCGCGGCAGCACGCGCAAGGAGATCGGAACGTTCCTCGAGCCGGCGTCCGCGATTCGCCCTCAAGGTCTCGATCTGGGCGGCCAGGCGGGTGCGGCCCTCGACGATCATGCGAATCTCGGACTCGAGCCGGGCGACTTCCGCGTTGACCTGGAGTAGTCCGCCTTGAGCTTCGTGGACAGCGTCGCTCGCGCCGTAGTGGCTCGCGCGGACCTCCTCCAGCTCGCGCTCGGCCGCGCGCAGGTCAGCCACATGAGATTCCAGTGCCGTCGTGCGCGCCTCGATATCGCGCGCGACCTTGTCGCGCTCGGATTCGGCCTCGCGCCGCCGCGACAGCCACAGCAGCTGCTGCTGCTCGTCGTGCGCAGCCTGCAGGTCGCGATAGCGCGCGGCGACCTCGGCCTGCTGTTCGAGCCGCCCGATCTGGCTGTCGAGCTCACGCAGGATGTCTTCGACCCGCGTCAGGTTGTCGCGCGTGTCGGCCAGGCGATTTTCGGTCTCGCGCCGGCGCTCCTTGTACTTCGAGATACCCGCGGCCTCTTCGAGAAAGATCCGCAGTTCCTCAGGCCGCGCCTCGACGATGCGCGAGATCATTCCCTGGCCGATGATCGCGTAGGCACGCGGACCGAGGCCGGTTCCCAGGAACATGTCGTGCACGTCGCGGCGCCGCACGTTCTGGTTGTTGATCATGTAGCTCGACGTCCCGTCGCGCGTCAGCACGCGCTTGACCGAGATCTCGGCATACTGGCCCCAGGCTCCGCCGATGCGGCCATCGGAGTTGTCGAAGACGAGTTCTACGCTGGCACGGCCGGCCGGCTTGCGATTCACCGAGCCGTTGAAAATGACGTCCTGCATCGACTCGCCACGCAGCTCGGCGGCCTTGCTTTCGCCGAGCACCCAGCGCACGGCATCGATGACGTTGGACTTGCCGCAGCCGTTGGGGCCGACAACCCCGACGAGACTGCCGGGAACATCAATGGGGGTCGGGTCGATGAACGACTTGAACCCGGCGAGCTTGATCTGCCGAAGGCGCACGAGTGTCTGAGCGGGAAATTAAGGTGTCCGCCCCGAACGCAACCGGTGTCGAGCTCTGATCCGAGTCTGCGCGGGGATGAAAAAGGCCTTCGTATAATAACAGCGCACATCCTCCTCGCTGCGGCGTCCCGCACGCATGCGAACGCAAGCCGCGACCATGGCCACCCGCCCCAGCAAGAAGCTCGAGACGTTTCCGAACCCGGCGCCGCAGCGCGACTATGTCGTGCACATCGAGGTGCCCGAGTTCACCTGCCTGTGCCCCCTGACGGGACAGCCGGACTTCGCCACGCTGATCCTCGACTACGTGCCGGACCGTCGCAACGTCGAGCTGAAGGCGCTCAAGCTCTACGTTTGGTCATACCGCGACGAGGGCGCATTCCATGAGGCTGTCACCAACCGGATCCTCGATGATCTGGTGGCGGCCCTGGCGCCGCGCTTTGCCCGGTTGACCGCGAAGTGGTACGTGCGCGGCGGGCTGTTTACGACAGTCATCGCCGAGCATCGCAAGAAGGGGTGGAAGCCGCCCCTGCAGGTCGACCTTGGCCGCATCGCGGTCGAAGGCACACCGACCCGGGGCTGATCGTGAATCCTGATCTGCGCCGGTTGCAGCCCTACCCCTTCGAACGCCTGCGGCAGCTGTTCGCGGGGACCACTCCGCCGGCCGGCCTGGCGCCGATCAACCTCTCGATCGGCGAGCCGAAGCATGCGACGCCGCGGCTCATCTTCGATGCACTGACCGCGGCGCTGCCGGGGCTTGCGCAGTACCCTGTGACGGCCGGAGTGCCGGCGCTGCGCGAAGCGATCGCGAGCTGGCTCACGCGGCGCTTCGACCTGCCCGCGATCGATCCGGGATCGCAGGTGTTGCCGGTCATCGGAACGCGCGAGGCGCTCTTCGCCATTGCGCAGACCGTGATCGACCGGAGCCGCACGGCGCGCGTCGTCGCGCCGAATCCGTTCTATCAGATCTACGAAGGCGCCGCGCTGCTCGCCGGCGCCGACCCGGTCTTCCTGCCCACCACGGCGGAAGGCGGCTTCCGCATGGCGTTCGAGTCGCTGTCTTCCGCGGAATGGAACGGCGTGCAGCTCGTCTACGTCTGCTCGCCCGGCAACCCGACCGGCCGCGTCATGGCACTGGACGAGTGGCGGCAACTCTTCGAGCTGTCGGCCCGCCACGGTTTCGTCATCGCCGCCGACGAGTGCTACTCGGAGATCTACTTCGACGAGTCGAATCCGCCGCTTGGCGCGCTGCAGGCCGCGCGAACACTCGGCAACGACCGCTATGAGCGGCTGATCACCTTCGGCAGCCTGTCCAAGCGCTCGAACGCACCCGGCCTGCGCAGCGGCTACGTCGCGGGCGACGCCGAAGTGATCCGCCAGTTCCTCCTGTACCGCACCTACCACGGCAACGCGATGAGTCCGCCCGTACAGAGCGCCAGCATCGCCGCCTGGAAGGATGAAGCGCACGTCGTCGAGAACCGACGCCTGTACGCACAGAAGTTTGCGCAGGCGCAGCCGGTGATCGCACGCCGCCTGCCCTGCACCATGCCGGATGCCGCGTTCTACCTGTGGGCGCGCACCCCGATCGACGACGCGGAGTACGCGCGTCGACTGCTGGCCGAGAGAAACGTCATCGTGCTGCCCGGCAGTTACCTGTCGCGCACTGTCGATGGGCGCAACCCCGGTGCCGGACACGTCCGGATTGCGCTCGTGGCGGAACCGGCCGAGGTGGCCGAGGCGGCCGAGCGCATCGCTACATTTCAACTCTGACTTCAGCGAAGGACTCCGATGTCACTCGAACAGACGATCAACGACGCCTGGGAACAGCGCGCCAGCCTGGCTCCCGGAAGCGCGTCCGCGGCGATCAGTGAGGCCGTGAACCAGGCGATCGCCGATCTCAACGCCGGGCGCCGGCGCGTAGCCGAGAAGCTGAATGGAACCTGGGTCACGCACCAGTGGCTCAAAAAGGCGGTGCTGCTGTCGTTCCGGCTGAACGACAACGTGCCGATCCACGCCGGCGAACTCGGCTTCTACGACAAGGTGCAGCCGAAGTTCTCGCACCTTGACGCCGAGCACATGCGTGCCACCGGCGTGCGCGTCGTGCCGCCGGCCGTAGCCCGCCGCGGCAGCTACATCGCGAAGAACGTCGTGCTGATGCCGTCGTACGTCAATATCGGCGCGTACGTCGACGAGGGCACGATGGTCGACACCTGGGCGACGGTCGGCTCGTGCGCGCAGATCGGCAAGAACGTCCATCTGTCGGGCGGCGTCGGCATCGGCGGTGTGCTCGAACCCCTGCAGGCCAATCCGACCATCATCGAGGACAACTGCTTCATCGGCGCGCGCTCGGAAGTTGTCGAGGGCGTCATCGTCGAGGAAAACGCCGTGCTCGGCATGGGTGTCTTCATCGGCCAGAGCACCAAGATCTTCAACCGCGAGACCGGCGAGATTTCCTACGGCCGCGTGCCCGCGGGCTCGGTCGTCGTTGCCGGCTCCCTGCCCTCGCGCGAGTGCAACCTGTACTGCGCGGTCATCGTCAAACA
>DAOMFI010000168.1:0-6116 GCA_035429725.1 Burkholderiaceae bacterium | reverse complement strand
TCATGATGCAGCCCTCGACCACCAGCGGCGCGGTCGCGAAGCCGAACTCGTCGGCGCCGAGCAGCGCGCCGATGACGACGTCGCGGCCGGTCTTCATCTGGCCGTCGACCTGAACGGCAATGCGCCCGCGCAGGCGGTTCAGGACCAGCGTCTGCTGCGTCTCGGCGAGGCCGAGCTCCCACGGCGTGCCCGCGTGCTTGATCGACGAGACCGGCGAGGCACCGGTGCCACCGTCGTGTCCGGCGATCGTCACGTGATCGGCCTTGGCCTTGGCCACCCCGGCAGCCACCGTGCCGACGCCAACCTCGGACACCAGCTTCACGCTGATCGACGCCTGCGGGTTCGCGTTCTTCAGGTCGTGGATCAGCTGCGCGAGGTCCTCGATCGAATAGATGTCGTGGTGCGGCGGGGGAGAAATGAGGCCGACGCCGGGCACCGAGAAGCGCAGCTTGGCGATGTATTCGCTGACCTTGTGGCCCGGCAGCTGGCCGCCTTCGCCGGGCTTCGCGCCCTGCGCCATCTTGATCTGGATCTGGTCCGCGCTGACGAGATATTCCGTTGTGACACCGAAGCGGCCCGAGGCCACCTGCTTGATCTTCGAACGCAGCGAGTCGCCGCTTTGCAGCGGGATGTCGACTTCGACCTGGTCGCGGCCGATGACATCGGCCAGCGTTGCGCCCGCCTTGATGGGGATGCCGCGCAGTTCCTGCTGGTAGCGCGCGGGATCCTCGCCACCCTCCCCGGTGTTGCTCTTGCCGCCGATGCGGTTCATCGCGATCGCCAGCGTGGAATGCGCCTCGGTCGAGATCGAGCCGAGCGACATCGCACCCGTCGCGAAGCGCCGGACGATCTCTTTCGCGGGTTCGACCTCGTCGAGCGGGATGGCCTTCTTCGGATCCAGCCGGAACTCGAAGAGCCCGCGCAGCGTCATGTGGCGGCGGCTCTGATCATTGATGATCTGCGCGTATTCCTTGTAGGTCTGGTAGTTGTTGGCACGCGTCGAGTGCTGCAGCTTGGCGATCGCATCGGGCGTCCACATGTGCTCCTCGCCGCGCACGCGCCACTGGTACTCACCGCCGGCTTCCAGCATGCGAGCCAGGACCGGATCGTCCGAGAAGGCCGCCTGGTGCGTGCGCACCGCTTCCTCCATCACCTCGAAGAGTCCAAGCCCACCGACGTTGCTCGCCGTGCCACGGAAGTACTTGTCGACGAGGTCGCGCCGCAGCCCCACCGCCTCGAAGATCTGCGCGCCGCAGTACGACATGTAGGTGCTGATGCCCATCTTCGACATGACCTTGTTCAGGCCCTTGCCGACTGCCTTGATGTAGTTCTTGACCGCCTTGGCGGAGTCCGCCCCGTGCAGCCGTTCGAGCGTCTCGAGCGCGAGGTACGGGTGCACGGCCTCGGCGCCGTAACCGGCCAGCAGCGCAAAGTGGTGCACCTCGCGCGCGGAACCCGTCTCGACGACCAATCCGGTCGAGGTGCGCAAACCCTCGGCGACAAGGTGCTGGTGCACGGCACTCGTCGCGAGCAGCGCCGGAATCGCGACGTTGCCGGCGTCGAGCGCACGGTCGGTGACGATGAGGATGTTGTAGCCGGCCCTGACCGCGTCGACCGCCTGCGCGCACAGCGATGCGAGTCGCGCCTCCACGCCCGCCTTGCCCCACGCCAGCGGATAGCAGATGTCGAGCTCGAACGAGCGGAACTTGTTCGACGAGTAGTTTTCGATCGACCGGATCTTCGCCATGTCCTTGAAGTCGAGCACCGGCTGGCTCACCTCGAGGCGCATCGGCGGGTTGATGTTGTTGATGTCGAGCAGGTTGGGCTTTGGGCCGATGAAGCTGACCAGCGACATGACGAGCTGCTCGCGGATCGGATCGATCGGCGGATTCGTGACCTGCGCGAACAGCTGCTTGAAATAGTTGTACAGCGGCTTTGTCTTGTTCGAGAGCACGGGCAGTGCGGCGTCGTTGCCCATCGAGCCGATTGCTTCCTCGCCCTGCAGCGCCATCGGCTCCATCAGCAGCCGGATGTCCTCCTGCGTGTAGCCGAAGGCCTGCTGGCGATCGAGCAAGGGCACGTCGAGCCGCGCGGCCGAGTCGGACTTTTCTCCGGCACCGACCGGCAGGTCGTCGAGCTTGATGCGGATGCGCTTGATCCATTCCTTGTAGGGCTTGCTCGAGGCCAGCTGCTGCTTGAGCTCGGCGTCATCGATGATGCGGCCCTGTTCGGTGTCGATCAGGAACATCTTGCCGGGCTGCAGCCGCCACTTCTTGACGATGCGGCTCTCGGGAATCGGCAGCACGCCGACTTCGGAAGCCATCACGACCATGTCTTCGTCGGTGATGACGTAGCGCGCGGGCCGCAGGCCATTGCGGTCCAGCGTGGCACCGATGCGCACACCGTCGGTGAACGCAATCGCCGCCGGCCCGTCCCACGGTTCCATCATCGCCGCGTGGTACTCGTAGAACGCGCGGCGCGTGTCATCCATCAGCGTGTGCTGCTCCCAGGCCTCGGGGATCATCATCATCACCGCGTGCGCGAGCGGGTAGCCGCTCATGACCAGCAGCTCGAGCGCGTTGTCGAAGCAGGCCGTGTCGGACTGCCCTTCGTAGATCAGCGGGAAGAGCTTGCCGAGGTCTTCGCGCAGCACCGGTGAGGACATCACCCCTTCGCGCGCGCGGATCCAGTTGAAGTTGCCCTTGACGGTGTTGATCTCGCCGTTGTGCGCGATCAGGCGGTATGGATGCGCGAGTTCCCACGACGGGAAGGTGTTGGTCGAGAAGCGCTGGTGCACCAGCGCGATCGCCGACACGACGCGCGGATCGCGCAGGTCGGCGTAGTAGCGCCCCACCTGATCGGCCAGCAGCAAGCCCTTGTAGACAACGGTGCGCGTCGACATCGACGGCACGAAGTACTCCTTGCCATGCTGCAGCTTCAGGGCCTGGATCTTGTGGCTCGCGGTCTTGCGGATCACATAGAGCTTGCGCTCCAGTGCATCGGGCACCATGACGTCCGGCCCGCGCCCGATGAAGATCTGCCGGATCACCGGCTCGCGCTCGCGCACCAGCGGTGACATCGGCATGTCACGATCCACCGGCACATCGCGCCATCCCAGCACGACCTGCCCTTCGGCGCGCACGGTGCGCTCGAGTTCCTGCTCACAGGCGAGCCGGGACGCGCTTTCGCGCGGCAGGAAGATCATGCCGACGCCGTATTCACCCGGCGGCGGCAACGTGACCTGCTGCTTGGCAAGTTCGTCGCGGTAAAAGGCATCCGGAATCTGAATCAGAATGCCCGCGCCGTCGCCGCACAGCGGATCCGCACCGATGGCGCCGCGGTGGTCGAGGTTGTGCAGGATCAGCAGCGCCTGCTGCACGATCGCATGACTCGCGCGACCCTTGATGTTGGCGACGAATCCAACGCCGCAGGCGTCATGTTCGAGGCTGCTCGCATACAGGCCCTCCGCTTCGGCGTCGGTACGGGCAGAGTCGGGCGGCAGCGGCAGGTCCATGGCGTGTCCCGGCGTAAAAGCCGGTTCCCAGTGAGGTCAGATCGAGATCGCAATGTACTGCGCCACCACCGCACTGCACAACAAGTTAAATCAGGGTCTGTCCCTCATTAAAATCAGTCGCTGCGACTCTGTAGAAATTAGGGGACATAACAAATATTGCCCTCCAGTCCAGCCGGCGTGGTGATGGTCGACCCGCAGCCGCAGGCCTGACTCAGGTGCGATGAACGCCCAGCCCGTAGTGGGCGCTCGCATCACTCAGCAACCTTGATCCGCCGCCGACGCGGATCCGCCAGCTGCGGCCAACTCGCAATGCGCCTGAGCACCCGCGCTGCCGCGGGCGAGAAGGTTCAGCCGCTCGGCGTCGAGGCAGCGGGACGTCGCGGCCGGCCGGCGCGGCCGGGTGCGGGACGTCGCGCGCATTGCGGCGCGATCGAGCGCACGAAAGCATCCGACCCGACCACCCAGCCGCCGGCCAATGCCCTGTCGAAGCGCGCGACGTCGCCCTGGGCAAGACCGGCATGCACGGCGGCACGATAGGCAACCTGCCGCTCGAAGGGCGTATTGCCAAGCGCCCAGTAAAGCGAGTGGTCCTGCAGCATCGGATCCGAGGCGAAGCCCGCGTGATGCCGAAAACTGGACCAGCGATATTCCTCAGCAGCCGCCACCAGTCCGGCGCGAACCGGCTGGGTCTCTACAAACTGCAGCGCGCCGAGAAACGCGGACTCCGGCTCCAGGATCGCCGCCCGGTAGCGGCCGTCGAACAGCGCGCCGCGCCCGGCATGGCGATCGTTGTACGCGCGCACGTAGCGACGGCCGACGGCCTGCAGCGCCAATCCGAGCGCACGCGCATCCGCGGGCGTTACAAGCAGCCACAACGCGTGCGGCAAAAGCGCGTAACCATGCAGGGCGACATGCCCCCCGCTCATGGACTCGCGCATCGCCGCCAGCAGGCGCCCGGCATCGACATCATCGACAACGAGCGGCCGCGGCCCCGACCGCTGCAGGACCAGGTGCGGGAATCCGCCGATCGAGAGCCGCGCCAGCCGCGCCATCCGCCGCGCTCAGTCGTCTCCGACCGAATACAGCCGGCGATGTTCGCGGATCGCATAACGATCCGTCATGCCCGCGACGTAGTCGGCGATGGCGCGGGCCTTGTCCTGCGCGGCGCGCGCTTGATGATCGAGCGGCAGCAGCCGCGGCTCGTCGTCGAAGGCGGCGAACAGCTCGCGCACGATCCGCTTCGCCTTGGTCGTCATGCGCATCACGCGATAGTGGCGGTAGAGGTTGTCGTGCAGGAAGCGCTTGAGCTCGTCAGCCTCGGCGCGCAGCGGCCCCGAGAACGCGATCAGCGGCCCGGACTGCCGCACCTCGTCGATCGACGCCGGCGCCGCAGCCGCGATCCTCCGCGAGCTTTCCTCCGTGAGGTCGACGATCAGCGTGTTGATCATGCGGCGCACGGTTTCGTGGATCATGCGGCGCTCGGCAATGCCGGGGAACTGCGATCGTACGGGCGCGGCGTGCCGGGCGAACAGCGGCACGGCCTCCAGCTGCTCCAGCGAGATCAGCTGCGAGCGCAGCCCGTCGTCGATGTCGTGATTGTTGTAGGCGATCTCGTCCGCGAGATTGGCGATCTGCGCTTCAAGACTGGGCTGGCGCCGCAACAGGAAGCGTTCGCCAAGCTGACCGAGCTTGCGCGCGTTCTCGAGCGAGCAGTGCTTGAGGATGCCCTCGCGCGACTCGAACGTCAGGTTGAGTCCGTTGAAGGCGCCGTAGCGCTCCTCCAGTTCGTCGACGACGCGCAGCGACTGCAGGTTGTGCTCGAAACCGCCATGCGGCTGCATGCACTCGGCCAGCGCGTCCTGCCCCGCGTGCCCGAAGGGCGTGTGCCCGAGATCGTGCGCCAGCGACACCGCCTCAACGAGATCTTCGTTCAACTGCAGCGTCCGCGCGATCGCACGGCCGATCTGCGCCACTTCGAGCGAATGGGTCAGTCGCGTTCTGAAAAGATCGCCTTCGTGATTGACGAAGACCTGCGTCTTGTACTCGAGTCGGCGGAAGGCGGTGCAGTGGATGATGCGGTCACGGTCGCGCTGGAAGTCGGTGCGACCGGGCGCCGGCGGTTCGGCGTGCAGTCGTCCGCGCGAATGCGCCGGGTCCGCGGCATAGGCTGCAAGCCCGAACGCCTGGCAGGCGTTCATGCATAGCCTCCCGCCGCGAGGGTTGCTCGCAGGGTCGCGTCCGGGACGGTGCGCTGAACGGCGTGCCCGATCTTCTCGAGAAGGATGAAGCGGATGGCGCCCGCCTCCGACTTCTTGTCGCCGCGCATTGACTCGATCGCGCGTTCCAGTGAGAGGCCTTCGATGCGCGCCGGCAACCCCGCGGCCTGGACGGCCGCCTCGATCGGCCGGATCGCCGCGCGCTCCAGCAGACCCACGCGGACGGAGAGATCCGCCGCCAGCACCAGGCCGCAGCCGACCGCCTCGCCGTGCAGCCATCGCGTGTAGCCGGTCATCGCCTCGATCGCATGACCGAAGGTATGGCCGAGATTCAGCAGCGCCCGCTCACCCGTCTCGCGCTCGTCACGCGCAACGATGCCGGCCTT
>DAOMFI010000167.1:0-6120 GCA_035429725.1 Burkholderiaceae bacterium | reverse complement strand
GGGTCGCGTTCTGCCGGTCCATCGGCGCGATAACGGTCTTAACTTTTGGGGAAACTGCAGCTTCCCCGCGACTTGAGGACCGCACCACGCCTCTTCTCAATGGCCTGAGTGCCTACGGGTTCATCGAGACCAGCTCGCCGGCACGCCGGACTGCGTCGGCGTAACTCAAGCTTCTTCCCTCGGTCAGCACGCGTTCGGCCGACTCTCCGAGCGCGCGGCGCGACTCTTCGATCAACGGCAAAAGGAAGGCCGCGTCGGCGCTGTCGCGCTTCAGTCCTGAGCGCTCCGCCTGCGCCTCGGCAGCGCCGAACATCTGCAGCGCCGCGTCGTGACGGCCTTCCGCCGCGCACTGTCCGGCGAGGATGTCGAACGTCGATTGACCGAGTTGCTGTGACCCCAGCGTGGTCGCCACTTGTAGCGCCTGGCCAAGCAGCGCACGCGCCCTGTCGGTCTGCCTGCGCTCGATGGCCACTACGGCAAGGTTCAGCCGGCCGATGGCTACGCTCTCGTGGTCGCCCAGGGTTTCGAGGATCCGCACGGCCTCCGAGTAGAGCGTCTCGGCACCGCCCAGATCGCCTTGCTGGCGCAGCAGCTGCGCATGACTGTTCAGCGCTGAAGCGAGCTGGCGCTGGTTGCCGACGGCGCGCGCCACGGTGATGGATTCCGCTGAGAAGCGCTCGGCATTCGGCATGTCGCCGTCACCCCGGCACGCCAGCCCGAGCGTCTGCAGCACCGCGGCGAGGCGGTTCTGGTCGCCCAGTTCGCGCGCCAGCTCGAGGCTGTCCTCGAGGTAACCGCGCGCCTCGGCGTATCGGCCCATGAACGTGCAGAACTGGCCGACGTCGGCGAGCCCGCGGCAACGCACGAGGCTGCGATCGTCGGCACGCGTCCGCGCGAGTGCCTCGGTCGTGACCCGATGTCCCAGCGTCAGCAGGCCGTGCTGGTACCAGTAGAGCTTCAGCAGGAAAACGAGCTGCAGCCCCTGCTCGACACCGTCCTCCGCGCGGTCGCACCAGCGGTGCGCAGCCAGAAGATTCTCACGTTCACTATCGAGCTCCGCGATCCATCGGCCCTGCTCCGGTCCTGCGAGCCCCGCGCGGGCGCGCTCGGCGACCGCCAGGCACCACGCCAGGTGACGCGACCGCGAGGCCGATTCTTCGTCGCTTTGCGCCAGCCGCTCGGCCGCGTAATGCCGAACCGTGTCAAGCATGCGGTAGCGTCCACTGTCGGGGTCAAGCATCACTAACGACTTCTCGACCAGGTTTGCGAGCAGGTCCATCACACTGCCGGCCTCGATTGGGCCGCCGGCAACGACGGACTCCGCCGCATCCAGCGTCCAGCCGCCGGCGAACACCGACAGGCGCTGGAAAAGTCGCTGCTCATCCGGGGGCAGCAGATCGTAGGACCAGTCGATCAGCGCCCGCAGCGTCTGCTGCCGTGGCAGCACGGTCCGGTCGCTGGAGGTCAGCAGCCGGAAGCGCTCGTTCAGGCGCGCTGCGATCGCCTCGATCGGCATCGAGCGCGTACGCGCCGCGGCGAGTTCAAGCGCCAGCGGGATTCCGTCGAGGCGGCGGCAGATGTCGGCGACCACGGCCGCGGACTTCGCCGTCAGGCGGAACGCCGGCTGCACGGCCGTGGCGCGGTCGACGAACAGCCGGACCGCATCGTTCGCGAGCAGCGCGTCGAGCGTCGCCTCGTCCCGCGCCGGCGGCGGCAGCGGTGCAACCTGGAACACCGTCTCGCCGGCAATGCGCAGCGCGTCGCGAGTGGAAGCCAGCAGGCGCACTTGCGGCCCGGCCTGCAGCAGCCGCTTGGCGAGCTCGGCGCAGGCCTGCACGAGATGCTCGCAGTTGTCGAGAACGATCAGCAGTTTCCGGTCGCGGACAAAGCGGGCCAGTGCTTCCAGCAGCGTCGCGCCCGGCGCTTCCTTGACGCCGAGCACCGACGCCACGGCCTGCGGCACAAGCTGCGGATCCGACAGGGCCGCCAGCTCGACGAACCACACGCCGTCCGGATAATCGTCGAGCACGATCGCCGCCACCTGCATCGACAGGCGTGACTTGCCCAGGCCGCCCATGCCGAGCAGCGTCAGCAACCGGCTGTTGGCCAGCAGTTGCCGTACCTGCTCCATCTCGCGGTCGCGCCCGACAAACGAATTGAGCTGCTCGGCCAGGTTGTTCGGCGTGCTGGCCATCGAGCGCAGCGGCGGGAAGTCGGAGCGCAGCCTGGGGTGCACGATCTGGCACAACGTTTCGGCGGAGCCAAGGTCGCGCAGCCGCACCGCTCCGAGATCACGCAGCGCAACCTCCGGCGGCAAGCGGCCGGCAACGCGCTCGGAGACGGCACGCGAAACGAGGATCTGGCCTCCGTGCGCGGCGCTCATGATGCGGGCCGCCCGGTTTACCGCAGGTCCGAAGAAGTCGTTGTCGCGGCGCTGGTCGACGCCGAGGTGCAGACCGCAGCGCACGCTGATCGGTGCGTGCCCCGCGGCGGTCTCGCCGAGTGCGATTTGCAGGTCGACCGCAGCCGCCATCGCATCGGCCGGATCATCAAAGGCAGCGTGCATGCCGTCGCCGGTCATCTTGACGATCGTGCCGCGGTGACGACCGACGACGGTCCGCGACAGTTCGTCATGCCACGCCAGAGTGCGCGCCGCCAGTGCCGGGTCGGACTCCCACAGCCGGGTGCTGCCCTCGATGTCCGAGAACAGGTAGGTAACGGGGGTCGCGGTCGACTCGATCATCGGAGCGAGCGGGATCGGAAGGGGGCGCCGGAAACCGAACTGGCGCGCATCTTACGTGGCTGACGGCCACCGGCGCCCGTAGCCGGCCCAGTTCCTATAATCGCGCTCTTTCGACTGCGAGACCCTCCATGGAAGCCGAACGCCTCAACCAGATCGAAGGTACCGTCGCTGACCTGCGCGGACGCCTGGCCGAACTGCGGAGGTATCTTTGACGTCGATGTGAAGGAAGCACGCCTCGAGGAGATCAACCGGTCACTCGAAGATCCCAAGGTCTGGGACGATCCCAAGCGCGCCCAGGAGCTCGGAAGGGAAAAGAAGACGCTCGACCTCGTCGTGCAAAGGATGCACGCGCTGACGAACGGCCTGCGCGACGCCGGCGAGCTGTTCGAAATGGCGCGCGCGGACGACGACGACGCCACGCTGATGTCGGTCGAGGCCGACGTGGCGGGGCTTGCCAAACAGGTCGCCGACCTCGAGTTCCAGCGGATGTTCAACAATCCGCTCGACCCCAACAACTGCTTCATCGAGATTCAGGCCGGGGCCGGCGGCACCGAGGCACAGGACTGGGCCGGCATGCTCGAGCGCATGTACCTGCGCTACGCCGAGCGGCGCGGTTTCAAGCCCGAGCTGCTCGACGAATCCGAGGGGGAAGTCGCCGGCATCAAGGGCGCGACGATCAAGATCAGCGGCGACTATGCGTACGGCATGCTGCGTACCGAGACCGGAATCCATCGGCTGGTGCGCAAGTCGCCGTTCGACTCGAATGCGCGACGGCACACGTCGTTCGCCAGCGTGTTCGTCTATCCCGAGGTCGATGAGACCGTCGACATCGAGATCAATCCGGCCGACCTGCGCATCGACGTCTATCGCGCCTCCGGCGCCGGGGGCCAGCACGTCAACAAGACCGAGTCCGCGGTGCGCATCACGCACGCGCCCTCGGGCATCGTCGTGCAGAGCCAGAATGACCGCTCGCAGCACCGCAATCGCGCCGAGTGCATGGCAATGCTGAAGTCGCGCCTGTACGAACTCGAACTGCGCAAGCGCATGGCGGAGCAGAACAAGCTGGAAGAGGCCAAGACCGACATCGGCTGGGGCCACCAGATCCGCTCCTACGTGCTCGACCAGTCGCGCATCAAGGACCTGCGCACCAACGTCGAGATCGGCAACACCCAGGCCGTGCTGGACGGCGATCTCGACGACTTCATCGAGGCGAGCCTCAAGCAGGGCGTATAGGTCTTCGATGCTCCGCCCTGCCGTCGACAAGCCGGAACTGCTGCCGCTCGCCGAGGGGGTCGCCAGCGCCCGCATCGTGCTGCGCCGCTATCGCTTTGGCGACGGCAAGGCATTGTTCGACGCACTGGCACCGCACCGCGAAGAGCTGATGCAGTGGATGGAATGGCCACGACGCCATCAGCGCGTCGAGGACTCCGAGTCCTACGCACGGCGAATGCAGGCCGAGTTCATGCTGAGGCGGTCAATGCCGATGGCGATCTTCGACGCCGACAGTCACAACTATCTGGGCGGCGCCGGTTTCCATGCGCCGGACTGGAGCACGCCGAAGGTCGAGATCGGTTACTTCCTGATCCCGCCGGCTCGCGGCACCGGTATCGCCAGCGAAGTCGTGCGCCTGCAGGTCCACTATGCCTTCGAGCAGATGCAGGTGAACCGCATCTGGGGTTCGTGCGACGCGGCCAACGACGCCAGCGCGGGGGTCATGCGACGCGCCGGCATGCGCGAGGAAGGCCTGCTGCGGGCCGAGACGCGCGACCATCATGGCAGTGTGCGCGATACGCGCGTGTTCGGCCTGACCCTCGATGACTTCTCCGGGTGGAGCGCCACCCACGGCGTGGCCGATCTCGGGTACCTTCCCGTCCCATCATGACGACAAAACAGCTTGTGATATTGACCGGCGCCTCCCGCGGGCTGGGAGCCGCCATGGCAGAACACCTGCTTGCGGCGGGCGCGCATTTGCTCACTCTGTCGCGGCATCCGTCGAAGGCGCTGGAGGAGAAGGCCAGCGCTGCCGGTGCAAGGCTCGAGCAATGGGCGATCGACGTCGGGCACGATGTCGGTACGGCTGCGCGGCTCGAGACCTGGCTCCACCAGCATGCGACGGCCGGTTTCACCTCGGCGGCACTGATCAACAACGCCGGTCTCCTCGGGCCGGTGGGTCCCATCGATCGCAGCGGTGCGGAGCAGCTCGCTGCGGTGCTCAGGGTCGGCCTTGAAGCGCCGATCGTGCTGACCGCGGCCTTCCTGCGCGCGACGCGCGACTGGGCGATCGACAAGCGCGTGCTCAACATTTCATCGGGGGCAGGCAGGCGCCCGATCGCCGGATGGGCCAGCTACTGCGCCGCCAAGGCGGGACTTGACCACTACTCGCGCGTCGTTGCCCTCGACGAGGCGCTGCGGCCCCATCCGGCGCGCATCGTTTCGTTGGCGCCGGGCGTCATCGACACCGATATGCAGGGCGAACTGCGCGCGGCCGAGGCGATGGGCTTCCCGGAGCAGGCGAACTTCATCCAGCTGAAGGCCAGCGGCCAGTTGCCCACACCGGAGGCCGCTGCTGCACGTGTGCTGGCCTATCTCGCGCGGCCTGACTTTGGAACCCAACCGGTCGCCGACGTACGCGACACCTGAACCATGACTGAATCCAACAACCCGGCCGCGGACGAGAACCAGATCATCGCGGAGCGGCGCGCCAAGCTGGCCGAACTGCGCACACGTGGGCCAGCCTTTCCGAACGACTTCCACCGCACGCACCTGGCCGGCGACCTGCATGCCAGGTACGGCCCGCTGGAGCGCGAGGCGCTCGAGCAGGACGGCGTGGAGGTCGCGGTGGCCGGCCGCATGATGCTGAAGCGCGTGATGGGCAAGGTGGCCTTCGCGACGGTGCAGGACGTCAGCGGCCGCATTCAGTTCTTCATCGCGAAGGACGACGCCGGCGAAGCCGCGCTGGAGGAGTTCAAACGCTGGGATATCGGGGACCTCATCGCCGCGCAGGGAACGGTCTTCAAGACGCAGAAAGGCGAACTGTCGGTTCGTGTCCGTAGTCTGCGCCTGATGGCCAAGGCCCTGCGGCCGCTGCCTGACAAGTTCCACGGTCTGGAGGATCGCGAGCAGCGTTACCGCCAGCGCTATGTCGACCTCATCATGAACGACGAGGCGCGGGCGGCGTTCCTCACCCGCAGCAAGGCGATCGCCGCGATGCGCGAGTTCATGGTGGCCGAAGGCTTCCTCGAAGTGGAAACACCGATGCTGCAGGTGATTCCCGGCGGCGCGGCGGCGAAGCCGTTTGTGACCCATCACAACGCGCTCGACATCGACATGTTCCTGCGCATTGCGCCGGAGCTGTACCTGAAGCGGCTGGTGGTCGG
>DAOMFI010000166.1:0-6180 GCA_035429725.1 Burkholderiaceae bacterium | reverse complement strand
CGGGCCGCATGCCGGGCCACATGAACGTGCTGCTCGCCGAGGCCGAGGTGCCGTACGACCAGGTCTTCGAGATGGAAGACGTCAACGGCGAGTTCGGCGAGGCGGATGTGGCGCTCATCCTCGGCGCGAACGACGTCGTCAACCCCGCCGCGAAAGACCCGAAGTCGCCGATCGCCGGCATGCCGATCCTCGAGGCCTACAAGGCCAAGCAGGTGATCGTCAACAAGCGCTCGATGGCCTCCGGCTACGCCGGCCTCGACAACGAACTCTTCTACATGCCGAAGACGATGATGGTGTTCGGCGACGCGAAGAAGGTCGTCGAGGAGATGGGCAAGGCCATCGGCTAGGGTCTGCGGGACGGGTTGCATGCGGAGCGATGCCGTCCTGTTGGTCGTCGACATCCAGAACGACTTTCTGCCGGGCGGTGCTCTGGCCGTCGCTCATGGCGACGAGGTCATCCCGGTCATCAACCGCATCGCGCTGCGTTTCGAGAACGTCCTGCTGACACAGGACTGGCACACGCCGGGTCACATCTCGTTCGCCTCGTCGCACGCGGGTCGAGCGCCTTTTTCTGCGATGGAACTCGACTACGGTCGCCAGGTGCTGTGGCCCGACCATTGCATCCAGGGCACGCACGGTGCGGCGTTCGCCGACGCGCTCGTGGTGCCGCACGCGCAGGGTGTGATCCGCAAGGGCTACCACGCGCACACCGACAGCTACTCGGCGTTCCTCGAGGCGGACCGCCATACGCCCACCGGGCTGGCGGGGCTGCTGAACGAGCGCGGTCTTCGCACCGTCTATCTGGCCGGGCTCGCGCTCGATTTCTGCGTGGCATGGAGTGCGCTCGATGCGCGGCTGCGCGGCTTCGAGGCGATCGTCATCGCCGATGCCTGCCGAGCCATCGACACGAACGGCTCGCTGGACGCCGCGCGGCGGGCCTTTGCCGATGCCGGCGTGCGCGTCATTGCTGCCGACACGCTGCAGTGACCGCGGCGTCGTCTGAAACAACTCGTTACGACTCTCACACCCGGCCACCGGCTGCGCTTGACGGCGCACAAGCGCGCAAAAGTGTGCCTGCCTACTCTGTGCTCATCGAAACCCAGGAGGTCGCGATGACACGAGTAGACGGACAACGCGGAAAGATGACCGGCATTGCACTGGCGATTGCGGCGGCGGCACTCGTGGCCGGCACGGCGCTTGCGCATGGCGGCTACGGGCCCGGGCACGGCATGGGCTGCGGAGCAGGTTACGGACCGGGCGGCGGACAGGGCTGTGCCACCGGCGCTGGACCCGGCGCAAGCGGTGGGCCGGGCTGCGGCGCCGGCACCGGCCCGGGAGCATGCGGTGCGGCCGGAGGACCGGGCATGCACCAGGGAATGGGGCCCGGGCGTGGCGCGGCTTTGCTGACGGACGAAGAGCGCACCGCGCACCGCGCGAAGATGCAGAGTCTCGCCTCGTACGACGAGTGCAAGTCGTACATGGCTGACTTCAGCAAGCAGGTTCAGGCGCGCGCGAAGGAAAAGGGCGTGGCTGTTGGCGGCCCGAACGAAGCGATGTGCGACCGGATGAAGGCGCACGGCCGCTTCACACAGTAGGACGTTGAGCGACGTCGAGGCCGGCCGTCCGCAGGAGGCCGGCCACGTGCGCAGCGGCGCGGCCGCTCTCCCTTGTGGGCGGCGCCTCGTCGTCCCCTCCCGGAAACCTAAACCGCGGGCCGGCGCTCAGCGTGCGCGGCTCGTCGTGCGGACGGGAAACTCTCCCTCGGCCTGACGGCGCTTGCGTTCGGGCGTGTAATGCCACCAGGGTCGCGCTTCGCCGGTGCGCGCCTGATGGATCGCGGCGGCGAAAGTGTCCCAGACGCACGGATCCTGCCGCTGCCCGGTCTTGCGCGCGAGCGCACGGTAAAGCGCATCGGGTTCACGGCGAGCCAGTTGCGCCACACTTGCGATGCCGAGCAACTCGAGATCGCGGCGCATCGCCGGTCCGATGTTCTTCAGAGCCAGCAGTTCGTCGGCCTGCGGTCTCGCAGCAGGGTGCCTGCGCTCGTAGTCGTCCACGGCGAGCAGCAGGTCGAGACGGCGCGTGCGCCGGACCTCGGTCCAGTGCCGGCCTTCGACAGCGCCGACCAGTGCATACAGCGCGTTCAGGCTGACACCTCGATGCGCCCGCTTGAGCCGGACGAAGGCGGCGATCGGTCCGACGCGGCGCAGTTGCGAGGGCGTTGCAATTCCGATCGACGCGAGCCACTGTGTGGTCCGGATGCCGAGGTTCAGCATCCCGGTCAGCCGTGCGGCGGAGTCGCGGGGCATGGTCGAGTGGTCTCCGGGTGCAGCGAAGGCGGTGCGTTCAGCGCGTCAACGCCGTGACGAGCGCGGGAGCGAGCCACGGAGCGATGAATGCCGTGACCAGGGCGGTCAGCCCCATCGCCAGGCCGGCGAACGCGCCCATCTGCTCGCTGACCTGGAAGGCGCGCGCCGTCCCGATGCCATGCGCGGCAACGCCCACGGCAAAGCCGCGCGCCGGGTGCGCATCGATGCGCAGTGCGTTGAGCAGCGGCCGCGCGATGATCGCGCCGGTCATCCCGGTCAGGATGACGAACACCGCCGTCAATGAAGGCAGGCCGCCGATCTTTTCGGCAATACCCATCGCGATCGGCGTTGTCACCGACTTCGGCGCGAGCGAAAGCAGCGTCTCGCGCGACGCGCCCAGTGCCCACGCGATACCGAGTGCTGACGCGATCGCCGTGATGACGCCCGCGACCAGGCCGAGCGTCAGCGGCAGCCAGAGCCGCGCCAGCCGCGCACGCTGGTCATACAGCGGAACCGCTAGCGCCACGGTCGCGGGGCCGAGCAGAAAGTGCACGAACTGCGCGCCGTCGAAGTAGGTGCGGTAGGGCGTTCCCGTCAGAACAAGTAGCGCCACCAGCAGCACCACGGCGATGGCGACCGGGTTGGCGAGCGGGTTCATGCCGGTGCGCTGGTAAATGCGCCAGGCAACGAGGTAGGCGAGCAGCGTGGCGGTCAGGCCGAGCAGCGGCGTGGCGGCGAGGTAGACCCAGATCGAATCGAGCCTCGGGGTCATCCCTCGCCTTCGCCGGATCCGAGGCGACGCGCGGCCCACGTCACGACCAGCGCGGTGACCGCGATCGCGAGCGCGGTGCTGGCGATCAGCGCCACGACAATCGGCAGCCACTCCTTGCCAATGCGCGCGGCGTGCAGCATGACGCCGACGCCGGCGGGGACGAAGAGCAGCGACAGGTGTTTCAGCAGTTCGAGCGAGGTCGGGCGCAGCCGGTCGATGGTCGCTGGCCGCAACAGCAGCAGGCCGAGGAGGAGAGCCATCCCGAGCACCGGACCGGGCACCGGCAATCCCAGCCCGTAGCTCAGCACCTCGCCGATCGTCTGGAACACGAGCAACGTCGCCAGCGCTTCCAGCATCACGTCACTGCGGGTTCAGACGCGTGTCCAGCCACTCGATCCAGTGCATGACCGGTGTTTCGGTGCCGCTCTGCAGGTGCGTAATGCAGCCGATGTTGGCCGAGAGAATGGCCTCCGGGGCGGGCTGTTGCAGATGGCCGAGCCTCCGGTCGCGCAACTGGATGGAAAGCTCCGGCTGCAACACCGAGTACGTGCCCGCCGAGCCGCAGCAGAAGTGGCCTTCGCCGACCGGCGGCACCGTTGCGCCGAGCGACGTCAGCAGCGCTTCGACCGCGCCCTTGACCTTGAGCCCGTGCTGCAGCGTGCACGGCGGGTGGAAGACCACCTTGCCGGCGACTCCGGCACCGAGCCTGCGCTTCAGTTCCTCGCCGAGCGCCGGGAGGATCTCGGCGAGGTCCTTTGTCAGCGCACTGACGCGCGCCGCCTTGGCGGCATACGCCGCATCGCGCGCGAGCATGTGGCCATATTCCTTGACCTGCTGGCCGCAGCCGCTCGCGTTCATGACGATCGCCTCGGCGCCAGCCTCGATCAGCGGCCACCACGCATCGATGTTGCGGCGGGCATCGTCGAGGCCGCCGTCCTGGTCGTTCAGGTGATAGCGGATCGCGCCGCAGCAGCCGGCAGCCGCGGGGCGCAGGACTTCGATGCCGAGCGCATCCAGCACGCGCGCTGTCGACGTGTTGATATTCGGCGCCATCGCCGGTTGCACGCAGCCTTCGAGCAGGATCATCCGGCGCGCGTGTGTCCGTGAGGGAAACGTACCGGCAGGCTGCGCCGCAGGCACCTTGGCCTTGAGGCCCGCCGGCAGCAGCGGCCGCACCAGCTGGCCGAGCTTCATCGCCGGCGCGAATAGCGGGCTCGTCAGCCCGGCCTTCAGTACCGCACGCGCAGTGCGGTCGCCAAACGGGCGCGGCACCCGTTCGTCGACCAGCTTGCGGCCGATGTCGACCAGGCGGCCGTACTGCACGCCCGAAGGACAGGTCGTCTCGCAGCTGCGGCAGGTGAGGCAGCGATCCAGGTGCAGCTGCGTCTTCGCCGTGACCGCCTCGCCCTCGAGCATCTGCTTCATCAGGTAGATGCGGCCGCGCGGCGAGTCGAGCTCGTCGCCGAGCAACTGGTAGGTCGGGCAGGTCGCCGTGCAGAAGCCGCAGTGCACGCACTTGCGCAGGATCGCGTCGGCCTCCTTGCCTTCGGGCGTGTCGCGGATCCAGTCGGCGAGTTGGGTCTGCATGACTACTTCACAGTGGGCTGAGACGGCCCGGATTGAAGATCCCGGCCGGATCGAATTCGGCCTTCAGCCGCGCGTTCAGCCGTGCGAGCACGGGGTCGAGCGCCTGGAAGGCCGGGATGCGTGCATCACCGCCACGGAATCGCGTGGCATGTCCACCGACCGCGGCGACCTTCGAACGGAGCGCGGTCGCATCGACCTCGCCGCTGACCCAGCGCTGGCCGCCATGCCACTCGATCAGTGTCGAACCGAGACCGAGCGGCGGCGTGGTCGGCGGCACGGACAGTCGCCATAGCGCGCGTTGCTGGCCGGTGGCGAAGTAAGGATGGCGTTGTTCGCGCAACTCGGTCCACCAACGCTCGGCATCGTCAACAACGCTGCCACCCAGCCGCGCCTGCGCCGCATCGACGGCGGCACGGGCGCCCGCGAGGCGCAGCCACAGGACGCCGTCGCACCAGGCGCTGGCGGTGATCGGCAGCGGCTGGCCACCCCAGGCGTTGAGCTGGCGGATCGCCTTTTCCTCGTCGATCTCGAAACGCAGCGTGCGTTCGGCCACCGGGCGCGGCAGGACCTTCAGCGAAACGTCGACCAGGACGCCGAGCGTGCCGAGCGAACCGGCGAGGACGCGTCCCATGTCGTAGCCGGCAACGTTCTTCATCACGCGCCCGCCGAAGGTCAGCACATCGCCGCGGCCATCGATCATGCTCGCGCCGAGCACAAAATCGCGCACCGAGCCCGCCGCGACACGGCGCGGGCCGGCGATGCCGGCGACAATCGCGCCGCCGATCGTGGCGTCCGGACCAAAGTGCGGCGGCTCGAAGGGCAGCTGCTGCTGGTGCTCGGCGAGTGCCGCTTCGAGTTCGGCGAGCGGCGTGCCGCCGCGTACCGTGACGACGAGTTCCGTCGGGGCGTAATCGACGATGCCGCGGAGCTCGCGCGGATCAAGCAACTCGCCCGCCGTCGCGTTGCCGTAGAAGTCCTTGGTGCCGCCGGCGCGGATGCGCAGCGGTGACCGCTGTTCCGTCGCGGTGCGCACGCGGTCGCGCAGGCGCGTCAGCGCCGGAAGCTCGTGCTCGGTCATCGCGGGCGGTGGTGTTCGGTACGCCCGTGCATCAGCGCGCAGTAGGGAACGAGCGGCATCGTCGAACTCAGAAGCGCGGCAGGTCCGGGAACTTCAGCTGGCCGCCGTGCACGTGCATCTTGCCGTACTCGGCGCAGCGGTTCAGCGTGGGCACGGCCTTGCCCGGATTCAGCAGGCCCGGCGGGTCGAAGGCGTGCTTGATGGCGTGGAAGGCCTGCAAGGTCGCCGTGTCGAACTGCTGGCACATCTGGTGGATCTTCTCGACGCCGACGCCGTGCTCACCCGTCACGGTACCGCCGACCGCGATCGAAAGCTCGAGGATCTCGAAGCCGAACTCCTCCGCGCGAACGACGGACTCCGGGTCGTTGGCGTCGAACATGATCAGCGGATGCAGGTTGCCGTCGCCGGCGTGGAAGACGTTGGCGCAGCGCAGG
>DAOMFI010000165.1:0-6211 GCA_035429725.1 Burkholderiaceae bacterium | reverse complement strand
TGTGGGCGAGCAAGCGGGTCGGGCGCCCGATCAAGTGGACCGCCGAGCGCTCCGAGAGCTTCCTGTCGGATGCGCACGGTCGCGACCACGTGACGACTGCTGAACTCGCGCTCGACAAGGACGGCAGGTTCCTGGCGCTGCGCGTCCACACGACGGCGAACATGGGCGCGTATCTGTCGACCTTCGCTTCGTGCATCCCGACGATCCTGTATGCGACGCTGCTCGCCGGCCAGTACGCCACGCCGGCGATCTACTGCGAAGTGAAGGCGGTGTTCACCAACACCGCGCCGGTCGACGCCTATCGCGGCGCCGGCCGCCCCGAGGCGACCTACGTCGTCGAGCGCATTGTCGAGACCGCCGCGCGCGAGCTGAAGATCGACCCGGCCGAGCTGCGCCGGCGCAACTTCATCAAGACGTTCCCGTACGCCACGCCGGTGGGTCTGACCTACGACACCGGCGATTACGACGCAACGCTGCGCCGCGTGATCGAGCTCGCCGACGTCAAGGGTTTCGCTGCGCGCAAGGCCGAGAGCGCGAAGAAGGGGATGCTGCGCGGCCTCGGCTACTCCTGTTACATCGAAGCGTGCGGCCTGGCACCGTCCAACATCGCCGGTGCGCTCGGCGCGCGCGCGGGCCTGTTCGAGGCAGGCGAGGTACGTGTGCACCCGACCGGCAAGGTCACGGTGTTCACCGGCTCGCACTCGCACGGGCAGGGGCACGAAACCACGTTCGCGCAGGTCGTGGCCGACCGCCTCGGCATTCCGCTCGACGACGTCGACATCCAGCACGGCGACACCGGCAAGATCCTGTTCGGCATGGGCACCTACGGCTCGCGCTCGATCGCGGTGGGCGGCACCGCCATCATGAAGGCGATCGACAAGGTGGTTGCCAAGGGCAAGAAGATCGCCGCGCACCTGCTCGAGGCGAGCGAGGCCGACATCGAGTTCGCCAACGGCGAGTTTCGCGTGGCCGGCACCGATCGCAAGAAGGCCTTTGCCGAAGTCTCGCTGGCGGCCTATGTGCCGCACAACTATCCGCTCGACAAGCTCGAACCGGGGCTCAACGAGAACGCGTTCTACGACCCGACCAACTTCACCTACCCGGCGGGCTCGTATGTCTGCGAGGTCGAGATCGATCCGGATACCGGCGTCGTGCGCATCGACCGCTTCGCGGCGTGCGACGACTTCGGCAACGTGATCAACCCGATGATCGTCGAGGGCCAGGTGCACGGCGGGCTGGCGCAGGGCATCGGCCAGGCGCTGCTCGAGCACGGCATCTACAACGAGGACGGCCAGCTCGTCACCGGCAGCTACATGGACTACGCGATGCCGCGCGCCGACGACCTGCCGAAGTTCACGGTCGAGACTGCCAAGGGCACGCCGTGCACGCACAACCCGCTCGGCGTGAAAGGCTGCGGCGAGGCCGGTGCGATCGGCTCGCCGGCGGCGGTGATCAACGCCATCACCGACGCGCTCGCGCCCATGGGAGTGACCGATATTCCGATGCCGGCCACGCCGCACACGGTGTGGAAGACGATCCGCGCCGCGACGCGCGTGTAACGGCACCGGAGATTGAGGAGATGACAATGGAAACGATGCACTATCACCGCCCCGCCTCGGTGGCCGACGCGGTCAAGCTGGCCGGCCAGCATGGCGACGACAAAATCCTGGCCGGCGGCCAGTCGACTCTGCCGTCGATGCGGCTCGGCCTGCTTTCGCCCTCCGGCTGGATCGACCTGGCGGGCATCACCGAACTGCAGGGCGTCTGTATCGATGGCAGCAACGTCGTCATCGGTGCAATGACGACGCATGCCGCCGTTGCGGCCTCGAAGGACGTCCAGTCGCGCATTCCTGCGCTGGCACAGCTTGCCGGCGGCATCGGTGACCGGCAGGTGCGCAACCGCGGCACGATCGGCGGCTCGCTCGCCAACAACGATCCGGCGGCCTGCTATCCCGCGGCGGTGCTCGGGCTCGGCGCCACGGTCCAGACCGACCGGCGCAAGATCGCGGCGGACGACTACTTCAAGGGCCTGTACGAGACCGCACTCGCGGCCGGCGAGATCATCACGTCTGTCCACTTTCCGGTGCCTGCCAAGGCGGCGTACGTGAAGTTCAAGCAGCCCGCCTCGCGCTTCGCGATGGTCGGTGTGTTTGTCGCGCAAACGGCGGGTGGCGTGCGCGTTGCCGTCACCGGCGCGGGGCCGGGAGTTTTCCGCGTCAAGGCGCTGGAGGACAAGCTCGCGGCCAGGTTCGCCCCCGAGTCCTGCGATGGCGTCAGCATTCCGTCGGCCGGACTCAACACCGACCTGCATGCGTCAGCGGAGTATCGGGCGCACCTGATCACGGTGCTGGCCAAGCGGGCAGTTGCAGCGGCAGCCTGATTTCGCGGTGTTCAACTAACCAGCGTCCTACTGGCACGGAGGCAGCCATGGCCCAGGTCACTAACCCGCCAGAGGGATTCCACTCGGTCACTCCGTACCTCGCGATCCGCGACGCGGTGGCGGCAGTAGAGTTCTATCGGCGTGCCTTCGGCGCCGAACTGGTCATGAAGCTGACGATGCCCGACGGTCGTTACGCGCATGCGGAGATCAAGATCGGCGACTCGCACCTCATGATGTCGGAGGAAAACCCCGAGTGGGGCAACCAGAGTCCGGCCCTGCTCGGCGGCTCGCCGGTGTCCTTCATGGTCTACGTGCCGGACGTCGACGCGGCGTTCGCGCGCGCACTGGCGGCGGGCTGCACCCAGATTCGGCCCGTGGAGGATCAGTTCTACGGCGACCGCACCGGCACGCTGAAGGACCCGTACGGTTACACCTGGTCGCTCGGCACCCACATCGAGGACGTCAGCGAGGCCGAGGGCCAGAAGCGCATGGAAGCGATATTCGCGAAGTAGGGCCTGCTAATGCCTGGGTCGCGCATGCGCGAGTCAGGCGTTAACAGGCCCTCTCGGGCGTCGGTCGACATGCGGCTGCCGATCAAACTCGACTCCACGTCGAATGGCGAATTCGAGCCCGTGGCGCTGCCGGCTGCGGCGCGCGAGGCGCGGCAACTGGCACGGGAAACGGTCGATACGGCGGCGCGGCGCGTCGGCCTCAACCGCCGGCGCTACCTCGTTTCGGCGCTGGGTGCAGCGGCGACGCTGGCGGCATTCAACCGCGCCTTCGCGGCCGCCGGTCAGCGCGGCGGCCACTACGCTGTGCCGCGCGAAGCGCCTTACGAACTCGCAGCGGCCGAAGCCGCCGTCGGCGGCGATGACTTCATCTTCGACGTTCAGCTGCACCATGTGAATCCACAGGGCGCCTGGCGCAAGGCCGCCGGACCGAACGCGTTCAAGGGCATGCCGAACAGCAATTGCGGCCAGGCCGATCACGTCGAATGCTTCTCCAGCGGCGCGCTGCTCAAGGACGTGTTCATGGACAGCGACACGGCAATGGGCGTGCTGTCGCATGTGCCGGGTGGGATCGACACCAACCCGCTCGACTTCGAAGCCGCCGGGGCGACGCGCGTTGCCGCCAATGCGCTGGATGGCACCGAGAGGCTGCTGCTGCACGGCCGCTGCATGCCGACGCTGGCGGGCGAGATCGACGGCATGGACGCACAGGTCGCACGCTTTCCGGTCGCGGCGTTCAAGACCTACACGCAGTTCGGTCCCCGCGATGGCGCGGCCGGGTTCTTCCTCGACGACGATGTGTATGGGGCTCCGTTCATCGAGCGTGCGCGCAGGCTCAAGGTGCGCAACATCGCCGTGCACAAGGGGCTCGCCTTCGGCCCGCGCGGCTATGAATACTCGACTTCGCGTGATGTCGGGCCGGCGGCACAGCGCTACCCGGACATGACCTTTCTGATCTATCACTCGGGCTTCGATACTGGCGTGAAAGAGGGGCCTTATGACCCGCAGGCGAAAGCGGGCGTCGATGTGCTGGTGCGCTCGATGCGCGAGGCGGGCCGTCCGAAGAACGTCTATGCGGAGCTCGGTTCGACGTGGCGCTTCGTCATGCGTGATCCCGACCAGGCGGCGCACCTGATGGGCAAGCTGCTGCAGACATTCGGCGAGGACAACATCCTGTGGGGCACCGACTCGATCTGGTACGGCAGCCCGCAGGACCAGATCCAGGCCTTCCGCGCCTTCGAGATCAGCCGCGAGTTCCAGGAGAAGTACGGCTACCCGGCGCTGACGCCTGCGGCCAAGCGCAAGATCTTCGGTCTGAACGCGATGCGCGTTTACGGCCTCGAGCCCGCCGCGATGCGCCGCAGGCTTGTCAAGGATCGTGTCAAGAAGGCCCGCGACGAGTACCTGAACGACCCGCAACCTACGTTCGAGACCTACGGGCCTCGAACCCGCCGCGAGTTCCTTGCGCTGCGAGAGCTGCTCGCCGGCCTGCCATAGCCGTCCCGTATCGGGCGGCAGGAGGCGACGCTGGCGGCGGCCCCGTGTTGCCCGCCGCCTCGCCGCCGGTCCTGGGCTTCGTTTCGAATAGCGGGTCGAAGACTCCAGTCGTGACCATGACTGGCGGAGCGTGGCCCGCGGTGGCAAATACTCGTCGGTCATCGAGCCGCCGAAGGTCTCGCGACATGTCGCCGAGCCGCACGTAAAGTGGCAAAGCTAGGAGGAGAAATGCGAGTCGCAGTGCTCGGCAGCGGAGTGATCGGCACGGCCATCGCCTGGTACGCGGCGAAGGCCGGGCATGAAGTGACGGTTGTCGATCGACAGTCCGGACCGGCGCTCGAAACCAGCTTTGCCAACGCGGGCGAAGTGTCGCCCGGTTACTCGGCGCCGTGGGCCGGACCGGGCGTGCCGGTCAAGGCGATCAAGTGGATGCTGATGCGGCACAGCCCGCTGGTCATCTGGCCGTTGCTCGATCCGGCGCTGTGGCGCTTCGGCGCGCGCATGCTGGCCAACTGCACCGAGCGCGCCTACCGCCTGAACAAGAGCCGCATGGTGCCGATCGCGGAATACAGCCGCGACTGCCTCAAGGCGCTGCGCGCCGCAACCGGCATCGCCTACGACGAGCGCGAGCAGGGCACGCTGCAGCTGTTTCGCACCAGCAAGCAGCTCGACGGCATCGGCAAGGACATCGAGATCCTCAAGGAGTACGGCGTGCCGTTCGAGGTACTCGATCGCCGGGGCTTCTGCCGCGTCGAGCCGGCACTTGTGCACACGCAGGAGAAGTTCGTCGGCGCGCTGCGACTGCCCGGCGACGAAACCGGCGACTGCTTCCTGTTCACCAACCGGCTCGCCGAGATGGCCCGCGGAATAGGCGTGACCTTTCGCTTCGGCACGCGCATCGAGGGGATCGACGTCATGGGGGGCCGTATCGATGGCGTCCGCCTCGGCGACGGCACACTGAGCGCCGATGCCTATGTCTGCGCGCTGGGCAGCTACTCGACGGCGGCGCTGGCGCCGATCGGCATCCGCCTTCCCGTCTACCCGGTGAAGGGTTACTCGATCACGGTGCCGATCGTCGATGCCGGCCGAGCGCCGGAGTCGACCATCATGGACGAGACGCACAAGGTGGCGGTGACGCGTCTCGGCAACCGCATCCGCGTCGGCGGCACAGCGGAACTCGCGGGTTACAGCCTGAAGCTGCGGGAGGCGCGGCGCGCGACGCTCGAGCATGTCGTGACGGATCTCTTCCCCGGCGGCGGAGACCTCGCCCGCGCGACGTTCTGGTGCGGGCTGCGCCCGATGACACCGGACGGCACGCCGGTTATCGGCCCGACGCGCTATCCGAACCTGTGGCTCGCGACCGGCCACGGCACGCTGGGCTGGACGATGGCCGCCGGCACCGGGCGTGTCGTTGCCGATCTGCTCAGTGGCCGCACGCCGGAGATCGACCTGGCCGGGTTATCGCTGGCGCGCTATGGCCACTGAGAGGCGGGCCGCGCGGCGCTGGCGACGCGAACGCACTTCGGCTAAGGTCCCGACATGAATGCACCGATCTCGATTGACGCCACCGTCGAACTGCTCGCCTCCCAGGACTACATCGCCGACCGGCAGCTGGCGACCGCCGTGTTTCTGGCGCTGAAACTGCAGCGTCCGCTCTTCGTCGAAGGTGAACCGGGAACCGGCAAGACCGAGATCGCGAAGGTCCTCGCCGCTGCGCTCGATGCGGAACTGATACGCCTGCAGTGCTACGAGGGTCTCGACGTCAACGCGGCGGCTTACGAGTGGAACGTCGCGCGCCAGCTCGTCGAAATCCGGCTGGCCGAGT
>DAOMFI010000164.1:0-6240 GCA_035429725.1 Burkholderiaceae bacterium | reverse complement strand
AGCGTCGCGTTCGGCGTGATCACTTCGGGATCGGTGCGCAGTTCGATCAGCGCGGGCAGTCGCTTGTCGCGCATGTACGCGAGGGCCTGGGCCAGGGCCTTGCCGAACCCCTCCGTCGAGTCGACCGCGGCGCCGAAGGCGCCGAACGACTCCGCCAGCCGCGCGAAGTCCGGGTTTGTCAGGCGCGTGCCGTGGTCGCGGCCCGGGAACTCGCGTTCCTGGTGCATGCGGATCGTGCCGTACATCGAATTGTTGAACACGAGTATCAGCACCGCCGCGCCGTACTGCAGCGCCGTTGCCAGCTCCTGCCCGGTCATCAGGAAGTCGCCGTCGCCGGCGAAGGCCACCACGCAGCGCTCAGGCGCCGCGATCTTGGCCGCGATCGCTGCCGGCACGCCGTAACCCATGCTGCCGGCCGTGGGCGCCAGTTGCGTGCGCAGCCCGGGGTAGCGCCAGAAGCGATGCGCCCAGCCGCTGAAGTTGCCCGCACCATTCGTGATGATGGCGTCCTCGGGCACCGCGCGGCGCAGGATCTGCACCACCTCCCAGAGGTCGAGCATCGGGTTCGCATGGGCATACACCGCGGGGCGCTGCTGCCAGGCTTCGAACTCGGCGCGCGCCGAGGCGAGCGTCGTGCGCCATTGAGGTTCCTCCACCGGTAGCGACATCGCCAACCGGGCAGCGAACTGAGGCATGCCGGCATTGATCGCGAGACTGGGCTGATACACGCGGCCGAGTTCTTCGGCACCGGCATGGACGTGCACCAGCGCCTGCTGCGGGACCGGAGCCGTAAGCAGCGTGTAGCCCGAGGTCGTCATTTCGCCGAGCCGCGGTCCGAAGGCGAGCACCAGGTCGGCCTCGCGGATGCGCTGCGCCAGCTTCGGGTTGATGCCGATGCCGACATCGCCGATGTAATTCGGATGGCGGTTGTCGAATATGTCCTGGGATCGGAACGCACAGGCGACCGGCAGGTAGTTCGCTTCGACGAAGCGCTTCAGGTTGTCACAGGCCGCCTCGGTCCAGCCGGGTCCGCCAACGATGACGATCGGACGATGTGCCCGGCCGAGCAGCCTGCGCAGTGCCGCCATCTGTATGTCGGAAGGCGCCGGCTGCACAGGCTGGTGGCACAGTGCGTCGGGCACCTCGACTTCGCGCGGCTGCATGTCCTCAGGCAGAGCGAGCACGACCGGCCCCGGGCGCCCGCTGGTGGCGACCTGGAACGCGCGTGCGACAAACTCCGGCACGCGTTCGGCGTCGTCGACCTGGGCCACCCATTTGGTCATCGGGCCGAACATGCGCCGATAGTCGATCTCCTGGAACGCCTCCCTTTCCGCAAACTCGTTGCCGACCTGACCAACGAACAGGATCACGGGTGTCGAGTCCTGGAACGACGTGTGAATGCCGATGGCCGCATTGGTGGCGCCCGGGCCGCGCGTGACGAAGGCCACGCCGGGCTGGCTGGTCAGCTTCGCATAGGCGTCGGCCATGAAGGCCGCGCCCGATTCGTGCCGCGTGACAATCAGCTTGATCATCTCGCGCGCGTCATAAAGCGCGTCGAGCACGCCGATGTAGCTTTCACCCGGCACGCAGAAAGCGTGGTTGACGCCCTGGATCAGGAGCTGGTCGACGAGAACGCGGGCGCCGGTGCGCTTGGCCATGCGAGCGAGGCGGTAGGTGAGGGCGGCAGGATACCAGCGCAGTGCGTTGCGACTGAACGTGGGCCACTCTGGCCTACAGTGCGCGCCGGCGTGGCAGGTAGAGATCCTGGCGGTAGGTCAGCACCAGTTGCGGAGTGAAGACGACGAGGGCGGAGAACAGCATGCCCGACATCAGGGCCTCGCCCCACGCCAGCAGCAGCGAATAGGCCACATGGTCGCCGATCTGTCGGGGCGCTGCGGCAAGTTCGAGCGCAGACACCAGCAGTATCAGTGCACTGGTGCAGGCGGTCACGACCAGCGTGACGAACAGCCCGTTGCCGATGATGAAAATGAATACGTTGTGCGGCAGTCTGCGCTCGAGCTGGCGCTGCAGCGCCGTGGCGAGCCAGGCGGGCAGCACGGCCAGCACGGCGCCGTTGATGCCGAAGTTGGCCCACGATCCGCCGTCCAGGGCGGTGTACAGCGCGAGTGCCGCGAGCAGCCCGACGACGGCACGTGCGCGTCCGAACACGATCGCGAAGAGCGCACTGCCGAGCAGCCCGAAGTCGAGCCCGACCGGCGAGTGGACGTGCATCGCCCATAACATCGCGACGGCCACGATGCCGGCGAACCAGGCATGTTGCGAGTGCTGGGTCGGAAGGAAGCCGGCGCGCGCGGCACGTATGGCGAGCAGCGCTGCGGGCACGGTGATGAGCCAGCCCAGAACAAGCAGCGGTTCGGGGGCGGTGGCATGCAGAAGGCTCATCGGCGCAGAAGCAGAAGTGTCCGATAAAGTTGAAATTATGCCGCCGCCCGAGAGAGGCGGCGGCAGCAGGCCGGGATGGCCGGCGTAGACTGAATCATTGGCATCGAGCAGGGGTTTCAGATGAGCAACACCGTGCCGGAACGGGTGAACCTGGACGACGTGACCCGCCTTGTGGAGCAGCTCGAACGCGATCTCGCGAAGGTTCGGGCGGGCGGTGCAAGTGTCGATACCTTGCGCAGCGAGGTCGAGCAGTTGCGCAGCGCGCTCGCGGCGCCGGAGCCGTCGCATGGTGAGCTGAACCAGAGCCTGCACGGGGTGCGCGATCGCCTGGCAGCGCTGTCCGACGAACTGTTCGGCGATGCGTTGAAGGGCTCCGACTACATCGCGCGCATCGGCCGCATCCTCGGCTTGAGCTGACGCCCTATGCAGTACGCCAACCTGGGCGCGAGCGGCCTCAAGGTCTCCCGCATCGCGCTTGGCATGATGACCTTTGGTACGCCCGCTTGGCGGCCGTGGGTGCTGGACGAGGCTGCGGCGCGGCCCATCGTGCGTCGCGCGTTCGAACTCGGCATCAACCTGTTCGACACGGCCGACATGTATTCGGCCGGGTTGTCGGAAGAGATCACCGGCCGCTTGCTGGCGGAGTTCGCCACGCGCGACGAGGTGGTCATCGCGACGAAACTCTTCTACCCGGTCGATCTGGCGTTCAAGGGAGGCAACGATCCGGGGCCGAAGCCGGTACAGCGTCCGAACCAGAGCGGCCTGTCGCGCAAGCGCATCTTCGCGGCAGCCGATGCCAGCCTCAAGCGGCTCGGCACCGACTACATCGACCTCTACCAGATCCATCGTTTCGACCCGGCCACCCCCATCGAGGAGACGATGGAAGCGCTGCACGACCTGGTGCGCGCCGGCAAGGTGCGCTATCTCGGCGCCTCGAGCATGTGGGCGTGGCAATTCGCGAAGATGCAGCACACGGCCGAACGTCACGGCTGGACGCGATTCATCTCGATGCAGAACCACTACAACCTGGCCTACCGCGAGGAGGAGCGCGAGATGATCCCGCTCGCGCGCGACCAGGGCGCGGGTCTGTTGCCATGGAGCCCGCTCGCGCGCGGCTTCCTCGCCGGCAATCGCGGGCGGGATGACCGCGCGGCCGGCGTCACGGCGCGGGCGCGCACCGACGACATCGCACTGAAGCTCTATTACCAGGACAGCGACTTCGAAGTGCTGGCGGCATTGCAGGCGCTGGCCGTCGCCAAGGGCATGTCGAGCGCGAAGCTCGCGTATGCGTGGCTGCTGGCGCGGCCCGGCGTCACGGCGCCCATCGTCGGCGCAAGTCAGGTGTGGCAGCTCGAAGAGGCCGTTCAGGCGCTGGAGGTGAAGCTTTCCGACGAGGACAGGGCGGCGCTCGAAGAACCGTATCGGCCGCATCCGATACTCGGGCACACCTGACTGGCCGCCGGGCGCGCAGTCCTGCCCGGTGTCTTCGCCTTGCAGCCTTGATCAGGACGCCCGGCGATTTCCGGGCGTGGTCGTGCTCACGCGCCGCGCGGTGTTGCGTTGGGCAGGATGCGGGGCAGCGCCGGCTTTGAAGGGCTGGCAGCTGGCGTGCGTGGCGCCGGACTTGAGGGCCATGCGCTCGAGCGCAGCAGGATGTTGCGCACCTTTTCCTCGAGCGACGACTTGGTCAGCGGTTTCAGGATCGTTCCGTTGGCGCCCAGACGGATCGCCTGCAGCACGTCGTCCTTGTTGGCTTCGCTGGTGACCAGCAGGACCGGCAGGCTCTGCATCGCGGCGTCGGCGCGAATCTGCTGCAGCAGTTCGTATCCGCCGAGGCGCGGCATGTTGATGTCGCTGATGACGAAGTCAAATCCGCCCTGGCGCAGCATCTCGAGCGCCACGCGGCCGTCGCTCGCTTCTTCGACCTGGCGGAAGCCCAGTTCGGCGAGCAAGTTCCGCACGATGCGCCGCATCGTCGCGAAGTCGTCGACAACCAGGAAGCGGGTCGGAGAGGGCGAGTTCATGGACTGAATTGGGCGTGGAACGCGAAGCAGGCTGGTGCTCGGCGGGGACCAAGAAGGCAACGAACCCGCTCCGGTTCCACACTCAGGGTTTCGGCAACTTGAGCCCCGGTCTTGATTGCAGTGCCGCTTTTCGAGCGATCGACTTTCCGAGGGTGGACGCGGCCCAGCCGTCCGGCGGAAGCGCGCGAATTGGCTGGCACCGGGCGCGGTTCTCAGGGCACCCGGCGGAAGCCGAATACCGCAAACTTGGGACACGTTGATCACTGCGAGACCGCTCGCCATGGACCTCACCGAACCCACCGCCGTCGGCTTCACCACGCTGAACCGCCCGACCGGACCGAACACGCTCGATGCGATTACGGTGCCGACCGTGGTCGGACCCGGTGCGACACACGCGGCGGATCGCCAATCCGCGCCACGCGAGATTGCCTCCTGGCGCCAGCTCAAGATGTGGCTCGACGGCGAAAGCCTGCATTCCGCCGTGACGGTCAAGCTGATCGGCGTGCACGAGGGCAAGTCGCTGCTCGTGACGGCGCCCGATGAGACCGCGCTTTATCTGCGCGAGGGAAGGCTCTATCGATTCCGCAGCTTCTCCGGCGAGTATGTCTACGAGTTTGCGTCCCCGCTGCTGAAGGTCTGCACGGCACCGTTTCCTTACCTGCACATCGGCTGGGCGGGAAGCCGCCAGGTCGAGCGCCGGAACCTCCGTGCCGCGCGCCGGGTTCGCACGGAACTGCAGTGCATGGTGTACCCGGGGCAGCAGACCAACGGTCGCTTCGCGAAGGGTCGGATCCACGACCTTTCGACGGCAGGCGCTGCGATCCAGCTGCAGGACGACCTCGCCGTCTTCTACGACGAGGTGCGCGTCGTGTTCCGCGTGCAGGTGGCCGATCAGGAAGTCCTGATCGAAGCGCGCGCCCGCGCGGTCCGCAAGCCCGAAACCGGCGCGACGGATCCGACGCTGGGCGTCGCCTTCGTCGGCCTCGGCGACACCGAGCGGCTCGCGCTCCACGCCTTCGTCAACTCCGCGCTCGTGCAGGATCTGGAGTTGCCGCTCTATGCTTGACACCTCGGGTGTACGCGATCGCTGACGCGATCGCACGTGCACCCTCGGTGGCACGTTTCGCGCTTCGCGCGAAACGCTCAAGACTGATCAGTCGGCTGCGCTCCGGAGCGGCCGCGCGCTCCGCCGAAGTTCAAACCCACGCACTCCTCCCGCGACGCACCCCGCAGTGCCAGAATTTCCTTTCCCTCCTCGCCGGGCGAGTAGGGTGCAGAGAAGAGTGCACCATTCCCTCTCGCGCGGCGAGAGGGCAGGGAGAGTGCCGTGCGGTTGATCATCGGCGGAGCGCGCGGCCGCTCCGGAGCGCAGCCAAAAAAATGGCCCGGTCACCCGGGCCAAATAGCGGAGGAAAGGATGCCACTGAAAAACTTGCCGGTGACCGTGGCCTCCACCGGCAATCCGTCGGTTGCCCGACGGGGTTCGGTCAGTGCAGGGTCTCGTCGGCGGGTGCCGTCGCGATCTGCGCTTTGCCCTTGCCAGCGCGGGCCGGAGGCTCGCACAGGCCACAGACATAGTCCTTGGTCAGTTCAAAAGTGTGCGTGACGAACTTGCCACTGCACTTGCAGCAGGGTGTCAGCGTGACCATGCCGGCATCGACGAACTTCACGAGGCGCCAGGCCCGAGTCACCGACAGCAGCGGCTCCAGCCCCTGGGCACGGATCTGCTCGAGGTAGAGCTCGTACGCCTTGATGATCGCGTCGATCTCTTCCAGTTCGCTGCTCTTGTCCAGGTACTCGTAGATGTTCAGGA
>DAOMFI010000163.1:0-6248 GCA_035429725.1 Burkholderiaceae bacterium | reverse complement strand
GCCGAGCGGCTGAACCGGCGCATGCACAACAAGCTGTGGATCGCGGACAACGCGGCCGCCATCCTCGGCAGCCGCAACCTGGGCGACGCGTACTTCGACGCGCTGGACGCGGGCAACTTCTCCGATGTCGACCTGCTTGCGGCGGGACCGATCGTGGGCGAGCTGTCGAGGGCCTTCGATGCCTACTGGAACAGCGCGTCGGCGGTGCCGATCGAGCGGCTCGGCGGGACATTGGACGCCGCCGCCGCCGAGCGTTCGTGGCAGTCGCTGCAGGCGCGCGCCGACGCCTGCGGGGATTCACCTTCGTGCGCAGCGCTCGTCCCGCCGACCCGGCAGGACGAAGCCGACTGGCTGCAGTCGAAGATCGGCCAGCTGGCCTGGGCCGACGCCGACATCACTTTCGACCTGCCCGAGGAGGAAAAGACCGCGGTGCCTTCCGGCATCGAGCATGGCTGGATCGAGGACCGCCCGGGCGGAGCGCGCACCCAGTCCGAATTACTGATCGTGTCACCTTACCTGGTGTTCGAAGAGCACGGCCTGGATCATCTGGCCGACATGCGCCGGCGCGGCGTCCGCGTGGCGGTGCTGACGAACTCGCTGGACTCCACCGATTCGCTCGCCGCGCACGCCGGCTATGCGCGCCAGCGCGAAACCCTGCTGGCCAGTGGCGTGGAGCTGTTCGAGTTGCGTCCCCAGGCCGGGACCAGCAGGCACGGCATGACGCACCGCTGGCTGCAGCCGCAGGCGGGCAGCCTGCATGCCAAGGTCGTGGTGCAGGATCGAACCCGCGCGATCGTCGGGTCGCTGAACCAGGACCCGCGCTCGCGCATTCACAACCGAGAAATCTGGCTCACGGTGCGCAACCCCGGTCTCGCTGCCGAACTGGGCGCGCTGTTCGACGAGGCCAGCGACGCGCATCATGCCTACAAGCTCGTGCTGGCGGACGGCGACGAGGGTCAGCGCGTCGAGTGGCACACGCAGGAACGCGGTCAGACGATTGTGCTCAGCGACGAGCCGTCAGGCAGCCCATGGCTGAAGCTGTGGCGCGCCGTGCTGGGTGCGCTCGTCCCGGAGCATCTGCTTTGAGAGGTCCGCGCCATGGCGCTTGATATGACACACCGCTTCGATGCACGGGGCGCGCTTCGGGACCGGTCAGGCCGATGGCCTCGCGCCGGCGAGAGTATCGATGATCGGGCAAGTCTGCGCCGGTCCGGCCTGCCGGCAGCGGTGCAGCAGTTCGGACAGCACGTCGCGCATTCGATGCAAGTCCGCAAGCTTCTCCTCGATCTGGCGCAGCCGCTTCTCGGTCACCGATTGAATCGCCCGGCGGTTGCGGCCGTCCTCCAGGTCCAGCAGGCTGCGCACCTCGTTCAAGGTGAACCCCAGCACTTGCGCGCGCTTGATGAACGCGATCCTGTCGATCGCCGCAGCGGGATAGACGCGGAAGCCGCCGTTGGCGGCTGGAACGCGCACCAGTCCGCGCGACTGGTAGTAGCGGACCGTCTCGACACCGACCCCGGCTGCCTTGGCAAGCCGCCCGATGGTCAGCGCAGAGGATGGTTCCGCCGATGAGCGCCTCGCAACCGCCTTTTTCTTCATCTGGCAATGGTATGACCGCAACCCGTAGTTGACCCCAGACCCGGTTTGACCACGATCAAGCTTTGCGATGCCACATCGGGCGACACTTTCCTTAGACGACCCTTGTCGAGCATGACACTGACCGCCAGCCGCCATCACAGACGCAGCATCGCCCTGACGATGCTGCTCGTGTGGGTCTTCGCGCTGCTGTCGGGAGTCGCGAACGCCTGCCTGACGGAAGCGCGCGGTGAACCGGGGCATGCCGGGACGTACGCTGCGCAGGCAGACCATCCGGTGCGAGCCGCCGCGCAACCCCACGCGGACGATCCTGCGCAACATGACCAGCACCCCGACAAGGCACCTTGCCAGAAGTCGTGCGATGCGACGTCGCAGACGCTGCTGAAACAACTGCCCAAGTTCGACACACCCGAGCTGCAGGCGGTGGTCCCTCCGCCGCACAGGCAGGCCGGCGACCTGCACAGGCCAGCGCCCGCCCTGGTCCGCGCCGCCGTTGCGGCGGTTCCACCGCCCTCACCCCCGCCGCGGGTGCAGTTCTCCCGGCTCGCGCTGTAGCGCGCGGCCACGGCCGTGGCGACGGGCGCTTCGACGCGTCCGCTGCCGGCGGCCCACCGCTCAGCCAGGACCCCTTGACTCCGTAGCCTGCTACGGACTGCACAGTCGGGCTGCAGCGGCATCAACCCCTCGACCGGCCACAGGCCGGCCGCACCCACCGATCGATTTCCTCGCTTCCAGGAGGCTCCCATGTTCCGTTTCCGCACCCTCGCCGTCGCCGCCGCTGTTTGTGCCGTGTCGGCGGTCTCGCTCGCCCAGGACGACCAGCACAAGGCGCATCACCCTGCCGGGTCGGCATCCGCGGCGATGCCTGCGGCCACCGGCAAGGCGGCGGGCATGCCCGACATGGCCATGATGGACCAGCACATGAAGGCCATGCAGGCGATGCACGAGAAGATGGCCAGCGCGAAGACCCCGGCGGAGCGCGAGGCGCTGATGGCCGAACACATGAAGCTCATGCAGCAGGGCATGGCAATGATGGGAGGCATGGCGCCCGGGAAGGCGCCGGCCAGCACCGCCGCGCGCCTGCAGATGATGGAGAAGCGCATGGACATGATGCAGTCGATGATGCAGATGATGATGGACCGCATGCCCATGTCGCCCGCCGCTGCGGCCAGGTGAGCCCCATGCGCGCCCGCAAGCACCGCTCGGATCCTTCCGGACGCCGTCCCACGACCACCGATGGAGCGTGCAGATGAGCCACGACCAACCCGGCTACGGACTGTGGATGCTGGTCATCCTCAATTCGGCCATCTTCCTGATGTTCGCCTTCAGCTTCTTCAAGCCGCAGACCGGGCGCGACTGGCGCAGCTTCGGGGCCTTCGCGGCCTTCGTGGTTGCGCTGTTCGTCGAGATGTACGGCTTCCCGCTCACGATCTATCTGATGTCGGGCTGGCTGCAGACGAAGTACCCCAACCTGGACCTGATGTCGCACAACAGCGGGCACCTGTGGTCGACGCTGCTCGGCGAGAAGGGCGACCCGCACTTCGGCGTGCTGCACATCGCGAGCTACGTCTTCCTCGGCCTGGGCTTCTACCTGCTGTCTGCCGCGTGGAACGTGCTGTACCACGCCCAGCGCGCCAAGCGGCTGGCGACGAGCGGGCCCTACGCCCGCATCCGCCACCCGCAGTACGTGGCCTTCGTGATGATCCTGCTGGGCTTCCTGCTGCAGTGGCCGACGCTGCTCACGCTTGCGATGTTCCCGATCCTCGTGGCCATGTACGGGCGCTTGGCCGTCACGGAAGAGCGCGAGATGCGCGCGCGCTTCGGCGCCGAGTTCGACGCCTACGCCGCGCGCACCCCGCGTTTCGTCCCCGCAATCGGCAAGCGCGCCTCGGCGGTTTGACGCCAGCGAGCCGTACGACATCTCAGGAGCCCATCGTGACGAACTTCGCCCTCCCGGCCGATTCACCCGAGGATAGGGACCGCCGGCTCTGGCTCGGCGTGGCCACGGTCGCAAGCGGTGCGGGATTGGCTGCCACCGCGGTGCCCTTCGTGGCCTCGCTCGCGCCGAGCGAGAAGGCGCGCGCGCTGGGCGCGCCGGTCGACGTCGACGTGAGCAGCCTGCGCCCCGGCGACCTGCGCACGGTGGAGTGGCGCGGCAAGCCGGTGTTCGTGCTGCGCCGCACGCCCGAGATGATCGACGGGCTTGCGCGGCACGACGCCCTGCTCGCCGACCCGCAGTCGCGGCGGTCCGAGCAGCCCGCAGTCGCACGCAACGCGCTGCGCTCGAGCCGGCCCGACCTGGCGGTGATCGAGGCGGTGTGCACCCACCTGGGTTGCGTCCCCACCTTCCGGCCCACCCCCGGAAGCCCGGACATCGGCGCAGAGTGGCCCGGCGGCTTCTACTGCCCCTGTCACGGTTCGAAGTTCGACCTCGCCGGCCGCGTGTTCAAGAACGTGCCGGCTCCGACCAACCTGACGGTGCCTCCGTATCGCTTTCTCTCCGAAACCGCGCTGTTGATCGGCGTGGACCCCAGCGCCTGAGGGCTCGCCATGACGAAGAAGCAGAAGAAGCAAGACAAGCAAGCGAAGGCCGACACGGTGGAGGCACGTGCCGCCAAAGCGTCCGCGCCAGCCGCCGACGCCCGGGTGTCCTCGCTGGAGTCCCTGTCGCGGGAGGACTACGAGGCGCAGTTGCACATGCTGCAGGTCGAACTGGTGAAGTTGCAGCGGCACTTCATCCGTTGCCAGGACCGGATCCTCGTCGTGCTCGAAGGTCGGGATGCCGCCGGCAAGGACGGCAGCATCAAGCGCATCGTCGAGTACCTCAGCCCGCGCGAGACCCGCGTCGTCGCGCTCGGCAAGCCATCCGACCGCGAGCGCAGCGGCTGGTACTTCCAGCGCTACGTGCCGCACCTGCCGGTGGCCGAGGAACTCGTGTTGTTCAACCGCAGTTGGTACAACCGCGCCGGCGTCGAGCATGTCATGGGCTTCTGCACCAAGGAGCAGCACGAAGAGTTCATGCAATCGGTGCCCAAGTTCGAGGAGATGCTGGTCGGCTCCGGCATCAGGCTGCTGAAGTACTACCTCGACATCAGCAAGGGCGAACAGGCCAGGCGACTCGACGAACGCCGCCGCGACCCGCTCAAGCAGTGGAAATCGAGCCCTGTCGACGCGGTGGCCGTCAAGCATTGGAACGCGTACTCCGCCGCGCGCGACGCCATGCTGATGCGAACGCACACGGCGACGGCGCCGTGGCGGATCGTGCGCGCCGACAGCAAGCGCCTGGCCCGCCTCAACCTGATGCGCGACATGCTTTCGCGGCTGCACTACGCCGGCCGGAAGGACAAGCTCGTGCGCCCCGACCCCGACATCGTTTTCGAGTTTTCTCCCGATTGCCTCGAGGCCGGACGCCTGGCCCGCTGACACCCCACCCCAAAGGATCCCCACATGAAAACAAGCACCGTCGAAGTCGGCGGACTGGTCTCGAGCCTGAGCGCCGCGGGCGTGCAACGCCGGATCGCGACGCTGCCGGGTGTTCACCATGTCGACGTCAACTACGTCGCCGGCAGCGCCACCGTTCACTACGACGAGACGAAGACCTCGCTGGAGGACATCCGCCGGCGCATCATCGACTGCGGGTACCACTGCCGCGGCGAGATGCTGCCCGCGCACGTCTGCCCGCCCGAGCGGCATGCCGGCACGCACGCCGGGCATGAAGGCCATGCCGGGCATGCCGCGACTGCGGTCACCCCCGAGGCCGCGCCTGCCGCAGCACGCGCAGAACACGCCGCGCACGTCGGCCACGGCGCCGAAGCCGCGCACCAGATGAGCGACATGATGCACGACATGGGCCATGCGCCCGGCATGTCGATGCAGGACATGGCCAACGACATGCGCAACCGCTTCCTGGTGGCGCTTCTGTTCGCGATTCCGGTGTTCCTGTATTCGCCGATGGGCGAGATGTTCGGCGAGTTCCCGACGCCGTTCGGGTTGGACCGCAAGCTCTTCCTCTTCGCCGTCGCCACCGGCGCCATCGCCTGGCCGGGCTGGCCGTTCTTCGTCGCCGGCTGGCGCGCGGCGCGCAACAAGGTGGCGAACATGGCCACGCTCGTGGTGCTGTCGGTCGGCACCGGCTACCTGTACAGCGTCGGCGCGACCTTCCTTTACGAGGGCCCGGTCTTCTACGAGGCAGCGGCCGTGCTGCTGGTGTTCATCCTGCTCGGCCACTGGCTGGAGATGCGCGCCCGGGCCGGCGCCTCCGACGCGATCCGAGCGCTGATGGACCTGGCGCCGCCGATGGCGACCGTGCTGCGCGACGGCATCGAGACCAAGGTGCCGACGGCCGAGGTGCTGGTCGGCGAAACGGTGGTCATCAAGCCGGGCGACAAGATCCCGGTGGACGGCAAGATCACCGACGGCGCGTCGCAGGTCGACGAATCGATGCTCACCGGCGAATCGATGCCGGTCAAGAAGGTCGTCGGCGATGCGGTGATCGGCGCGACCATCAACAAGAGCGGCAGCTTCCGCTACCAGGCCACCAAGGTCGGCGCGGATACCGCACTGGCGCAGATCGTCAAGCTGGTCCAGGAAGCACAGAACTCGAAGGCGCCGGGCCAGCTGCTTGCGGACAAAGCCTCGCAGTGGCTGGTGAT
>DAOMFI010000162.1:0-6312 GCA_035429725.1 Burkholderiaceae bacterium | reverse complement strand
CAAGGGCGGCGTACTTGGCAGAATTCATGAAGACCTTTCCTGGGTACAGAGATCCGCGCAGACCAGCTGCGGCGGCATGCCGAAGGGCATGAGCTGCACTCTACGAAGCGGACACCGACTCCGAGTGGTCGCGCACATGACAACTTCGTCATGTGCACGCGCCGGGTCGCAACGGGCGGCCGGGCCATGAGGCTTCTGGTGATCGAAGACGAACCCAAGCTGGCCGCGTACCTTCACAAGGGACTGACCGAAGAGGGCTTCGTCGTGGATGTCGCGCACAACGGCGTGGATGGGCTGCACCTCGCGATGGAGTGCGACTACGACCTGCTCGTGCTCGATGCCATGCTCCCGGGCATCGACGGCCTTGGCGTGCTGGCCGCACTGCGGCAGAACAAACAGACCCCCGTGCTGATGCTCACCGCGCGTGTCCGTGTCGAGGACAGGGTGAAGGGTCTACAGAGCGGCGCCGACGACTACCTGGTCAAGCCCTTCGCCTTCTCGGAGCTGGTGGCGAGGATCCAGGTGCTGCTGCGCCGCGGACGCCCGCGCTCGGCCGCCGGCGAGACCGTGCTCGGACTGGCGGACCTGGAAGTCGACCTGCTGCGCCGCAAGGCAACCCGAGCCGGGCGCAGGCTGGAGCTCACGGCCAAGGAGTTCAATCTGCTCGTCCTGCTGCTGCGCCGCCAGGGTGAAGTGCTGTCGCGCACCGAGATTGCCGAGCAGGTGTGGGACATGAACTTCGACAGCGCCACCAACGTCATCGACGTCGCCATCCGGCGGCTGCGCGCCAAGCTCGACGCGCCCTTCGAGCGGGCCCTGCTCCACACCGTGCGCGGCATGGGCTATGTGCTGGAGGCACGCGACGAATGAGCCGCAGCCGCACCGGTTCGCTGGGTCGGCGTCTTTCCTACTGGCTGGCGCTGCAGAGCCTGGTGGGGCTGGTGGTCGTCAGCGCGGTGGTCTACGGCGCCACGCAGCTTGCCTTCCAGGACCGCCAGGCGGAAGCGCTCGCGCAGAAGCGGACGCAACTGCAGCACCTGGTCGTCGAAGCAGCGCGCGATGGCGACATGCAGGCGCTGAAGCATAAGCTCGACGATTTCCTCATCGGGCATGAGGATCTTTCGCTGCGCCTGGAGCAGGCCGCCGGCACGCTGTTCTACCGCAGTCCGGCATCGCCACCGACCCACAGCGAAGCTCGCCGGTTGCGCTTTGAACTGCCCTCCCCGCTGCCCACCGCCGGAACACTGACCGCCACCTTGATGCTCGATACCGGCGACGATGCAGCGCTGCTGCGGCGCATAGGTTTCGCCTTGCTGGCCGCTGCGCTTGCCGGCACGCTGGTCGTCTCCGCGGGCGGCTTCCTGCTCGTGCGCCTGAGTCTGCGCCCACTGCACCAACTGGTCGATCAGACGAGTCGCCTCGCGGCCGACACGCTGCATCGGCGCTTGGACGGTTCGTCGCAACCGGAAGAACTCGAACCGATGATCGCGCAGTTCAACGAGCTGCTCGGGCGGCTCGAACAGGCGTACGAGCGCTTGGAAGGGTTCAATGCCGACGTGGCCCATGAACTGTGCACGCCGCTGGCCACGCTCATCGGCAGCACCGAGCTGGCGCTGCGCAGGTCGCGCGGGGCGGATGAGTTGCGCGAGGTGCTGGGATCGAACCTCGAGGAACTGCAGCGGATGGCCGGCATCGTGCAGGACATGCTGTTCCTTTCGCAGGCGGATCGTGGCGCGACGGCCCGGCGCGTGCCGTCGGCCAGCCTGGCCGCGATCGCACGAAAGGTGACGGACTATCACGAGGCAGCGCTGGCCGACGCCGGGATCGGCGTGGACGTGCGCGGCGATGCCGCAGGAGCCTTCGACACCGCGCTGTTGCAAAGGGCGCTGTCCAACCTGATCGCCAACGCGACGCGCTATGCGCGGCGCGGTACCCTCGTTCGGGTGGAGATCCACGTGGTCCAAGAAGGCGAAGTCACCCTACGAGTCGTGAACCACGGTGACACCATCGCTGCCGAGCATCTGCCCAGGTTGTTCGACCGCTTCTATCGCAGCGACCCGTCGCGCAGCGACGCGGTCCGCAACCACGGCCTCGGGCTGTCGATCGTCGCGGCCATCGCACGGATGCACGGCGGCGAGACCCTGGCGGAGTCCAGCGCCGGCGTCACCGCTATAGGACTGACGCTGCGCGCCGAGTCAGGCAACACGCAAGCGCCGGCCAAGGTGCATCCGGTCAGCCGGAAAGCACACGCCCCACGATGAACGTCCGCGCGTGAAGCCGCTCCAAGTCTTGCCGATCAGGGCTCGTCGGCCCAGGCAAGGTTCCGACGGAGTTTGCAGATGCCGGTCTTTCGCCCCCTCTCGATGGGAATCGTGCTGGGCTTCTTGCCGCTGACGATCCTCGGGCAGCGTCAATTGGTTCATGTGGCGCTGCCGGCCAAGCAGACCGTGGAGCGGCGGTTGGTTGCGCCCTCGGGCGACTTCGTCGAACTCTGCACGTCCGTCCGGGCCGGTCGCGTGATCACCTGGCGGTTCGAGGCCACCGCACCGCTCGCGTTTCACACGCACTTCCACGTCGATGGTGACGTTAGGGCGCCCGAGAGCATGTCCGCGGTCACGGCCGCGCAAGGTCGCCTGGCTCTCAAGGCCCCGAACGACTATTGCTGGCTCTGGGCCAACCGGAGCGCAGAGGCGGTGACCATCCGCATGCTGCTCCGGCCGGAATAGTCGGACGCAGCGCAACATCGTCATCGACACCAAGTCCGGCGACCTCGAGCTGGCGGCGGACGGTACACCGGAAGTCTTGCACTCCCCTGCCGCCGGACCCGATCCTGCCGTCGGCGCCCGGCTTGGGCGCACTGGTCGTCAACGTCGGCTGCGCGGCAGCCCTGGCCCGCGCAGCGGGGGCGCCCTGGGCGCAGTCGTATTACTCATGGGCGTCGGCGAAAGGTCACGGGTTCAGTTGTCATCAAGATCGTGATGGCCGGCCGATCATGGACGGTGGCCGCCACGCATCCGGTTTGCCGACGCGGCCAGTTGACGTTCACTTTCAGGCGCATGTCCGGCATCCACTCGGCGGCGCGCGTGCCGCGCTAGCTGCAGCAGCACCCCTTGCGAGCGGCTGCGCCCCGGGAATCGTCCACACCCATCGCAGCGTCGATCTGCACCGGGGTGTAGCCGGCTTGCTGAATGGCATTGCACAACTCGGCAGCATCGGACTCGCCCGGTTCGATGTCCACACGGTGCGCGGCGAGATCGAAGCGCACGCTGGCCGTGGCGTCCTCCGCCTTCAACGCGCGGGTGATGGCGCCGACGCAATGGCCGCAAGTCATGTCGTTCACTTGGAAGGAAATCATCGATAGATCCTCGGTGGGTCATGGTTCGCCGAACTCTGAAGCTTCCCAACGTTGCAAGGTCAACCGGCTTGCCACAATGACCCTGCTCATGGCTCGACATTCGTAAGGTGAATTGACTTTCCCATCGTTGGAAGGCTGAACATGCAAACAACCCGCTGCGATGACGGGCGGCCGTCCGTCTGAACTACCTACACGAACCGCACACATGGATGCAATGAACATCGGCGACGCGGCCAGCGCCTCGGGCGTCTCGGCCAAGATGATCCGGCACTACGAATCGGTCGGCTTGATGCAGGCGCCCAAGCGAACGGAGTCCGGCTACCGACAATACGGCGACGGCGAAGTCCACACGCTGCGCTTCATCCGCCAGGCGCGGGACCTGGGCTTTTCCATTCACGAGATCGGCGAGCTGCTGAGCCTGTGGCACAACCGCAGGCGGCCGAGCCGTCTGGTCAAGGCCATGGCCGAGGCCCATATCCGGGCGCTCGAACAGAAGGCGCAGGAGCTGTTGGCGATGAAGCGCACCCTCGAGCATCTGGTGCACTGCTGCCACGGTGATGAACGGCCTGAGTGCCCGATCCTGGATGAACTGGCCAGCGGCAAGCCTGTTGCCGCAATCCGCAGCCCGAAGCTGGCCGGCGCAAGGCGAAAGGTGGCGACATAGCCGCATGTAGATCTCGCGTGGGTTCGGCACGCCAAGACGTGCGGGAAAACCACCCCGAGCCAAACAGGACGAAACCCTGAAGAGCCGCTGCGCTAGACTCACGCCATGAATCGCATGATTCGCGCGCTCTTGATCTGGTTGCTGGCCCTTGCGCTGCCCGCGCAAGGCGTCATGGCCGCGACCATGGTCTTGTGCGGCCCGAATCACGGCGGCCGAGCATCCGCGGTCGGTGCAATGCATGACGACGGGCACGCTACGCGTCAGCAGGACTCTGCCTTGCACGCCCGCATCGCCGCCGTAGATGACCATGCCGAGGATGCGATCTCGCACGAGACTGCGGCGGCCGACAAGTTCACGCAGTCCGGCATGCAGAAGTGCAGCGTCTGCGCCTCGTGCTGCTCGGCGGCCGCGATCCACGACACGGTGCCGAAACTTCCGGTTCTCGCCCCGGCGGCTGTGCACCTTTCCGTGCAGGCAGCCGCGGTCGAGGCCTTCGCGGCCGACGGCCCCGACCGCCCCCCTCGACACATCCTCGCGTAGCCGGTAGGCCCCGTTCGCGTGCCAAGCACGCGATGCCTCGCCGGCCTTGTCCGTCCCCGTGCTGCGTGGGCAGCACGGGCGCCTGTGACCCTTACGCGAGGACATCATGTCCCAGATTCTTCTGCGCTGGCTCGTACGCGCCGCGCTTTGCACATCCGCCTTCGCGGCGCAGGCGCAAGGCTCCGGCTCGCCTCCCGCTCCGGCCTCACGCCCCGATCCCCTCGACGCCAAGGCCAACGTTCCTGCGTTGACCTACAGCTCGTCGCTCTCGCGCTTCCGGGCCTTCAGCGACGACAAGCCACTCTCCTGGCGCGAGGCCAACGATGCCGTGGCACGCATCGGCGGCTGGCGCGTCTACGCCCGCGAGGCGCAGCAGCCCGAGGCGACACCCTCGGGCCAGGCCGCGCCGGCGGCGCCCATGGCCGGCAGCGCCGGCAAGGACGCCCCCGCATCGATGCCCATGCCGTCGGACCACCACCGGCACCAGTCGCCAAGGGGTCCGCAATGACCGATTCCGCAAGACTTCGCACTCACCGGCCACGCTGGCAGCTGCCGGCCTTGTTGACCGCCGCCGCGTTCCTGGGCGGCTGCGCCTCGTTCAGCCCGGACGGCGGCTTTGCCCCGGTGCAGCAGACGGCCAAGGATCGCCTCGGCAAGGACCTGCAGTGGGCCCGATCGGACGCCGATCGCGACGCCATCGATCTGCGGGTGCGGGAACTGCTCTCCAAGCCGCTGTCGGTCGACGACGCGGTTCAGATCGCGCTGCTCAACAACCGGGGGCTGCAGGCTGAGTATCAAGAGCTCGGCATCGGCGAGGCTGACCTGGTGCAGGCCGGGCGGCTGCCGAACCCGGGGGTGGCATTCGCGCGCACCACGCAAGGCGGCGAGGTCGAACTCGAATGGCTGCTGGCCATCAACCTGGCGCGCCTGATTGCCATCCCCCTGTTCATGGAGGTGGAATCGCGGCGCTTCGCGCACACGCAACTGCGCGTGTCGCTGCAGATGGTGTCGCTGGCCGCCGACACGCGCAAGGCCTGGCTCAACGCCGTGGCGGCCGAAGAGACCGTGCGCTACATGCGCCAGGTGATGCAGGCGGCCGAGGCCAGCGCCGAACTGGCGCGGCGCATGCAGCAGGTGGGCAATTTCAACAAGCTGCAGCGGGCGCGCGAACAGGGCTTTTACGCCGACGCGGCGCTGAACCTGGCCCGCGCCGAACAGGCGCAGCGCGCAACGCGCGAGCGGCTGACGCGGCTGCTCGGCCTGTGGGGCGCGCAGGCGCAGTTCAGCCTGCCGGAGCGGCTGCCCGACCTGCCGAAGTCGACCGTCGACCTGCCCGACATCGAACGGCTCGCGCTCGAACAGCGGCTCGACGTGCGCGGTGCCAAGCTGGCCGCCGAACAGACGGCCAAGAACCTGGGGCTGACGCGCACCACCCGCTTCATCAACGTGCTCGAGGTCGGCGCGATCTACAACACCTTCAACGACGCGCCGTCGCAGCGCGGCTACGAGATCGGCTTCGAACTGCCGCTGTTCGACTGGGGCGACGCGCGTGTGGCCAAGGCCGAAGCGATCTACATGCAGGCGGTGGACCGTGCCGCACAGACGGCGATCGATGCGCGTTCCGAAGTGCGCGAGGCCTACACCGGCTACCGCTCGGCCTACGACATCGCGCGCCACCACCGCGACGAGATCGTGCCCGTGCGCCAGCGCATCGCCGAGGAGAACCTGCTTCGCTACAACGGCATGCTGATCG
>DAOMFI010000161.1:0-6327 GCA_035429725.1 Burkholderiaceae bacterium | reverse complement strand
CGCGGCGGCATCCCGAGCATCGGGTCCTGGCTGCTGCGCGGAGAAAGCGGTGCCATCACGATCTCGCTCGGTTCGCTGACCCGCCTGCGCAGCAATCCGTTCTGGTCGCTGATCGACGCGCAGCTCGGCGCGCTCGCCGACGCGGACCTCGCCGCTGCGCGCTAGCCCGCGCCGGTGCGCAGGAGGCGTCGGCGTGACAGGGCGCGACGACCCCAGATCCACACGTATTGCACACCCGATGCGATGACCGTGCAGAAGACGAGCGCGAACGCCATCGGCAGCCACGCACCCACTTCGAAGAGTTCAGCCGCATCGGCCAGCACGCCGGCAAGCACGGCGAATTCGAGCGCGGTATTCAGCTTGGACAACCAGGTTGGCGCCATTTCGACCGGTTCGATGTACCGGTGATAGGCCGCGGCGCCCGCCACGATGACAACGTCGCGCGCAATGAGAGCCACCGCCAGCCAGAGCGGCAGCAGTCCCTGCCACATCAGGCCGATGACGACGGTCAGCATTGTCAGTTTGTCGGCGACCGGATCCGCGATCGCGCCGAAACGCGAGTGAGCATTGAAGCGACGCGCAATCTGGCCGTCGACGAGATCGCTCAACGCCGACACCACGACAATCCAGAAGGCGTTTTCGTAGCGCTCCTCCGCCAGCAACCAGCCGATGACGGGGATCAGCAGGCCGCGTACCACGGTGATGCCGTTCGGCACGTGGCGCCAAGGACGATCAAAGGCCGGCGACATGGCTTGCAATCGTGCGCCTCAGTTCGGCATCGGGCAACGGCCCGCGCAGCGCCCCGGCGTTCTCGCGCGCATGGTCGGGATTCGTCGTCGCCGGAATGGCACAGGTGACCGCTGGATGCGAGACGATCCACTTCAGGCAGACCTGCGCCCAGTTGGCGCACCCGATCCGTGCCGCCCACGGCGGCAAGCGGAATCCGTTCAGCCGATCGACCAGCGCGCCGCCGTCGAACGGACGGTTGGCAATCACCGCCATGCCGCGCTCCGCGGCCAGCGGCAGCAGCCGCCGTTCGGCACTGCGATCGGCGAGGCTGTAGGTGAGTTGGATGAAGTCGAAGTCCTCGCGGAGCATCGCGGCCTCGAGCGCGTCGTGGCGCCGGCCGTGCGACGTCGTGATGCCGATGTATCGAATCCGTCCCTGGGCCTTCCATTCCTTCAGCGTCGCAAGATGGACTTCCCAGTCGACCATGTTGTGGATCTGCATCAGGTCAAAGCGGGTCAGGCCCCACAAGCGCAGCGAGTCCTGCATCTGGCGCACGCCGGCGTCGCGGCCGGTGGTCCAGACCTTGGTCGCGGAAAAGCCCCGGCGCGCGTCCGGCAACTGCGGCAGGAGTTCGCCGAGGACGGCCTCCGCCCGCCCGTACATCGGACTGGAATCGATGACGCGACCGCCGCCTGCAAAAAAGGCCTGAAGCACCTGCCGCCGGCGTGCCAGGTCGAAGGCACGGCGTCCAATGTCGAACGTCAGCCACGTGCCCATGCCGACGACGGGCAGCGGCTTGCCGCTGCGCGGAATCGGCCGGGTGACGATCTCGTCGGCACCGCTGGCGGGACGTGACAGCGCCGCTGCTGCCGCCATGCCGAGCAGGCGGCGACGACGTGGATTCTCAAGCGGCATCTTCTGCTGTCAGCGGCCTTACACCGTGCGGACCGCTCAATTTTGGCGGCGCGCCGCCAGCGGCCGTGGCAGGGCGTCGCATTCCAATCTCATGCATTCTGCCAGCGGCAATAGGCCCTAGAATCGGCGCTCGCCGGAGACAACCCCATGAGCCCCGATCTGAAACCTGGGATCAGCTTCGTCTTCGATTACACCGTCCCCGACAGCAAGACGGTGCCCAAGCTGTATCCCGAGTGGCGCGAATTCAGCGAGATGCCGGAGGTCTTTGCCACCGGCTTCCTGGTCGGGCTGATGGAAGGTGCGTGCCAGCTGGCGATCAAACCGTATCTTGACTGGCCACGCGAGCAGTCGCTCGGCACTCATGTCAGCTTCTCGCACCTGGCCGCCACTCCGCCAGGCCTCACGATCCGCGTGCGCTGCGAAGTCATCGAAGTCGAGGGACGCCGGGTGCGCTTCCAGGCGAGCGCTCACGACGGACACGATCTCATTTCCGAAGGCACGCACGAGCGCTTCGTCATCGATGTCGACCGCTTCAACGAGCGGCTGAGCTCGAAGCGGCCGGCGAGGGGACGGTGAACGCCATGAGCGAACGCATCCTGACGCAAGATGTGCTGGAGTTTCTGCAGCATCGGGTCATGGTTTCGGTGGCCTCGCGCAACGCGGGCCGTGTTCCGTCGGTCGTGCGTTGCGTGGGCTTTCGCGTGCACGCGGCCTCTCAGCGGGTGGCGGTCTTCGTCGTGGCGCGTCAATCCGAGCGACTGCTGGCCGATATCCGTGCCTCCGGTCTGATAGCCGCGGTCTTCAGCGAACCGCACACGCATCGGAGCCTGCAGCTCAAGGGCGAAGGCGCCGTGATCGGCGCGCTTGAGGAGGGCGACTGGCCGGCCATCGGGGCCTATGGCGATCTCGCAGTCGCGGAGCTGGGTCCGCTCGGCTACGCGGAAGCCTGGATCCGTAAGGTGTTCGAGTGCACACCGGCGCAGGTGCAAGCGGTGCGCTTCGTTCCGAGCAGCGCCTTCGCCCAGACCCCCGGCCCGCGCGCCGGCGCCCGCCTGTCCGGAGTTCTGCCGTGACGCCGTCGCTCGAATCGATCCGCGCCTGTCTGGAAGGCGTGGTGCCGAGTCTGGTCGCGACCTGCGCCGCCGATGGCGTACCGAACCTGACCTACGTATCGCAGGTCCACTATGTCGACCGGCGGCATGTCGCGCTGTCGTTCCAGTTCTTCAACAAGACCCGCGAGAACATCCTGGCGAACCCGCAGGCCACGGTGTTCCTGCTCGACCCGCGCACGGCGGCCCGCTATGTGCTCCAGGTCCGCTATTTGCGGACGGAGACCTCGGGCGGGCTCTTCGAGCGCATGAAGGCGCATCTGGCCGGCATTGCATCGCACACCGGCATGGCCGGCGTCTTCAAGCTGCAGGGAGCCGATGTCTACGAGGTGCTCGGCATCGAGCACCTGCCCGGCGCCGAACTGGCGCCGCCGCCGGAACGCAGCGGCCTGCTTGGTGCAGTCCGGCATGTCTCGACGCTGCTCGCGAGCGCGTCGGACCTGAACACGATCCTCGACGACGTGCTCGCGGTGCTCGAAGCCGACCTCGGCATCACGCACGCCATGGTGATGCTGATCGACCGCAGCCACGAGCGACTGTTCACCGTGGCCAGCCGCGGCTATCCGGCCTCGGGTGTGGGCTCCGAGATCGGATTGGGGCACGGGGTCATCGGCGTCGCGGCCCGCGAAGGCACGGCAATCCGCATCGCGCACGGCACCAGCGAGTACGCCTACAGCCGCACGATGCGCGAGCGCGCCGAGCGCCATGGTCTCGCCGAACTGCTCGAAACCGAGATTCCCTTGCCGGGCCTGACCACGCCGGGGTCGCAGCTCGCCGTTCCACTGCGCGTCAGCGGCTGCACCGTCGGCGTACTCTTCGTCGAGAGCCCGCAGGAAGCGCGCTTCAGCTGGGAGGACGAGGACGCGCTGGTGGCAATCGCCGCCCAGCTCGGGACGACCATCGTCGTGCTGCAGCAGGCGGCCGACGCGTCCGACGACGAGCCCGCCCGCAGGGAGCACGCTCCGACGCCGCGCGGAACACCGCTCGTCGTCCGCCACTACGCGGCGGACCATAGCGTCTTCATCGGCGACGAATACCTGATCAAAGGTGTCGCCGGCGCCATTTTCCGCAAGCTCGTGCGCGACTTTCTGGTCGAAGGCCGCACCGACTTCACCAACCGGGAACTGCGCCTCGATCCGTCGATCCGCCTGCCCGACATTACCGACAACCTCGAGGCCCGCTTGATCCTGCTGGTCCGCCGCCTGCAGGAACGCGGACCCGATATCCAGATCGAAAAGACGGGACGTGGCCGCTTCCACCTGTCGGTTCAACGGCCACTGACCCTGACCGAAGTCGGCTAGGCCGGATCGACTTCGACAGCCTGCGCGCGCACGGCGACCTCGTTCTGCACCGGCAGAAGGTCGAGCGCGGCCTCGAGTTTCGCCCAGTCCGGCGCGCTCAGGTGCGGACGCACCGAGGCGAGTATCGCTTCGAACGCGGGCTTTGGCGCGTGCTGGCGCATTCCTCCCAGCAGCGCGGCCCGCTCCGGTGCACTCGCGGCCGGCAGCATCCAGCGCATCGCCATCGCGGTCTCCGCCGGCGTATGCGACCCGACGATGCTTCCTTCGAGCGCGAGAATTTCCCCTTCGCTATAGCACTCGATCAGCGTCGCGTGGTTCTCGGTCTCCTCCACGTGCATATGCTGAAAGTTGTCGGCCACGAAGAGAGCAAGGTGTCGATACAGACGCAAGGCCGCCACCTCGCGCGCGGGACCCGTGCTGCCTTCCACTGCCCGCAACGAGGTTTCGAGCATGACGAAGGCCTCACGGTGCTGCAGGTGATCGGCGCGCGTCTCGGCGCTGCTGCCGGCCCGGCGCATCTCGAGGGCGGGGTGAATCCAGTCCTCCTCGGACTGCAGGTGCAGGCGTGCGAAGTCCAGCAGATTCCGCACCAACGCCGCCGTCGCCGCGACCTCGCCTGCGTCATGGGGATCCATGCGGCCCACAGCGACGAGCGCATCGGACATGCAGGCCCTCAGGGCCTTGTGGATCAGGACATAGATGTTGTGCCGCTGAGTCGTGTTCATCGTGCTCTCCTGGTTGGGAATCGGGAATCTGAATTTCCCGTCACTGTAGGAAACCACGCGGCGGACCGTCGCTAAATCTTGCCTCAGCGAACCGTAAGAGTTTCCTAAATGGCTCGGCGACGGTGAATGCTGCGAGCGTCATGCGAAAATCAACGCGTGCCCGATCCCGACACTTCTGCCCGCCCCACCCCCCCAGTTGCGTCGCCGTGCATCTCGGTGTGCCGCATGGACCCCCGGACGCAGCTGTGCGAGGGTTGCGCGCGCACGATCGACGAGATCGCCAACTGGAGCCGCTACTCCGACGCTGACAAGCAGGCGGTCTGGCAGAGGATCGCCGCACGCCGCAAACCGGCCTGAGGCCGGCACACCCGCAACGATGCAGACGACCGCGGCCTCCGCGCTGATCCCGCCGACCATCCGGGTCTTCGAGCGCGGCTGGCTGTCGTCGAACAATGTCCTTCTGTTCGACGACGAGAAAACAGCAACCCTGGTCGATACTGGCTATATCAGCCACCGCGCGCAGACGCTGGCCCTCGTGCAGAGCGCTCTAGGCGGCCGGAGGCTGACTCGCATCTTCAACACTCATCTGCACTCGGACCATTGTGGCGGCAATGCGCACCTGCAGCGCACCACCGGCGCGCGCATCTCGATACCGCCCGGCCACGCGGATGCCGTCGCGCGCTGGGATGAAGAGCGCCTGAGTTTCCGCGCGACGGGTCAGGAATGCGAGCGATTCGCCCACGACGATGTGCTTCGGCCCGGTGCGACCGTGCACATGGGCGAACGCGACTGGCAGGTGTTCGCGGCGCCCGGCCACGATCCGCACTCGATCGTGCTGTGGGACGCCGCTGACCGCGTGCTCATCTCAGCCGATGCCTTGTGGCAACACGGCTTCGGTGCGATCTTTCCTGAAATCGAAGGTGACTCGGGCTTTGCCGAACAGGGCGCGATGCTCGACCTGATCGCAGGTCTCGACCCGCAGCTCGTCATACCCGGGCACGGTTCACCGTTTGGGGACGTCCCTGCCGCCCTGCTACGCGCACGCCAGCGCCTTGCAGCCCTCGCCGCCGATCCGGCACGCAATGCGCGGCAGGTGGCGAAGGTGCTGATCAAGTTCTACCTGCTGGATGTGCGCTCGCTGCCGTTTGACCGCCTGGTGCAGCACCTGGCTGGCGCGCGCTACTTCACGGTGATCAACCAGCGCTACTTCCGGCAGCCCTTCGATGAAATGATTGCCAACAGCGTGCGCGAACTCGTCGCCGTCGGCGCGGCCGACTGGCACGACGGCGTCGTGGCCAATCGCGACAGCTGAGCCGCGCCCGCAGCCTCGTTAACGCGTCGCGCTGTCGCTGCTCTCCGAGTTGCTCGAGGGTGTGTACTGGTACCCTGACAGCGTCACGCCGGTCACCGAGAAGGTGAAGGTGCCGCTGGCCTTCGTCCGCGCCGACTTGAAGGACGCCACACCGCCCGACCCGGTCAGCGCGCTGCCGGATCCGCTCACGACACCGCTCCAGTTGCCGTTGACGGTCGCGCCGGGCACGGCGTTGC
>DAOMFI010000160.1:0-6412 GCA_035429725.1 Burkholderiaceae bacterium | reverse complement strand
GCGGATGTCGCGGCCCTTTGATTTTCCCGACCTGCCATCGATGCGCGCGGGAACGATGCGCCAGGAGCCGGGCCGGCCCGCGCGGTGACCCACGTATGCGCGAGTTCTGTCGACTGGACGCCTAGCGACCCCTAGACTGCAGCGCAGCCATGACGTTCCGCGCACCGCTTCCTCCTTGGATCCGAAGACCCGCTCCGGCGGCGCCGCTGCGTGCGGCCCGCCACATCAAGCATGCGGTGACCTGGGCGCTGCTCGCACCGGCGGTGGCATCGGCGCAGCCCGCCGTGGACGCATTGGAACCCGTCGTCATCACCGGCACGCGCACGGAACGGCGAGCCTTTGACCTGCCGATGTCGATCGACGCGATCTCGCGGTCGCAGATCCAGGATGGAAAGGCGCGCGTCAACATCTCCGAGGACCTGAACCGGGTACCGGGAACGTTCGTGCAGAACCGCGAGAATTTCGCGCAGGAACTGCAGATCACGATCCGGGGCTTCGGAGCGCGCTCGCAGTTCGGCACCCGCGGCATCAAGCTGATCGCTGACGGTATTCCGGCGAGCACGCCCGATGGACAGGGCAGTCCTGGCGTCTTCGACCTCGGATCGGCGGATCGGATCGAGGTGCTGCGCGGGCCGTTTTCTGCGCTCTATGGCAATCACTCTGGCGGCGTCGTGCAGGTGTTCAGCGAGAGCGGGACCGCCCCGCCCACGCTGACGCCTGATCTGACGCTTGGAAGTTATGGCTTCCAGCGCTACGGACTCAAGGGCGGCGGTGTCAGCGGCGCATTCAATGGCATGGCGAGCGCCTCTTACTTCAGCGTGGATGGCTACCGCGAGCACAGTGCCGCGCGCAAGGCGCAGTTCAACACGAAGCTCGCCTACGATCTGAACCCGGCCAACCGCCTGACCCTCGTCGCGACCGGGTTCAATCAGCCGAACGCGCAGGACCCGCTCGGCCTCACCGCGGCACAGGTGAAGCAGGACCCGCGTCAGGCACAGCCGGTGGCAATCGCCTTCAACACTCGGCGTTCGCTCGATAACGCGCAGGGCGGCCTGATCTTGGACAGCGCGCTCGGCGCCGATGACACTCTGCGGCTGATGGCTTATGTCGGCAGCCGGAACAACGAGCAGTTTCTTGCCGTGCCCATCGACAGCCAGCAGGCGGCCACCAGTTCCGGCGGCGTGTCCGTCCTCGACCGCCAGTTTGGCGGCGCGAGCGTGCGCTGGACCCGGCGCCAGGACTTGCTGCAAGGCCCGCTGACGTGGACGGCGGGCGTCGACTACGACACCTCGTCCGAGGCGCGGCAGGGGTACATCAACAACCTGGGGGTGCGCGGCGCGCTCAAGCGGGACGAGGACAATGATGTCGACAACCTCGGCGCGTACCTGCAGGCGGAGTGGCAGTTGCTGCCGCGCTGGTCGGTGTCGGCGGGGGTCCGGTACACGCAGGTCGATTTCACCGCGACCGATCGCTACGTCGCCGCCGGCAATCCCAACGACAGCGGCTCGACCAGCTACGGCGAATGGACGCCGACCGCCGGCCTGATGTTCAACGTCACGCCGGCATTCAACCTCTACGCAAGCTACGGCCGCGCCTTCGAGACGCCGACGACCGTGGAACTGGCTTATCGCCCGGATGGCGGCAGCGGCGTGAACTTCGCGCTGCAGCCCTCGACCAGCGATCAGTTCGAAGTCGGCGCGAAGCTTCTGCTCGGCGCCTCGACACGGCTCAATGTCGCGGTGTTCGACATCCGGACCTCGGGCGAGATCGTCATCGCACGCAGCACCGGCGGACGCTCGTCATTCCAGAACGCGGGTGACTCCTCGCGGCTTGGGGCAGAAGTGATGCTGGAAAGCGAACTCGGCGGCGGACTCAGCACGCATGTGGCGCTGACCCTGCTCAACGCACGCTTCGATACCGCCTTCACGAGCTGCGCGCCGCTGGCCGCGTTCTGCAATCCGGTGACGGGAGCCAACACGGCCGTCGTGCCGGCCGGCAACCGCGTGCCGGGCGTACCCAATGCGACGTTCTTCGCGGACCTCGCTTATCGCAATCCGACGCTCGGCCTGAACGGTGCGTTCGAAGTCATCGCCAACGGCTCTGTCGCGGTCAATGATTTCAACTCGGCCTACGCGCCGGGCTACACGATCGCGAACCTGTGGGTGGGGCTCGAACAGATGGCGGGCCGCTGGCGCTTCCGCGAGTTCGCGCGCGTCAACAACCTCTTCGGCCGGGAGTACATCGGCGCCGTCATCGTCGGCGACGCCAACGGCCGCTACTACGCCCCGGCACCGACCCGCAACGTCCTCCTCGGCGCTTCGGCCGTCTACACCTTCTAGCGCCACGGCTGCGGCGCGTCACGCTCGCGTCTTCGCGGGATCGGCGGACTCCTGGCGGGTGGACCCGTTGCTGCCCGCTCGACCGCTGCCTAGACTCGCCGTTCGCACGCGGCAGTGCGAAGCGAACAAACAAGTACGTACCGGACAGGAGACAGGCATGACGAAGAAGTGGAATAGAGTTGCGTTGGCGGTCGCGCTGGCGGTGGGCAGCGTCGCGCCCGCGCACGCGCAGCAGAACATCGAGAAGCTCAAGCAGATGAAGGTCTCCGGCACGGACCTGAACATCCCTCCCGTGCCGCAGACGGGAAAGAATGCCGACGCGATCCGCGAAAACCTCAAGCAGATCAAGCTGCCGCCCGGTTTCAAGATCGAGCTTTTCGCGATCGTGCCTGACGCGCGCCACATGGCCGTCGCGCCCAGCACCAACATGCTGTTCGTCGGCACGCGCAAGACGACAGTGTGGGCCGTGACCGACCGCAACAGCGACTACGTCGCTGACGAGGTGAAACCGTTTGCGCCTTCGCTCAAGTTCCAGGTCCCCAACGGCGTCTGCTGGACCAAGGATGGTTTTCTGATCGTGGCCGAGCACAATCGCGTGCTCAATTTCCCGGCGGCGGAGTTCTTCTACGAAGGCCCGGATGTCGCGGTCATCGAGGTCGTTCCGCAGGGCGGACTGGTTCCGGTCGAGGAGGAGTCCTTCAACCACGGGGCGCGCACCTGCCGGGTCGGACCGGACGGCATGCTCTACATCACACTTGGCCAGCCGTACAACGTGCAGCCCGCCGGCAAGGTGGCGCTGTACGAGAAGCTCGGCATCGGCGGCATGGTGCGGATGAATCCCTTCGACGGCAGCAAGCGTGAGGTCGTCGCGGTCGGTGTCCGCAATTCGGTCGGCATGGACATCAATCCGAAGGACAAGACGGTGTGGTTCACCGACAACCAGACAGACGGCATGGGCGACGACACGCCGCCGGGGGAACTGAATCGCATCACCAAGCCGGGCGAACACTTTGGCTATCCGTTCATGCATGGCAAGAACGTCAAGATTGCCGGCACGGCCGCTGCGCCGGACCTGAAGGACATGAAGGGTCCCGCCAACTGGACGCCGCCGCAGATCGAATTCCCCGCACACCAGGCTCAGCTGGGCATGACGTTTTACAACGGCAAGATGTTCCCGGCGAAGTACCAGGGCGGTATCTTCGTGGCCGCGCATGGATCGTGGAACCGCACGACGCCGAGCGGCGCGCTCATCAACTTCGTGTCGCTGAAGGCCGATGGCACGGCGGACAAGTCCGAAGTCTTCGCGGAAGGCTGGCTCGACAGCAACACCGGCACTTACCGCGGCCGCCCGGTCGACGTGGCGGTCATGAAGGACGGTTCGCTGCTGGTATCCGACGACTTTGCCGGCGCGATCTACCGCATTTCGTACCAGCCGTAGGCGGATGCGCATCCGCTCCATCGCTGCCGCCGCAGGTACTGCGGCGGCGGTCTTCTCGGGACTCGCGGTGGTCTGCAGCGGGGCTGCGGCACAGGACGTGGCGGCGGGTCGGCGCAAGGCAGTCGCGTGCCAGGCCTGCCACGGACTCGACGGCATCGCGAAGCTGCCTGACGCTCCCCACCTCGCCGGGCAGCCCGCGCCCTATCTCGCACGCGAACTGAACGCGTACCGGTCCGGGGCGAGGCGAAACGAAGTGATGTCGGTGGCGGCCAAGGCGCTGTCCGACCAGGAGATACGCGACCTCGCTGCGTACTACTCGGCGATCCAGATCGAAGTGAAAGCCATTCCGCAGTGAGGTGCCTGCTGCGGGATCGGGGCCGTCAGCGGCGGGAGTCCTGACCGCAACTCCCGCCGTGGTGTTTCCCTGCGCGACGGCTCAGCGACCGCGTTGCAGCAGCGAGCTCACCTCGTTGACGTTCTCCATGATCCGGCGGCGCACGATCTCGAAGGCCTCGGCCTGGGAGCGTGCTGCAAGTTCGCCGAGTTCACGGATGTTTTCGAGCGCCATCGTGAACGCGTTCTTCGCGACCTCGTCCATCTGGCCCAGGCCCTGGCGCGCTCCGCCCTGTGACATGCCCTGCGCGATCGCCTGCCACTCGGTGACCGCGTTCTTCAGCATCGCCGTCTGCCGCGCCACGACCGCCTGCAGGCCCTCGTAGGACTTCTTGTTGGCGGCCACCAGAGCGGCGAGATCCTTGCGACGGCCCTCGGCGATGGTGCCTGCGACCCCGGAGAGGTTGAGGCGCTCGAGCGTCTTGCCGAGACCGCCCATCGACATGTCGAACATCTTCGCTGCGGCGGCGCTTGCGGGCTCGGCCTGCGCGCGGCTTGCTCGCTTTGTGGCCTTCTTGGCGGCGCGGGTCTTGACTGCGGCTTTGCGGGTCGTCTTTCTGGTTGCCATGATCGCCTTCCTCCTCGTGAACCTCGAACGATAGCAGCGCGCGTCTGCGCGCGGCGACTATTTCCTGCGCTCGTCCCGCGCCAGCGTCAGCGCCAGTTCGAAGGCTGCAGTGACGAACGCCAGGACGCGCGCAAACTGCGCGTCGGTCAGCCGCCGCGCCTCGTCGCGCGCGCGGTAGATGTTCACGAACTCGCGCTCGCGGCCGGCATGCGCCACCAGGCGGCCGACTCCGAGATCCTCGAGCGCCTTCCAGGTTTCCGGGCTGTACGAACGCGTGAGTTTCATCACGAAGGCCACGGGGTCGCGCCGCCCCAGCACCGCGGCCAGCCGCAGGATGATTTCGAACGGCAGGGCGATCTTTCCGCTTTCGGCCTGCTCGAGCAGGCTGGGATCGCCCAGGTTGATCGCACGTCCCAGTTCCTGCGCCGTCAGACCGGCGGTTTCGCGCATGTTCTTGAGCAAGGCACCGGCGCGCTCGATCGTCGCGCGCCGGTTCGGCCCGACCGAGGACTTGGCGAGCGCCAGCGACATGTCGGCGGCACTGCCGGCGAGTCCCCATGCTGTACCCGCCCATGACTTCATCTGGCGTGCAAGTGCCATGACAGGCTGCTTCGTCGCAGGCTGGGCGCGCTTGCGGCGCGGGGCGGCGGACTGGCTTGGTTTGCGCGCTGCGCGTGGCTTGCGGGGACTGACTGTCATTGCGGTGATCCGTTCGGCGGGCTAGATGCAGGGCGCGATCGTGCCTGCACGGCGGGATCTTGAACGGCGGCCGCCGAGTGCGCAAGCCGCGGCAGGCGACGAAGGCAGCATCGCCCATCTCCCGGCGCAGCGCCGGACCTGGCCTCGCCCGGACGGGTGAAGTGCAGGGCACTGCGGCGCGAATAGCGGGGTTCGGGCGCCCGTAATCCATCCATCGTCTGGCCGTCCGGGCGCCGACACTGAAGCTGCCGCCGCGCGTGCCGGGTCGCCAATCGGCCGGAGCGTGGCTTCGACCCGTGGGGATTGCATGAACCAGACCGCCGAGGATCTCGTCACCGCACTGAACACGCGCGATGTCCAGCGTCGTCTGCAGGAGTATCGGGCGCTGCTGGCCAACGATACGGTCGGCATCCTGGCCGTGTGCGACGGCGAAGTCATGCAGTGCAATTCCAGTGCCGCGCGGCTCTTCGGCTGGGAGCCGGAGCGGCTGCTCGGGCAGTCGGCCGCCGTCTTCTTTTCGTCCGAAGAGGAGTTCCAGGGATTCGCCAATCGCATCGGCGACGCGCTGAATGCGGGCGGATCGCCTTCGATGGAATGGCGCACGCGGCGCAGCGACGGATCGACCTTCTGGGCGCGGCTGCTCGTCAAGAGCATCACGCCGGGGGGGCCGGGCGGGGAAACGATCTGGATGGTCGAGGACATCACGGCGCGCAAGGCGACCGAGGTGGCGCTGTCGCGGGTCCGCGAAGAACTCGAGCAGCGCGTGCGCGCCGCGCATGACGAACTCGCCTGGTCGAACGAGCGGCTGGTCGCCGAAATGTACGAGCGCAGCGAAGTCGAGGAGCGCGCACGGCGCATGGCGCTGTACGACGACATCACGGCGCTGCCGAACCGCCGGCTGCTGGAGTCGCGGCTGGACGAAGCCGTGCGCAATCACCAGTTGTCCGGCGATCGAATGGCGGTGCTGATCATCGA
>DAOMFI010000159.1:0-6443 GCA_035429725.1 Burkholderiaceae bacterium | reverse complement strand
GCTCGAGCGCTGCGCCATCCGCACGATCGATCGCGTCCTGCAGAGCTGCAAGACTCTCGCGGTAGGTGTTCAGCTCGCTCATCAGCGCAGCACGATTGGCCAGGCACACGTCGCGCCACATCTGCGGACTCGAGGCGGCGATGCGCGTGAAATCGCGGAAGCCGGCGCCGGCGTGGGCGAACTTCGCATCGGCGTCGGCTGAGCGCGCGATCATCTCCACCAGCGCGAACGCAAGCACGTGCGGCAGGTGGCTGACCGCCGCGAAGATGCGGTCATGCGCTTCGGGTGTAAGCCGCTCGATGCGCGCGCCAACACTGCGCCACAGGCGTTCGACTGCGGCCAGTGCTTCCTGATCGGTGTCTGCCACGGGCGTGGTGATCGCAAGGCGCTCGCGGAACAGGCGCGGGTCGGCGTGCTCGACTCCCGGGCGTTCACCGCCCGCGATCGGATGCGCCGGAACAAAGCGACGGATAGCGTCGCCAAGCGTTGCCTGTGCGTCGGCAATCACACTGACTTTGGTGCTGCCGACGTCGGTGACCAGCGCTCCCGGCGGCAGGTGGGGCGCAATCGTAGCCAATGCGGCGCGCATCGCGCCAACCGGCACCGCCAGAACGACGAGGTCTGCAGCGGCCACCGCACCCGCCAGGTTGCCCGCCGCGTGGTCGAGGATGCCGGCGGCCAGTCCCTTACTGAGCGCCTCCGGGTCGAGGTCGAAGCCGACGACCTGATCGACTTCGCCGGAGGCGCGCAACGCCGCCGCGAACGAGCCGCCGATCAGGCCGACGCCGACCAGCGCAAGCTTCATGCGCCTGCGGCGGCGAGCGCTTCGGGCAACGCCCTGAGGAAGGTCGCGTTCTCCTCGGGCAGGCCCACGGTGATGCGCAGCCACTCGGGCAGGCCATAGTTGGCCACCGGGCGCACGATGACGCCGCGCTTGAGAAGTTCCTGATACACGTGCGCCGCAGGACCGACCTTTACGAGCACGAAATTGCCGACGCTGGGCACGTACTCGAGTCCCAGCGCGTGGAACGCATCGGTCAGCTGCTGCATGCCGCGCAGGTTGATCTCGTAGCTGCGCGCCAGGAACTCGTCATCCGCCAGCGCTGCCCGCGCTGCGGCCTGCGCAACGGTACTTACATTGAAGGGCTGCCGGACGCGGTTCATAAGATCGGTCAGTTCGCGCTGCGCGATGCCGTAGCCGACGCGCAGGCCGGCAAGACCGAAGGCCTTCGAGAACGTCCGCGAGACGATGACGTTCGGGAAGCGCTTCACCCAGGCTGTGCTGTCCACGCGCAGCTCGGGCGGAAGGTACTCGTTGTAGGCCTCGTCGAGCACGACGACGACACGCGGCGGCACGCGCGCGAGAAAGGCATCGACAAGCTCGGCCGACAGGTAGGTGCCGGTCGGATTGTTGGGGTTCGCGACATACATCAGGGCCGTGTCGGCAGCGATCGAGGCCAGCATCGCGTCGAGGTCGTGCCCGAGCCTTTTTGCCGGGACGACGATTGCGCGCGCCCCCCGGGCCTGCGTCGCCAGCGCGTAGACGGCGAACGAGTGTTGCGCGTAAACGCAGCTGCGTCCGGGTGTCAGTGTCGCGGCGGCCGCAAGTTCGAGAATGTCGTTGCTGCCGTTGCCGAGCGTGATCCAGTCCATCGGCACGCCGTAGCGGGCCGCGAGCGCGGCCTTGAGCTCGAACCCGTTGGAATCCGGATAGCGGCCCAGGTCCTCGACAGCCGCCGCCATCGCCTTCTTGGCCGACTCCGGCACCCCCAGCGGGTTCTCGTTCGACGCGAGCTTGACGATCCGGGCCGGGTCGAGTCCGTGCTCGCGCGCCAGCTCCTCGATGGGCTTGCCGGCCTGGTACGGCGCGATCGCGCGGACGTGATCGAGCGTGCCGAGCGCCGGCGCCGTCTCATTCGGCACTGCAACCATCGCCGCTCCTTTCCTTCAACGCTCGGCCGGGTAGGAGCCGAGGCACTTGTAGAACGCGCACGCCTGCTGCAACTCGGCCAGTGCGGTCGCGACCTTCGGGTCGGCCAGATGCCCTTCGACATCGACGTAGAAGTAGTACTCCCACGTACCGACGCGCGCCGGGCGCGACTCGAACCGCGTCATCGACACGCTATGCCGGGCCAGCGGCTCGAGCATGTGAAACACCGCGCCAGCCTTGTTCGGTACCGAGAGGATCAGCGAAGTCTTGTCGCGCCCGGGCGGCACCGAAGGTCGCGTTGCCTGCTGCCCGAGCACTGCGAAGCGCGTCCGGTTGTTGGGATCGTCCTGGATGTGCGTGGCGACGGCAACGAGCCGATAGCGCTCGGCCGCACGGTCGCCAGCGATTGCGGCCACGGACGGATCCTCGCCCGCCATCCGCGCTCCCTCAGCGTTGCTGGCCACGGCTCGGCGCTCGATGTCCGGATAGTGCTGCGCGAGCCAGCCGGCACACTGCGCCAGCGCCTGCGAGTGCGCACAGATGCACTGCACGCCATCCATCGAACCGCTGAGCGTCAGAAGATTGTGGTTGACGGTGAGCGACAGCTCCGCCAGCAGCTTCAGCGGCGTGGCAAGCAGCAGGTCGAGCGTGCGGCTGACCGCGCCTTCGGACGAATTCTCGAGCGGCACGATGCCGGCATCGGCGCTGCCCGCTTCCGTCGCGCGAAACACCTCGTCGAGTGTTGCGCACGCGAGCCCCGTGACACTGGTGCCGAACTGGCGATGCATCGCCGTCTCGGAAAACGTGCCCGCAGGGCCGAGAAAGGCCACCGTCAGCGGCCTCTCCAGTGCCCGGCAGGCCGACATGATCTCGCGGAACACGTTGGCCAACGCCGCCGCGGCCAGCGGTCCGCGGGATGCCGCGGCGACTTTGCGCACGACCTCGGCTTCACGTTCGGTGCGCAGCACCGGCGCATCGACTTCGCCCTTGAGCCGGCCCACCTCGCTCGCCAGCCGCGCACGTTCGTTCAGCAGTTCGACCAGCTGCGCATCGACGCGATCGATCGCATCGCGCAGCGGTTGCAGTCGCTGGTCGATCGGCTCAGCCATGACGTTGCTCGAATTCCCGCATGAATGCCACCAGGGCCTCAACCCCGGCGAGCGGCATCGCGTTGTAGATCGAGGCGCGCATGCCGCCGACGAGGCGATGGCCCTTCAGCTGCACAAGTCCGCGCTCGGCGGCTTCAGCAAGGAACGTCTTGTCGAGCCGCTCATCCGCCAGGGAGAACGGCACATTCATGCGCGACCGGTCACGTGGCTCGACGCGGTTTGAGTAGAACCCCGACGCGTCGATCGCGGCATACAGCAGACGCGACTTCTCAATATTGCGCTGCTCGATCGCAGGCACGCCGCCCTGGTCACGCAGCCACTTCAGTACCAGGTTGGCAATGTAGATCGAATACGTCGGCGGGGTGTTGTAGCTGGAGTGGCTGTCCGCATGTGTCTTGTAGTCGAGCATCGTCGGCCAACGCGGCGAGCAGTGCCCCACTAGGTCTTCCCGCACGACGACTACGGTCAGTCCGGCCGGCCCGAAGTTCTTCTGCGCGCCGGAATAGATCAGGCCGAATCGGGACACCTCGATCGGACGCGACAGGAAGTGCGACGACATGTCGGCCACCAGCGGCACGGCCCCGGTGTCAGGCACATAGGAGAACTCGAGGCCATTGATCGTCTCGTTCGAGCAGTAATGCACATAGGCCGCTTCAGCGTCGAACTTCAGTTCGGCCTGTTGCGGCAGGCTTGGGCGCTGCGCATGGGAGCTGTCCGCGACGACATTCACCTTGCAGAAGCGGCGCGCTTCCTCGGCCGCTTTCTCGGACCAGACTCCGCTCAAAATGTAATCGGCATGGAACTTCGCTCCCAGCAGATTGAGCGGCACCATGGAGAACTGCAGGTGCGCACCGCCCTGCAGGAAGAGCACCTTGTAGCTCGACGGCACGCCGAGCAGGCTGCGCAGCAGATCCTCGGTCTCGGCCAGGATCGCGACGAACTCTTCGCTGCGGTGGCTGGTCTCCATGATGGAGTAGCCCCGCCCGTGCCAGTCCAGAAATTCCTGCTGGGCGGTCTGCAGCACGGGCTCCGGCAGTACGGCCGGACCAGACGAGAAGTTGTAGACGCGGGACAAGGTGCAGCTTTCGCTCAACCCTCGGCGGCGGGGGCGTCAGGCGAATCGTTCTCCGGTGCGGACTCGGCAGCGTCGTGCCCGTTGCCGGCCTCGCTGTCGCGCTCCACCACGCGCTGCAGCCCTGACAGCGTCGTGCCGTCGTCGAGCGCGATCAGTGTGACGCCCTGCGTGGCGCGCCCCATCTCGCGGATCTCCGCAACCCGGGTACGGATCAGCACACCGCCGGTGGTAATCAGCATCACTTCGTCGTCGCCGCGCACGAGCGTTGCGGCCACGACCTTGCCATTGCGCTCGCTGGTCGCGATGGCGATCATGCCCTTGGTTCCGCGCCCGTGCCGCGTGTACTCGGCAATCGGCGTGCGCTTGCCGAAGCCGTTCTCGGTCGCGGTCAGCACACTCTGCTCTTCGTCCTCGGCCACCAGCATGGCGATGACCTGCTGGCCGTCGTCAAGCTGCATGCCGCGCACGCCGCGCGCGGTACGTCCCATGGGCCGCACATCGTTCTCGTCGAAGCGGACGGCCTTGCCAGCGTCGGAAAACAGCATCACGTCGTGCTGCCCATCCGTGATGGCGGCGCCGATCAGGTAGTCGCCCGGATCAAGATCGACGGCGATGATGCCGGCCTTGCGCGGATTGCTGAACTCGGTGAGCGCGGTCTTCTTGACCGTGCCCATCGCGGTGGCCATGAAGACATAGTGGTGCGCGTCGTACTCCGTGATCGGCAGGACCACCGTGATCTTCTCGTCCTCGGCCAGCGGGAACATATTGACGATCGGCTTGCCGCGCGCGGTGCGGGCGCCCTGCGGCACCTCCCACACCTTCAGCCAGTAGAGCCGCCCGCGATTTGAGAAGCACAGGATCGTGTCGTGCGTGTTGGCGATGAAGAGCTGGTCGATCCAGTCGTCTTCGCGCATGGCTGCCGCCTGCTTGCCGCGCCCGCCGCGCTTCTGTGCGCGGTAATCCGTCAGGGGCTGGCTCTTGATATAGCCCGTGTGCGAGAGCGTCACCACCATGTCTTCGCGCGCGATCAGGTCCTCGGTCATCAGGTCCTGCGCACTGCGCACGATCTCCGAGCGGCGCGCGTCGCCGAACTCGCTCTTCAGGGCGAGAAGCTCGTCGGCGATGATGTCGGTGATGCGCGCGGGCTTCGCGAGGATGTCGAGCAGGTCGGTGATGGTTTCCATCACTTCGCGGTACTCGTTGACGATCTTGTCCTGCTCCAGCCCGGTCAGCCGCTGCAGGCGCATCTGCAGGATCTGCTCGGCCTGCTCTTCGGACAGCCGGTACAGCCCGTCTTCCTGCAGTCCGAAGCGGGCTTCGAGCCCGTCCGGGCGGTAAGCGGACATATCGGCGCCGGAGCGCGTGAGCATCTCGCGGACCAGCGACGAGTCCCAGGCGCGCGCCATCAGCGCGGTCTTCGCCACCGGCGGCGTCGGCGCGGCCTTGATGATGGCGATGAACTCATCGATGTTCGCGAGCGCAACGGCGAGGCCCTCGAGCACGTGGCCGCGCTTGCGTGCCTCCTTCAGCTCGAACACCGTGCGCCGCGTGACCACCTCGCGCCGATGCGACAGGAACGCATCCAGCATCTGCTTGAGGTTGAGCAGCCGCGGCTGGCCGTCGACCAGCGCCACCATGTTGATGCCGAAGGTGTCCTGCAGCTGGGTCTGCTTGTAGAGGTTGTTGAGCACCACCTCCGGCACTTCGTTGCGCTTGAGCTCGAACACCACGCGCATGCCAGACTTGTCGGACTCGTCGCGGATGTCAGAGATGCCCTCGAGGCGCTTCTCGTTGACCATCTCGGCGATGCGCTCGAGCAGCACGCGCTTATTCACCTGGTACGGCAGCTCGTCGACGATGATCGCGCTGCGCGAACCCTTGTCGATCTCCTCGAAGTGCGTCTTGGCGCGCATGACCACGCGGCCACGTCCGGTGCGGTAGCCCTCGCGCACGCCCTCCAGCCCGTAGATGATTCCCGCGGTCGGGAAGTCCGGCGCCGGGATCAGTTCGATCAGCTCGTCCACCGTGGTCTCGGGCCGGCGCAGCAGCGCCAGGCACCCGTCGATCACCTCGGACAGGTTGTGCGGCGGCACGTTGGTCGCCATGCCGACTGCGATGCCGGCCGAGCCGTTGATCAGCAGGTTCGGAATCTTCGACGGCAGGACCGACGGCTCGCGCTCCTTGCCGTCGTAGTTCGGGACGAAGTTGACCGTCTCCTTGTCGATGTCAGCAAGGAGCTCGGCGGCGATCTTGTCGAGCCGGCACTCGGTGTAGCGCATCGCCGCGGCGTTGTCGCCGTCGATCGAGCCGAAGTTGCCCTGGCCGTCGA
>DAOMFI010000158.1:3617-6497 GCA_035429725.1 Burkholderiaceae bacterium | reverse complement strand
GACCGAGCACGAGGGCGCGCTGCGTCATGCCGTCACCGCGCCGCGCCCTGCGGCGCGAGCTTGCTTGAAGCGGTTCTGCGCGGCGCAGGTACGAGCCTGCGGGCTGCGCCCTGCGGCGCGAGCTTGCTTGAAGCGGTTCTGCGCGGCGCTCATCGAATCTTCAGCGTGGAAAGACCTACGAGCACCAGCATCATGCTGATGATCCAGAACCGCACGACGACCTGCGTCTCTTTCCACCCCGACAGTTCGAAGTGGTGGTGCAGCGGCGCCATGCGGAAGATGCGGCGGCCCTTGGTCCACTTGAAGTAGGCCACCTGCATCATCACCGACACGGTCTCGACGACGAAGACGCCGCCCATGATGAAGAGCACGATCTCCTGCCGGGTGATCACGGCGATCGTGCCGAGTGCGCCGCCGAGTGCGAGTGCGCCGACGTCGCCCATGAACACCTCGGCCGGGTAGGCGTTGAACCAGAGGAAGGCGAGCCCCGCGCCGGCGATCGCGCCGCAGATGATCACCAGCTCGCCCGCGCCGGGGATGTAGGGAAACAGCAGGTAGCGCGCGAAGTCCGCGCGCCCGATGACATAGGCGAACACGCCGAGCGCGGCGCCGATCATCACCGTCGGCATGATCGCCAGCCCGTCGAGGCCATCGGTAAGGTTCACCGCATTGCTGGTGCCGACGATGACGAGATACGAAAGGGCAACGAAGCCGAACACGCCGAGCGGATACGCGACGTTCTTGAAAAACGGCACCAGCAGGTCGGACCTAGGCGGCAGGTCGATATAAAAGCCCTGCTCCACCCACAGCACCATCAGCGACCAGACCTTGTCCGTGGAAGGCGCCGCAATCGCGAACGCCAGGTAGAACGCCGCGGCCAGCCCGATCAGCGATTGCCAGAAGTACTTTTCCTTCGCGCTCATGCCCTTCGGGTTGCGATGCACGACCTTGCGATAGTCGTCGACCCAGCCGATCCAGCCGAAGCCGAGCGTGACGATCAGCACGACCCAGATGAAGCGGTTGGAAAGGTCGGCCCACAGCAGCGTCGTGATGCCGATCGAAATCAGGATCAGCGCCCCGCCCATCGTGGGCGTGCCGGACTTGGCCAGGTGCGTCTGCGGGCCGTCGCTGCGCACGGCCTGGCCGATCTTCAGTTCCGTCAGCCGACGGATCACGCGCGGCCCGGCTGCCAGCCCGAGCAGCAATGCCGTGGCGGCCGCGAGCACGGCGCGCAGCGTCAGGTAGGAAAAGACATTGAAGGCCCGGATATCGCGCGCCAGCCATTCGAAGAGTTCCAGCAGCACTAGTGCGCTCCCTCGGCCTGGCCCTGTTCCGACTCAGTCAACGACTTCACGATGCGTTCCATCCGCATGAAGCGAGAACCCTTGACCAGCACGGTGGTCGCGGCGTTCAGGTGCGACATCAAAGCGGCGACGAGTGCCTCGAGGTTCTCGAAGTGCTGTGCGCCTGCTCCAAACGAGGCGACCGCCTCTTTCGTCATCGTTCCCAGCGCATACAGGGACTCGATGCCCCGAGCGCGCGCGTGCGCGCCGACTTCGCGGTGAAACTCGGGCCCGCGGTCGCCGACTTCGCCCATGTCGCCCAGCACCAGCACCCGCGGCGCGGCGAAGCCCGCCAGCAAGTCGATCGCCGCGCGCACGGAGTCCGGGTTGGCGTTGTAGCTGTCGTCGATCAGCGCTGCGCCCTCGCGCGTGCGCAACCGCACACCCCGTCCGCTGACCGGACGGAAGCGCGCCAGGCCGGCGCTGATCGCCCGTGGTTCGACGCCGATCGCCAGCGCACAGGCCGCAGCGGCCAGCGCATTGCGCACGTTGTGCACGCCGGTGACAGCCAGTGTCACTTCGATCACGCCGGCCGGTGTCGCCATCGAGAGCTGCGCACCGTCGACGCCCAACACATAGGTCGCCGTGATCACAGCCTCACCTTCGAGCGCGAAGTCGATGACACGGCGCGTGCCGGCGAGCTTGCGCCAGATCGACGCGCAGGGGTCGTCGGCGGGAAACACCGCCACGCCTTCGGTGGACAGCGGCAGGGCGGCGATCACCTCCCCGTTCTCATGAGCGGTCGCCTCCACCGACTGCATGAATTCCTGATGCTCGCGCTGCGCGTTGTTCACGAGCGCAACCGTGGGCCGCGCCAGCTCGGCCAGCGTGGCGATCTCGCCTGGATGATTCATACCGAGTTCGAACACGGCCGCCCGGTGCTGCGCGCCGAGCTGCCACAGCATCAGCGGCACGCCGATCTCGTTGTTGAGGTTGCCCCGTGTGGCAAGCCGATTCCGCTCTCCGAACGCCTGCGCAAGGATCGCGGCGACCATCTGGGTCACCGTGGTCTTGCCGTTGCTGCCTGTCACCGCAATGACGGGCAGCGTGAAGCGCGCCCTCCATTGCGCGGCCCCACGGCCAAGCGCGCGCCGCGCATCGGCGACGACGATCTGCGGCAGGTCGACGTCGAGCGCACGTTCGACCATGGCAGCGACCGCGCCGCGCTCACGCGCAGTTCCGACGAAATCGTGAGCATCGAAGTGCTCGCCGCGCAGCGCGACGAAGAGCGCACCCGCTGCCAGCGAGCGTGTGTCGGTCGAAACGCTGGAAAACGCGATGCGGCCGTCGCCTCGCACCTCGCGAGCACCGACCGCACGCGCCAGTTCGGCCAACGTCATCAGCGTGCTCATCTGACCGCCCTCGGTCGGCCGGACAGCGCGCGGCGGGCCTGTTCGAGGTCGGAGAACGGCAGCCTCGTCGACCCGACAATCTGGTAGTCCTCGTGGCCCTTGCCGGCGATCAGCACCACGTCATTCGGCGCGGCGCGCTGCACGGCCTGCGTGATCGCCCGTGCCCGGTCGACGTCGGTCTCCAG
>DAOMFI010000158.1:0-3517 GCA_035429725.1 Burkholderiaceae bacterium | reverse complement strand
AGCGGTTCGGACTGTGCATTCACCCGCTGCATGCGGCCCGGCGGCGGTGCGAGTTGCGGTAGCGCCGCCACCGCGGCCTCGAACGAAATGCCGCAGCCGTACGACGCACCGACCACGCCGAGCAGGTTCGCGACATTGAACTGCCCGACCAGCGCGACCTCGACTGGCCACACGATCCCGTCTGCATGCAGCTCGAACGACAGCCCGTCAGCTGTCGCGCGCACATCGCGCGCGAGCAGGCGCGGCGCCATGGGCCGTGCTGCCGCATCACCGCGCGCGCTGTAGCCGATGACTTCAACATCCTGGTCGCGTGCCAGCGCGGCGTAGCGGCAGCCTGCCTCGTCGTCCAGGTTGATCACGGCATGCCGCAGTCCCGGCCAGCCGAACAGCATTGACTTGGCCGCCTCGTACTGCTGCATCGTCCCGTGGAAGTCGAGATGGTCGCGCGTGAGATTTGTGAAGAGCGCGACGTCAAAGTGCATCCCGTCGACGCGGCCCTGCGCGAGACCGATCGACGAGACTTCCATGGCGAGCGCCTGCGCGCCGGCATCGAGCAGCCTGCGCACTTCCCGCTGCAGCGATACCGGATCGGGCGTGGTCAGGTCGCTGGCTTCCAGCGCGCCGGGAAAGCCGATGCCGACGGTGCCGACAACCGCGCACCGGCGTCCTTCGCGCGTCAGGACCTGCGCGATCCATTGGCTGCACGAGGTCTTGCCGTTGGTTCCAGTGACGCCCACCGAGGTCAGTCGTTCGCTCGGCCGGCCGTAATACTCGGCCGCGAGCGAGCCGAGTTGCCGGCGCAGGTGCGGCACCGCGCGCAGCGGCATCGAGCCGTCGCTTCCGTTCCAGCCGTCGGCGTCCACCAGTGCCGCCGCTGCACCGCGTGCCATCGCATCGCCGAGATGTCGTCGACCATCCGACGTTCCGCCCGCGACGGCGACGAAGACATCGCCGGGCCGGACCGTACGGCTGTCGAGTCGCAGGTGTCGCTGTCCCGTCGGCGGTGGCGGCAGCGCAGCGAGCCAGTCGAGTGCCGCGCGCACACCCGGATTGACGGCGGTTGCTGCGTTCACGGGGTCTGCCTCAGCGCCAGCAGCGCCTTCGGTGTCTCGAGTGGACCGTCGGGTGCCACCTGCAACGTGCGCAGGGTCGCGCCGGCAATCTGCGCAAAGACAGGTGCGGCCACCTGACCGCCGTAATAGGCGCCGCCGCCGGGCTCGTCGACCATCACGGCGATGACGATGCGCGGGTCCGAGACCGGTGCGAAGCCGACAAAGCTTGCGACGTAATCCTTCACATACTGGCCGTTCTTGATCTTGTAGGCAGTGCCGGTCTTGCCGGCCACGCGATAGCCCGCAATGCGTGCCAGCGGCGCCGTGCCTTCGTCGCTGACTCCCATCTCAAGCATCTTGCGCATCGCGCGCGCCGTCTGCGGCGAGAGGACCTGCACCATCGGGGGCCCGCTGTCGAGCTTGATCAGCGACAGCGGCGCCAGCTGCCCCTCATTGGCGAATACGGTGTACGCGCGCGCCAGCTGGACCAGCGTGACCGATACGCCGTGGCCGTAGGAGATGGTCGCCTGCTCGATCGGCCGCCAGGTTTTCGCCGGTCGCAGGCGCCCCGCCACCGCGCCGGGGAATCCCATGCGCGGCGCCTGACCAAAACCGAGGCTCGTATAGGTTTCCCACAGCGTCTGTGCCGGCAGGTCCAGCGCAATCTTGGCAGTGCCGACGTTGCTCGACTTGGCGACGACCTCTTCGACCGTCAGCAGACCGTGCGCATGCGCGTCGCCGATGGTGCGGTCACCGATCGTCAGCTTGCCGGGCGCGGTCTGGATTCGCGTGTCGGGACGCACCTTGCCGGCTTCCAGCGCTGCCGCTACCGAGAACGGCTTCATCGTCGAACCGGGCTCGAACGTGTCGGTCAGCACGCGGTTGCGGATGGCGTCGCCGGAGAGCCGCGTGCGTGCGTTAGGGTCGTAGCTGGGCCAATTCGCCAGCGCCAGCACCTCGCCGGTCTTCACATCGAGCACGATGGCGGCACCCGCCTTCGCGCGGTGCTTGTCCACCGCCGCCTTGAGCGCCGAAGATGCGATGTACTGGACCCGGCTGTCGAGTGAGAGCGCAATGTCGCGACCATCGACCGGCTCGCGCAGCCAGTCGTCCTCGACGATGCGGCCCAGCCGGTCCTTGATCACGCGGCGGCTGCCCGCACGTCCCGCCAGTTCGCGTTCATGCGCCAGTTCGACCCCTTCCTGGCCGCGATCCTCGACGTTGGTGAAGCCGACAACGTGCGCGCTGGTGGGCCCTTCCGGGTAGTGCCGCTTGAACTCCCGGCTCGAATGCACGCCCGGGATCTTCAGCGCCGCGATGCGATCCATCACCTCGACGTCGACCTGGCGACGGAGATAGACGAAGCTGCGATCGTCGTTGGCAAGCCGGCGCTTCAGTTCGCCGGGGTTCATCTCGAGCAGCCTCGCGAGTTCTCCAACCTGGGTCGGCGTCGCTTCCACATCCTCGGGAATCGCCCAGACGGCGCGGGCGGGCACGGATGACGCGAGCACGATGCCGTTGCGGTCGGTGATGCGTCCGCGGGTGGCTGGAGCTTCGAGCGTTCGGGCGTAACGCGCTTCGCCCTGGCGCTGCAGAAACTCGGTCGTCACACCGCCCATCAGATAGAACGCGCGCCCGCCCAAGGCGACGAATCCGACAAAGAGCCCGAACAGCATCAGCTTCGAGCGCCACGCGGGAATCGCGACAGTCAGCAGCGGGTTCGCGTTGAATCCCACCCGCTCGCCTCTCGCGGATCCGCGGTCGTTGCGCCGCGCGCCGCGCACGGCCTTGCGTTCGCTTCCGGCCGTCACCGCTTGGCTCCCGGAGCCACCGGCGATGCGGCGCTCGCCTGCGGCAGGTTCAGATAGACGGTCTGTGCGGGATCGGGCGCCCTGAAACCGAGCTTCTGCGCCGCACGCTCCACCGAGGCCGGCTGCGACAGACGGGCCAGCTCGATCGTCAGACGCTCGTAGTCGACGTCGAGCTGCTTCGCTTCCTGCTGGGCACGCTCGAGGTCGACGAACAGCGACCGCGAGCGGTGCTGGGCCGTGATCAGTCCGAGCGCGCACGTGAAGAGCCCCAGCGTGGCGAGCGCCAGCAGCGCACGCCGGATCATCGCGTCGCCTCCGGCCAGGGCGCATCGGTCCGCTCGGCGACGCGCATGACGGCTGAACGCGCGCGCGGGTTGGCGGCGATTTCTTCTGCGTCGGCACGCAGCCGCGCCCGCGCCATTAGCCGCGGCGCAGGCAGATCCGCTGCGCGCAGGGGGAGTCCGCGCTCGGCCGGCTGCGGGCGTCCCGGATGCGCGTGCGCATCGACGAATCGCTTGACGATGCGATCCTCGAGCGAGTGGAAGCTGATGACGACCAGACGTCCTCCAGTGCGAAGGCGGCGCGCTGCCTGTTCGAGCGCTAGCGCCAATTCCTCAAGCTCTTGATTGACGTGAATCCGTACAGCCTGAAATG
>DAOMFI010000157.1:0-6524 GCA_035429725.1 Burkholderiaceae bacterium | reverse complement strand
CCCGCAAAGCCCGGCTTCGGCCGGGCTTTTGCATTTCTGTCCACGGCACACGAGCTTCTGCGCCGCCGCCGCTTCGCCTAGGGGGCTCCCAGCAGCAAGAACAGGCTCCAGCGTCCCGCCCCCACCCCGACGCCAAAGTAGGCGGGCCCCAGGAAAGTGTCGGCACCGAGGAAGGTGGACCCTGACCACACGGTGCCCTCGGACGGCAATCCATCACTGCGATCGCTCATGCGCCCCACTTCGGCCGATGCGCCGACGTAGATGCCCGAGCCCAGCAGGTCCGGCAGCGGCAACGTTCGGTTGTAGTACATCAGCCGGCCGAACGCGAACCGGCGCCCGGCAAACTCGTTGATGCGATACGCCGACAGATGCAGCGGTCCGCCGAGCGAGAACGACGCGTAAGCCGGCATGTCGGAGTTGAGCGACGAGCCGCCGCTCGCCGCTACGTTGAACGTGTGCGGACCCCAGCTGTGGGCGACACGCCCAGAGGCCTCCAGCCGGTTGTAGCTCTCGTTGGAACCCATCGATTCCATGGCCGCATACGCCGTTGCGACCAGGCCGTAGCCCGAACGCGCGAACCAAGCGTTGTCGGTCTGGTCGATGAAGAGCCCGGCGCGCAGGCCGGAAGTCGTCTGTCGAACCGACGGCAGCACTGGCGAACCGGTCTCGACACGGGCATAGACGCGGGACATGACTGGGCCGAAGCGCAACTGGCCCCAGGTACCCAGCACGGCGCCGGCATCCAGTCCGCCCTGCGTGAGGCTGGTGAGATAGTCGGCGACCTTGTCCTCGCCAATGAACACACTGCGGGTCTGCTGGCCCACGTAGACGTTCGGCGCAATGAACCACTTTCCGGCTTCGTTCAGAGGCTGGTAAAACTCCGTTGCGAAGTGCGTGTCCTGACCGATCTGGACCTCCGTGACCCATTCGGCACCGAGCCGATTCATCCAGGTCCGGCGGTACTGGACCAGCGCATTGAACTGACTGTCGCCGGAGAAGTCGCTGGCCAGGGCGAGACCGAAGCGCAGATAGTTCGGGCCCCAGGTCTTTTCGATCGGCTCGATGAGCATCGCGCGCGGCCCGGTCTCGCCGCCGACAAGCTGGTAGCTGATGCTCTCGTAGTCGCCGGTGCCGTATATGCGGCGCAGATCCGCACCGAGCTTTTCCTCGCTCAGCGGCTCGCCCGGCTTGCTTTCGACCAGCGACAGCGCAACCGCGGGGTTCGTGCGCTTCAGGCCCTCGACGCGTATCTCGTCGACTTTGCCCAGCGCCCTCGCCTCGGCCACCTGCCGCAGGCGTAGCGCGGCGTACTGCTCCGGCGGGACGCTGTAGCGCGTGAGCTGGCCGGCCAGCGCCCGGGTGGCCTGTTCGCCGATCGTGATGGCGTCCTGGGCGCGCCTGAATGAACCTGCGGAGATGTCGCCAAGATCGGGCGCGATCAGAACGTCCTTGGAGCCAAGGCTCTTGATCTGCTCGTCGACGGTCTGCTTGCCAAGGAAGTTGATCAGCTGAGCCGTAACGCTCAGGGCCGAGGTCAGCTCCTCGCGCTTCAGTGGCGGAGTCGAGATGTTGACTGCAATGATCACCTCGCCGCACAACTTGCGCGCCTCGTCGATCGGCAGATTGTTGGCGATGCCGCCATCGACCAACAGGCGGCCATCGATCTCGACCGGTGCAATCGCTCCCGGCACCGACATGCTGGCGCGCATTGCCTGCGCCAGGCTGCCGCGGTCGAGCACGATGGATTGCCCGGTCTCGATGTCGGTCGCCATCGCGCGGAACGGAATCGGCAGCTTGTTGAAATCGCCGATGCCGACGGCGGGCATTGCCAGTTCTCGGAAGAATGCTTCGATCGAGACACCGGCAATCACGCCCTTCGGCAGCGACAGGCTGCCATCCTTGACGCCGAACTCCGGCTTGAACAGCGTCTTGTAGTCGTCGATCTTGCGGCGCACTGCGATCTCCTTGCGCGGCGGTGCATCGCGGAAGAGGTCGTCCCAATGGGCCGCGACGACGATCTTCGCCATTTCATCGGCCGATCGGCCGGAGGCGTACGTGCCGCCCACGATCGCTCCCATGCTGGTGCCGGTGATGCAGCTGATGGGTATGCGCATCTCCTCCAGGACCTTCAGCACGCCGACGTGCGCCAGCCCGCGCGCACCGCCGCCGGACAGGGCAAGTCCGATGCGCGGCACGGCCGGTGTCGCCGTCGCCGCGGGGGCTTCAACAGCGGGCTTCGAATTGGGTGGCGCAGCCTGCGGCGCCTGCGCCGCCGACGGCAGCGAATGGGCCAGACCGGCGAGCACTGCGCCTGCGAGAACGCTCCGGGGAAGACTGCGGTGGAACATAAGTTGGCTCCATCGGTGATCAGCTGTGCCTCCCATGCGCCACGACGGGGGCCATCGGCGGAACCTCTTTTAGCAGCAAAGCGCACACCGCGAACTGACGCGCCGCAGGGCCTGTCCCAGAGTGAGCGCGGGCGTGCGACTCAGACCGGGTGCGGAACCAGGCCCTGCGGCAGGCAAGCGCGAATGCGCGCCCAGGGTGAGCGGGTTCCGCTCACCCTGGCGCACGGAACCATGAGTCGGCACGGCAACGGTTCTGGGTGACCAAACGCTTCCCGCGAATGCGATACAACGCGTTCTGCCGCCGGACGTACCGCGTCGGCCGTTCTGCGGCAGCGGCATGCGCGCCTCAACGCTTCAGCACGTCACGATCACGCGAAGGGCTTCCACGCGGACCCGACCGCCGGCGAGAACCTAGCGTCGGAAGCCGCCACCTCGGAAGCCACCTCCGCCGAAGCGGTCACCGTAACTGCCGCCGCTGAAACGATTGCCCCAGCCGCCGCTGCCGCCGCCCCAGCCGCCGGCCCCGCCGCCGTAACGGCTGCCCCAGTCACCCGAGCCGCCGCCACCGCGATCCCAGCCGCCGCCGCCCCAACTGCTGGTGCGGTCCGCCGCGCTGCTGCGGGCCTGCTGTTCACGGCTCGCCCAGTCGGAACTCGAGAAGCTGCTCCACCCGCCGGACGAGTGCTGTTGCCAGCCGCCGCTGTCATCGCTGCGATAGACGTTGCCGTCGGAGCCGGCGTAGTGGTTGTTCTGCGGCACACCGTTGTTCCAGGTCTTGGTCTGGCCGGTCTGCGCGTTGTAGGTCGTCGTCGAGGCGTCGCGGCTGAAGCCCTGCGGCCCGGCGCTGGCCGAGACATTGCGATCGATCGAGCTGCCGCCCGCTCCGGTCGCCTGCACGTTGGAGCCGTAGCTGCGCTCGCCGGTCTGTGCGTTGTAGGTCTCGTTGCGGTTGACCGAACCGGTCGTGCCGGACGCGGTGTTGAAAGTGCGGTTGTAGCCCTGTGAGCCCTGTCCCGTATACGGATTCCAGCTGCGCTGGGCGTTATAGGTGCCGCTCGTACCGCGGTAAGTGGAGTAGTTGCCCGCCGCGGTCGTGCCGAAGGCGCCGCCGTTGTCGGCCCAATAGGTGCGCGTCCCGGACGACACACCCCCCGGCCAGTTGCGGTAGACATCGGCCGTCGCCGAGCCGCAGCACGGGTAGCCGTAGTAACCGGCGTGGTAGTACGCGCCGCCCCAGTAGGGCTCGGCCCAGTACGCCGCCGTCAGGCCCATGGCGAAGCCGAACGTGAAGCCGGTGTACGGGTTGTAGACCGGCATCGCCGCCACGCCATAGGTGACCGGTGCGCCGTACCAGACGCTGCCGATCCACGGCGTATAGGCGTAGCCGGTGCCGTAGACCACGGTGCCGCCGGTATCGACGACGGTGCCGAGGTAGCCAGGTGTGTAGCCGGTGTAGACGACATTGCCGGTGTAGCCGTAGACGTGCACATAGGTCACGTAGTGCAGCGGCGACGAGACCGGGATCGTGTAGATGACGCCCGGCACCGTTGTGGCCACGACCCACGGCCCGGTCAGCGCGCTCGCACTGAACCACACGCCGCCGGTGACGGCGTAATAGGCGCCCGGGTTCACCTCGATCACCGGAACCTTGGAGTTGGTGACATAGCGCAGCGGGGTGCCGGCCACCGGCTGCCACTGCGGCGCACCGTCGAACTCCGGCGTGAAGGACGGCCCGCCATTGCGCGCCACCGCTGCGGTCTGCGGAATCGAATTCGCTATGACCGCTTCCTGCGCCTGCGGTGTTCCGGCCACCGACGCCAGCACAATCGACGCTGGCGTGCCTTTCGCGGGTATCTGCCGGAACGACGGCGGCAGCGCGTTGCTGGCGACGAAGGTCCACGGCCCACCGAGCCCCGGCGCGCGGAACCAGCGTCCTGCCATCAGAACGTAGTAGGCGTTGTTGGTCGTGTCGACGATGACATCGGTCGCGCTGTTGGTCGCCCACAGCAGCGGCGTGCCGGTGATCGGCACGAGATTGGGCTGGCCCTTGAAGACGATGAGTTCGGTCGGGACTTCCGTGACGTGAATCGCCGGCACGCCGTTGGCGAGTGTCGGCTTCGGTGTCGCGCCCTCGCCGCCGTCGAGCAGATCCACCGTGCCCGCCTGCGCCAGTTGCTTCGCCAGGTCGTCGAGCCCGAGCGGAGCGAAGCTGACCTGCGTCCACGGGCCATCGAGCGAGTTCGACGACACCCAGCCGTCGTAGACATGCAGATACCAGGTCTTGTCGATGCGCGTGCGGGCAAGCATCGCGTGCGTGTTGATGACGCGCTCGAAGCGCGTGTCCGGAACCTCGCGCACGACGGGCTTGCCTTCGATCGGCACCAGCAGCGCCGGCCCGTAGGCAACGATGACCTTCGGTGCCTCATTGCGCACGGCATGTCCGGTCGGCTGGACCGTTTTCGACGCCGCGAGCGAGGCTTCGAGGCTGTCGAGTGCCATCGTCTGCAGCGCGCTCACGAGCGCGGTACGCAGCGCCGACGCGTATTGCGCCCCCTTGTCGGGAAGGGTCGGGAAGTTGCTCTTCGTGACCACAAGGTCGTTGAGCTCGACCGTGCGCGTCACGCGGTCGACATCGGTGCGCGCCGTGCCCCAGACGACGCCGAAGGTCTCATCCTTCTGCCCGGTCGGCCGCAGCGCCACGGCCACGCGCCACGCGAGCGCATTGCCGGTCCACGAGTCGATCTGCGGCTGGTAGATCAGCGCATCGGCGCCGGTCAGTGTGACGTCGCGCGGCCATGGGTCTCGTGGTGCCGGGGCCGCCGAGGCCGCGGCCGGTGGTGGCAGTCCGCCGCTGACCGCGCTGACGTTCATGGTTGGGCTGGACGAGCCGTCCGGCGGCGGCATCAGCGCCGGGTCGCCGGAACGGCTCGCGCAACCGGCAATCATTGCGCCGGTCACGAGGGTCAATGCGAGAGTTCGAATCGTCGAAGCCATGGTTTCTTCCGGGTCGGATTCGCGCCAAGGAATACGCTGGCGCCCACGCGAAGGACGCCGCTGCGCCTGGGCAGCGAGGAGATCGCTCACTGCGCCCACACCGTGGCCGTTCATCGTCAGAACCATCGGCAGCGGGTCGCAGAACACCTCGTCGCGCGAATTATGAACGGCGCCGGACGGCGCCAAGCCGCGGTGAATGCGCCGTGACGTGTGCCGCTACTGTGGCACGACGCGCGCGCCGTCGCCGTTGCCTTCGATGTAGACGCGCTGTCCGACGCGCAATCCCGCGTTGACCGGCTGCGTCACGGCTACCAGCACGCCGTTCGCAGTCCGGACGATGACCTGCTGTCCGGGCACCGGCTGGTCATGCTTCTTCTGGATCTCGTTGCCTGCGATCGCGCCGCCCACGGTGCCGAGCACCATCGCGACATCGCGACCGGTGCCACCGCCGATCAGGCTGCCGATGCCAAGGCCGGCTAATCCGCCAACGACAGCGCCGACGCCCTGATGATGATTGCTCTGGAGTTGCACCGCCGTGATCTGTTCGATCGTTCCGCGGCGGATTTCCATTTCGCCGGGCTGCGGTCCAGGCGCTGCGCAGGCAGCGAGGAGCAGCGTAAAGACGACGGGGGCAATGCCAAGCTTTTTCATGCGAAGACTCCGGGTTTGAGCTGAATGTTGTTCCAGGGCGCCGGCCGCTGCTGCGGCCCCGTCACTGCGAACGGACCTACGGACACCATGGGCGTGGGGCTGCGGGCGGACCTTGCACGGGGCGCAGACCGCCTCCCTTCAGAACCGGAACGACACACCGACCGCCACTCCGTTGAATGTCAGCGACTGCAGCGGTTCGCCGGACTTGAATTCGTAGTCGAGGTAGCGCCACGCGCCGATGACCTCACCCCAGCTGAATGAATAGCCCAGCCCGGCGAGCGCCTGCCAGGTGAGCTTCGAGTTACCAGTGCCGATGTCGGCGTAGTACGGCACGAACCAGCGCAGGTCGCCGCCGAAGCGCGCGCGGCCGCGCACACCGATGATCGCGTCCCAGTTCGTTGCGCTGACCTCGGCGGTCCCGGAACGCGCAATGCCGAGCGGGCCGGTGCCGTTGAACGCCCAGTTCAGCGTCTGGTCCATGCTGAGCACGCGCGCACCGACCACGGAGCCCATGCTGTACTCGGGCTTCTC
>DAOMFI010000156.1:0-6560 GCA_035429725.1 Burkholderiaceae bacterium | reverse complement strand
CGGGCGAATTAGACCAGCGCCGCGCCGGCAAGACTATCGGGGAAACCCTGCGTCAACCTTCCGGAATGCGGACGCAATGGGCTGAACAGATTGCCCGTGGCAACGATTTTCAGTCGAGCGACTGCAGACAGTGCGATTCCCCAAATGTGGCGGGTCGGTCGTGCCCCCAGGATGGCCGACACAACTGAATAACGACACCCGCGCAGCGGCTAGCTGCAATGCCCCGTTGCGCCGCAGGCCGTGCAGAACTCGCAGCCGTCGCGCTTGATGACCGCCGCGGCGCCGCAGCTCGCGCAGACCTTGCCCTTGACGGGCGCGGTCTCATGCTCGATGACCTTGACGGCGTCGGGCAGCGCGAGGATGCCCGCGGACTGGATCGCGCGGCCGTCGTCGTCGAGGATGCCGAGCACCTTGTAGCGATGCAGCAGCAGCGTGGCGATGTAGGCGACGGTGCTGGGATACAGCGCCGAGCGCTCCTCGCCCGGCACGGCGGCCCAGAACTCGCCGTTCTGCTCGCCGAAGTTCAGCAGCTTCTTCAGCTTCAGCCCGATCCAGTTGACGTCGACGACCCGCATGTCGAGCGAGATCAGCTTGCACAGGCCATCCAGCACTTTCGGATATTCGCCGGCGAGCCAGATCGAATACGGGCGGCGGCTGCCGTCGGGCAGGTGCAGTTCCTTCACGCCGAGCACGAAGTCGTCGCCCGTGTTGGCATTGCTGACGTCGACCGTCCAGCTCATCGTTCCGAGCGGGCCGGCCTTCGGCTCCTTCTTCGAGAACAACGCATTCAGCACCGGCGTCGGCTGATGGTCGAACTCGCGGAACACGCCGAGCTGCTCGCAGCGGAAACGAACGATGTTGGCAAAGCACGCGACCACGCCGCTTTGCCACTTCTTCTCGCCGGTCGGCGGCATCGCCAGCGCGAAGCCCTGTTCGTCGCGCGCCTTGGCCAGCGCGTCGAGCTTCATCTTGAGCCACGCGCGGTCCTCGCTGCGCATGTCCATCGACAGCGCCTTGGCGATGGCGCCGAGGCCGCGCGGCTGCTCCGCGCCGTTGACCCAGACTTCGAACGGCGCCGGGGGCTCGCCGACCTGCCCGATGAAGATGGCGAACGCCTCCTTGCGCTCCGGAATCTCGACCATGTAGGTCCACGCGAGGTTGCCCTCGGCGAGATCGGGCCGGCCGGGCCACTTCAGGCTGGCCAGCGCCGGCTGCGGCGTGGAATCGAGCCGCACGCGGCGGTCGGGGTCGTCCTTGAGATCCTGCGGCGAAACGCTGTGCGAGGTCGCCGGCTCCTTCACAACCTCCAGCACCGAGCCGATGACGTTGTTGGGGCGGTAGGTGGTAATGCCCTTCAGGCCGCTCTTCCACGCCTCCAGGTAGAGGTTCTTGAACTCTTCGAACGGATAATCCTCCGGCACGTTGACGGTCTTGCTGATCGCGGCGTCCACGTACGGCTGCACCGCCGCGATCATCTTCATGTGGTCGCGCGCGCTCATCTCCAGCGCGCTGACGAACCCGGCCGGCAACTGGTTCTCGTCGCCCCCCATGCGCTTGTAGAGCCGGTACGCGTAGTCCTCGACGATGTACTCCTGCTTCGTTCCATCGGGCATGCGCTTCTTGCGGATATACGTCCACGAGAACGTCGGCTCGATGCCGCCCGAAGCGTTGCCGGCAAAGGCGAGCGAGATCGTGCCGGTGGGCGCAATCGACAGCAGGTGCGAATTGCGGATGCCGTGGGCGCGAATCTCGGACTTCAGCTTGTCAGGCACGCGCGAGGCGCAGTGGGGCTCTGCCAGGAACTTGTCGGCGTTGAAGAGCGGGAAGGCGCCCTTTTCCCGGGCGTTCTCGACCGAGGCCTCGTAGGCCGCATCGCGCATCGTGCGCGAGATGTCGGCGGCCAGCGTGCGCGCCGCCTCGCTGTCGTAACGCAGGCCCAGCATTGTCAGAGTGTTGCCGAGCCCGGTGAAGCCGAGCCCGATGCGCCGCTTGTTGGCCGCCTCCTGCGCCTGCTCCTCCAGTGGCCACAGCGTGACATCCAGCACATTGTCGAGAGCACGCACCGAGACCTTCGTCACGCTGCGGAAGCGGTCCCAGTCGAAGGCGGCGCGCTCTCCAAACGGATCGACGACGAAGCGTGTCAGGTTGATCGAACCCAGGCAGCAGCAGCCGTAGGGTGGGAGAGGTTGTTCGCCGCAAGGATTGGTCGCCGCGATCGTCTCGCAGTAAGAGAGATTGTTGTCGGCATTGACGCGGTCGACGAAGATGACGCCCGGCTCGGCGTGGCTGTAGGTCGACTGCATGATCTGGTCGAAGAGATCCCGCGCGCGCGCCTTGCGGTAGACCCAGCTGCCGTCAGCGCGCTGGTAGGCCTCGGACTTGTCGAAGGGCTCGGCCGCATGCCAGAGCTCGATGGCGCCATCGCTGTCGACCGCACGCATGAACTCGTCGGTCACCGCCACCGACATGTTGAAGTTGGCGAGCGAACCGTCGCGCTTGGCGTGGATGAATTCCTCGATGTCGGGATGGTCGCAGCGCATCATCCCCATCTGCGCGCCGCGGCGTGCGCCGGCGGACTCGAGTGTTTCGCAGCTCTTGTCGAACACCCGCATGTAGGAGATCGGGCCGCTGGCGCGCGAGTGCGTGCCGTGCACCAGAGCGCCCTTGGGGCGGATCGGCGAGAAGTCATAGCCGACGCCACCGCCGCGCCGCATCGTTTCGGCCGCCTGGTTCAGCGCGAGGTAGATCGAAGGTACGCCGTTCTTGCGGCCGCTGATCGCGTCGCCAACCGGCTGCACGAAACAGTTGATCAGCGTGGCCGCGATGCCGGTGCCGGCGGCCGAATTGACGCGGCCTCCCGGAATGAAGCCATCGACCATGGCTTCGTAGAAGCGCCGTTCCCACGCTTCGCGCACCTCCGGTTTTTCGACATGGGCGAGGCCGCGCGCGACGCGCCGGCGCACTTCGTCAACGGTCTTCTCGTCCCCCTTGGCGTATTTCTCGAGAAGTACGTCGATCGAGATGGGCTGCTCGTCGAGCAGCAACTGCGCCTTGTCCAGTTTCATCGTGGCCCCGGTTTGGACGCTTCAGCCGTGTCGGGAACGATCACGACGACGCGGAAGCGAGGAGAAATTATAGGCAGTGGACCTGCACAGCATCGCGTTGCGACAGCGAGCCAGAGTAGGTAGATCAAGGAAGGCATTCGACTGCCGGCCTCATCGCATATAAGGGAGCGATATAAAATCTACCGCTCATATTACGGGGTTGCTTATGAACCTGCAGCAGTTCCGCTTTCTGCGCGAGGCTGCGCGGCACAAGTTCAGCCTGACGGAGGCAGCGCGCGCACTGCACACCTCGCAGCCCGGGGTGTCCAAGGCGATCATCGAGCTTGAGCAGGAACTGGGAGTGCCGATCCTCGCCCGGCATGGCAAGCGTGTGAAGGGTCTGACGGCGCCGGGCCAGGTCGTGCTGGAAGCGGCCGAACGCATCATGCTCGAGGTCGACAACCTGAAGAAGCTCGCGCGCGACTATGCAGGCAGTCCCGAGGGGACACTGCGCGTCGCGACCACGCATACGCAGGCGCGCTACGTCCTGCCGCAGGTGATCCAGCAGTTCGCTCTGAAATTCCCGCAGGTGCGGCTGAAGCTGTTGCAGGCGAATCCGCCGCAGATCGCCTCGATGCTGGTGCATGGCCAGGCCGACCTCGGCGTGGCGACCGAGTCGCTGGCCGACGCGCCTGGCCTGCTGTCGATTCCGGTGTACGACTGGCAGCATGTGGCTATCGTCAAGCCGGACCACGCGCTGGCGAAGTTCGCGACCTCGCCCGGCAAACTGACGCTGAAGGACCTGGCCCGAAACCCGATCGTGACTTACGAGCATCAGTTCGCCGGCCGCGGCAAGATCGACGACGCCTTCGCGCAGGCGGGCATCGAGCCCTCGATCGTGCTCGAGGCAATCGATGCCGATGTCATCAAGACCTATGTGCAGATCGGCATGGGCGTCGGCATTGTCGCGGGGGTCGCGGTGGACGCGCGCCGCGACGGTCTGGTCATGCTGCCGTGCGGGCACCTGTTCGGCCGCAACGTGACGCGGCTGGCGGTGAAGGAGGGCACGTACCTGCGCGGCTTTGTCTATTCGTTCGTCGAGATGCTGGTGCCGGGCTGGGACAAGCGCCGCATCGAAGAGGCGTTTCGCGCCTAGGCAGGGACCAGTTGCGCGTTGCCATCGTCGGGGCCGGCTCGATCGGCGCTGTGCTCGGGGCCAAGCTGGCGGCCAGCGGCCACGAGGTCGTGCTGGTCGCGCGCGGCGCGCACCTGGAAGCGATCCAGCGCGCGGGCCTGCGGCTCGTCGATCATGTCGGCAGCGCGAGCGGCGTCTATCGCTTGCGCGCCAGCGCCGAGCCGGCGGAGTTCGGCGTGCAGGACCTGGTGGTCATCGGGCTCAAGGCGCACGCGATCGCGGCACTGCTGCCGCGGACGGCAGCGCTGGTCGGGCCGGACACGACGGTCGTGCCGGCAATCAACGGGCTGCCCTGGTGGTACTTCCACGCCGAGGGCAGCGCTCTCGAGGGCACGACCCTGCGGTCGCTCGATCCGGCGGGCTCGATGTTCGCCGCACTCGACCCCAGCCACATACTCGGCTGCGTCGTTCACATCGCAGCCGAAGTGCGCGCGCCCGGTGAAGTGCACCACACCGGCGGCCGGCGCCTGATCCTCGGCGAGCCGGATCGCTCGCTGTCAGCGCGTCTCGAACGCGTGGCCGGTGCTCTCGACGCGGCCGGGTTCGCCACCGAACGCTCGCGCGACATCCGGCTCGATGTCTGGATCAAGCTTCTGGGCAATCTCTCGTTCAATCCCGTGGCGGCGCTGACCGGGTACCTGATGAACCAGATCGTTGCCGATGAAGATGTGCTCGGCGTGATCCGCGCGATGATGCTGGAGGGCATGGCGGTCTCCGAGCACTATGGCTACCGCATGCCGATGACACCGGACCAGCGCATCGACATCGCGCGGCAGCTCGGGGCAGCGAAGATCTCGATGCTGCAGGACCTCGAGCAGCGGCGGCCGCTGGAACTCGCGGCGATCGTCGGCAGTGTCATCGAGCTCGCCGACATGGCGCGCATACCGGTGCCGACGATCCGTCACGTGCATGCGCTTGCCCTCGGGCGCGCGCGCGCGCTCGGAATCGCCTAGCGGTGTGCTCCTCGTGTACGCGACCCGCTGCGCGGGTCGCACGTGCACTCGTCGCGGCACGCGCGCTACGCGCGCGCTCAATACTGATTAGTCGGCTGCGCTCTGGGCGGAGCAGGGAATTGTCGACAGCACCTGCGTGCTGTCGACCCTGCGCAGCCGGCGCGGCCTGCAAGCCGCGCAGTGGACCGGCCGCGCGCTCCGCCGAAGAACAAAGGCACCATTTATCGCGCAATTCAGCGCGATTACCGTTTGCTGGCGCGAACCAGCTCCAGCGCTGCGTCGAAGAGCGGCGAGGCCGGATTGGCAAGCTCGTCGACGATGGTCAGGTGGTTCGTGCCGGGCATCGGCACGCTGCGCACGAGGTTCTCCTTCCAGGCACGCCCGATCAGCGTCGTCTGACGGCGGAACTCCGACGACTCGAGCGCGCCGACGGCGGTGATCAGCGGCGCGGGCGTGGCCGGCGGCAGGTGCAGCGGCGACAGCAGACGCGCACGGCGCGCGTCGAGCTTCAGGTCGACGTTGACAAAGGGCGCCTGCAGCAGCGGCGCGAGGTCGTAGATCCCGCTGATTGCAAGCCCCGACTTGACGAGCGACGCCGGCAGGTCGGGTTCGTACGCGGGCCACAGCGCCGCTATCATCATCGCGGTCAGATGGGCGCCCGCCGAATGTCCCGCGACGACGATCCGCTCCGGGTCGAAGCCAAGGCGGTCGCCATTCCGGTACAGCCACGCGAGCGCGCGCAACTGCTGACGGACAATCTCCTCCATCGGTGTCTGTGGCGCCAGGCCGTAGTTGAGCAGCGCGACCGCGACGCCGTGCTGAACGTACGGCGGCGCGAGCCAGGAGAAGTCGGACTTGTCGAGCGAACGCCAGTAGCCGCCGTGAATGAAGACCAGCAGGGGAGCCGCGTCCTGACGGGTCGGAAAATAGTCGAGCCGCTCGGCCGGCGTCTCGCCATACGGAAGATCGATCAGGCAGGCGCGCAGTCGCCGCGCCAGGGCTCCCTGCTCGGCCCAGCGGGCGAAGATCCTCGGATGTTCAGGGATCGCCGCCCGTGCGTTGTACTCGCGCTCGTAGAACGCTTCCCGCGTCATTTGTTCTCCTGGATGCGAGGCCAGTGTACTGGCGCGCCCTTGCCCCGGCCCGTTTGAACGGCCCGCCCGCTCGACCTATAATCCGCATCCCGGTCGGGCAAGCGTGCCCGGCGCCAGAGTTTCGGGGAAGTAGCTCAGCTGGGAGAGCGCTGCGTTCGCAATGCAGAGGTCGGGAGTTCGATCCTCCTCTTCTCCACCAAAGCAACACGTCAAGGGGCCGCGGATGTCGCGGCCCTTTGATTTTCCCGACCTGCCATCGATGCGCGCGGGAACG
>DAOMFI010000155.1:4321-6606 GCA_035429725.1 Burkholderiaceae bacterium | reverse complement strand
ATCGGCACGCCCAGCGTGCGCCCCAGCGCCTCCCGCAAGGCCTCGCTCGGATAAGCGACCGGCTCCTTGCCCTGACGCCGGTTCAGGTAGGGATGCACCATCTGGCCCTGGATCGGCCCGGGCCTGACGATCGCCACCTCGATCACGAGATCGTAGAAGCAGCGCGGCTGCAGCCTCGGCAGCATGCTCATCTGCGCCCGGCTTTCGATCTGGAACACGCCGACGGTGTCGGCCTTGCAGATCATGTCGTAGGTGGCCTCATCCTCGGCCGGGATGTCCTGCATCTCGAAGACGTGTCCCTTGCGCATGCCGACCAATTCCAGGCAACGGCGGATCGCGGACAACATGCCCAGCGCCAGCACGTCGACCTTGAGCAGACCCAGCGCATCCAGGTCGTCCTTGTCCCACTCGACGACGGTGCGGTCCTCCATCGCCGCGTTCTCGACCGGGACCAGGCGCGTCAACGGTCCCTGCGTGAGCACGAAGCCGCCCGGGTGCTGCGACAGGTGGCGCGGGAAGCCCAGCAGATCGCCCACCAGCTTCAGCAACTGCTGCACCGCCAGGTCGGCTATGTCGAGCCCGACCTCCGCCACGCGCTCGGCCATCCGCTCGCGATCGTCCCACCAGGTGAAGTTGGCGGCCAGCTTGTCGAGGGTGTCGAGGTCGAAGCCCAGCGCCTTGCCGACGTCGCGGAACGCGCTCTTGGGCCGGTAGCTGATGACCACCGCCGTCAACGCCGCGCGATGCCGGCCGTACTTGCCGTACAGATACTGGATGACCTCTTCGCGCCGCTGGTGCTCGAAGTCGATGTCGATGTCGGGCGGTTCGTTGCGCTCGCGGCTGATGAATCGCTCGAAGAGCACGGACATGCGCGCCGGGTCGACCTCGGTGACGCCGATGCAGTAGCAGACCACCGAGTTGGCGGCGCTGCCGCGTCCCTGGCAGAGGATCTGCCTCGATCGGGCGAAACGCACGATGTCGGCCACGGTCAGGAAGTAGTGGTCGTACTTCAGGTCGGCGATGAGTTCGAGCTCGTGCTCGATCTGCGCCTGCACCTTGGCCGGCACGCCGCCAGGCCAGCGCCGTCCGGCCCCTTCGTAGGTGCAGCGGCGCAGGTACGACGACGGCGTCTCGCCCTCCGGCACGACCTCGGCGGGGTACTGGTAGCGCAGTTCGTCCAGCGAGTAGCGGCAGCGCGCCGCGACTTGGAGGGTCTCGGCGAGCAGATCCGCCGGGAAGGTCTGCGCCAGCCGCAGCCGCGTGCGCAGGTGCCGCTCGGCATTGGGCTGCAGTTCGCTGCCGCATTCGGTCAGCGGCCGGCCGAGGCGGATGGCGGTCAGCACGTCCTGCAAAGGCTTGCGCGAGCGCAGATGCATGTGGATGTCGCCCGACGCCACCAGCGGGATGGCGGACAACGCGCTGACCTCGCGCAGGCGGTGCAACCACATCTCGTCGTCGAGCAGGCGCAGCAGTTCGACGGCCAGCCAGGAGCGTCCCATGAAGTGCTGCAGCAGCCAGCGCGCGATGGCCAGCAACTGCTCCGGCGAACTGCCGCGCTGCGGCGCCGCCAGCACCACGCAGTCGGCCAGTTCCGCAGCGTCGATCTCGTGCTGGTGCAGCGCGTAGCGGCCCTTCTCGGAACGCCTGCGCAGCCGCGTGATGAACTCGCAGAGGTTGCCGTAGCCGTTGGCGTCGCAGGCCAGCACCACCAGACCGAACGGCGCCTCGCCTTGCACCTGGAACTGGCTGCCCACCAGCAGCGGCAAGCCGTGTTCCTTGGCGGCGACGTGGGCCCTGACGATGCCGGCGAGCGAACATTCGTCGGTCAGCGCCAGCCCGCCGTAGCCCAGGGCCTTCGCGCGCGCCACCAGTTCCTCGGGCCAGCTCGCGCCGCGCAGGAACGAGAAGTTGGACAGGCAACGCAGCTCGACGTACTGAGGCAGTGCGGTCATGGCGCAGACCCACCTTCACGCGAAGCTGCCGTGCAGGTACCAGGCGCTCGCGTCGCCGGCCAGCCGGGTCTCGAACACCCACAACACGCCCGCGTGCTCGCTCAATGCCACCCAGTAGTCGCGCACCTGCTGCTGCGTTTCCTGGGCACCGGGCGGCCCCACCCGATGCCACCATCCGCCCTCGACGCGATGCGGCCCGGTGAGCAACAGCAGCGGCCCCTGATACAGCGGACGATCGCCGCGCATGGCCAGCCGCAGCGGTTCGGGCAGCACGAAGGTCGGCTGCGGCGTGGCCGTAGCCGTCACGCGCTTGCGCGGCATCGGCAACGGCGC
>DAOMFI010000155.1:1521-4221 GCA_035429725.1 Burkholderiaceae bacterium | reverse complement strand
TGCGGTGCGGACGGTGATGTCGCCGCCCTCGCCTGCGCTGCGCGAAGCCAGGGCGTCATGGGCCCAGCGCAGCCTGAACGCGGTCGTCCCGGCATGCCGGGCGGCCAGCCAGCCGCACAGCTGCACCAGCAGCCGCCGCGCGCCGAAGAGCATCGCCGGCGCCGTCTCCACGCGCGACGGCAGCTCCAGCCTCGTCCTGAAGGTCTCCGGCAGAACGAACCACTGGTGGGCTTCCGCCTGCAGCCCATAGGCACGATCGAGAGCCGTCAGCAACGCCTTGTCGAAGCGCCGGCTGATGCCGCCGCGCGGCAACTTCCGGATATCCCCCAGCGTGCGGCAGCCGAGCTGCATCAAGGTCGTCAGATGCGGCGCAGTGGCGCTCAACACCTGCATCGACAACGCATCCAGGATGTCCGGCAGCGGCTGCCTGAAGCCGCTGTCCACGCCGGCCCGCGCCAGCATCAGCGCCGCCAGGCTGTTCGGCGCCCAGGCCAGGCTGTTGCAGCCCAGCTCGGCAGCCTCCTGCACGATGCGGTCGCGCAGGCGCCGCTTGCCCCCGAACAGGCGTACGCTGGCCTCCAGCTCGACGACGACGGCCTCTTCGAGGAGGGCGACGCGGGGGCTGTACTGCAGCGCCCACGAAGCCGGCCCTTGGAGCGCGTCATCGGCTGGCGGCGTGGCGTCGGTGCTGGGGAACCGCAGGGCGGCCCACAACATCGGCGGGCTCCTTGCTCGACGGCAGGCCGGCCAACAGGCGAGCGGGACGTCGCAGCCGCGGCGTCAGCACCGAGGCCAGGCCGCCCGGAACCGAGGGCAAGCTCAGCGTGCCGTCGAAGGCAGGCCCACGGCGCTTGAGGATGCGCACGCGCAACTCCCAGTCGAGCGCGAAGGTGGCATGCACGCGCAGCGGCGCCGCCGATGCCTCGTGCTGCGCGGCTTCGGGCCGGCACAGGAAGACCAGGCCCTCTGCCGCCTGCGCGCAGACCTGCAGACGCCGCAGTTGCTCGTGGCGTGCCTGCGGCAGCCAGGCCACCAGCGCCTGGCAGGCGTTTGCCTTGATCAGCTGCTCGGTGACCCAGAGCCGCTGGGCCGGGCCCTCCGCACGGATCCAGACGAAGCGCCGCTCGTCGAGCCCGTCGTGGATCAGCCCCGGCATGTAGGGCTGGCGCGGCGGCGCCACCACGACGATCTGTCCGCCGCCGGCGGCGACCGCGCGCAACGCCGGGCCGAGCAGGCGCCATTCGATGAGCGCCGGCTGTGGGCTCAGCACCTCGCACAGGACACGATGCGGCCAGCCGCCACCGGGAAGCTCACGGTCGAGCGCCGGCCAGCCCGACGACGTCACCGGTGTCGCCTGGCCGCCCAGTTCCGCGCCGCGCCAGACCAGCGGCTGCACGGCGCCGGGCAGCATCGGCTGCACCGTCGCGAAGTGCGGGTCGTTGGCGGGAGCGGTCGACGGGGTCATGCGAAGGGGTCATGGCAGTAGCTGGATGTTTGTACAGTATCATTGCCAGCGTGGAATGTCGAGGAACTCCTGTCGGCCTCGCGCCTGGTCGGGGGTTCCTTAGACTGCGGCTGCACCGATTGCATCGACTCACCGCCATGTGCTATTCCGCCCAGGTCCGCGCCGACCACCGAGCCTTCGTACGGATGTTCGGTGCCGAGGTCTCGCTGCGGCAATTCGTCGAGCTGTTCTACCGGCGGCATGCCGACCCGAAGATCAAAGTCCCGAAGGCCATGGAAGAGGCCTTCCAGCACCCCGCGACCCCGGAAGAGGAGGAGATCCACGGGCTCATCGAACAGCACCGGGCCGCGCAGGCCCTGAAATTCGAGGAGACGCTGTTCGGCCAGCGCACGCGCCTCAACGAGGCCGAGCGCAAGCTGCAGCATAAGGTCACCAAGGCCGCGACCGAGGACGTGCGCATCGCCACCTCGAAGATCAGCAGGGCGCGACTCGACCTGGAGGATTTGCGGCGCACGGACTTGCTCGATCGCGACTCGCGGATTTTTCCGGGGAGCTATGTGCCGGTGATGGTCAGCCAGGGCGGCAGGAAGGTCGTGATGCCGATGCGCTACCAGTGCCGGCCCGCCGGCAAGCCGGCGGACTACGACACCAGGTTTCCGGGGACCTACAACGCCCGCAGAGACAATCTCGAGGGTTTCTGGAAAGGGCAGTTCGGCCGCACCCACGCGATCATGATCGTCAACGCGTTCTACGAGAACGTCGCCAGGCACATGACTGAGGGACGCGAGCTGCGGCCCGGCGAGAAGCCCGAGAACGTCGTCCTCGAGTTCAGGCCGCGTCCCCTGCAGGACATGCTGGTGGCGTGCCTGTGGTCCCGCTGGACACCGCCGACGGGATCGGACGAACCCGAGCTGATGTCGTTCGCGGCCATCACCGACGAACCGCCAGAAGAGATCGCCGCGGCGGGACACGACCGCTGCATCATTCCGATCAAGCCCGAGCACGCGGATGCGTGGCTGAACCCGGACCCGAAGAATCTGCAGGCGCTCTACGACATCCTGGATGACCGTGAGCAGCCTTACTACGATTACCAGTTGGCTGCGTAGATGAGGAACGCCGCGCCGCATGCCACCAAGGGACTTCCCACCGGTCGTACCGGGAGCCCGGCCCTTGCCGGCTTCGGGCACGGCAGCATGGTGGTGCTGGACGGCGGCGAGCGCCTGCGCCTCGATGAC
>DAOMFI010000155.1:0-1421 GCA_035429725.1 Burkholderiaceae bacterium | reverse complement strand
ATCGTGTCCGCAAGCCTTCACCGGCAGCTTCGGCTGTCCTGAAGTCCAGCTTCGCTGGCGTCGCAGTCGTCACCTGCCCTCTGTCGATCCGGTTCGTCCGGGTCCCGGTCACCTGGCTGACCGCGAGTGCTTCAGCCACCGCACTGAAGTCGATCGCTTGCTGCGCAGCCTTTGGGCTGCACGGCACCGCGCGAAGGCCGGCATCCCTCCGGATGCCGGGACCTTCAACTGCCCGCGCCTCTACGGCGCACGCCGAGTTGCTCCGCCATGCGGAGCGTCCCGCCACGGGGAACCCCATGTTCCCCAGCCGGGATTTGGTGTTCCCCTTCATCGCGAAGGAGAACCCCATGTGCCCCGTCGTTTCGACCAGAGTATTGCGCCCGGTGCCCACGCTGCTGGGCGGCTCCGGACGCGCTTGCGCGTCCCCACCGCAACGCCGCGACCTTCCGGCGTTGCTGAAGCATCCCGTTGCCGCGACCGCGCCGGTCGGCATTCCATGCTGATCGACGACTATCGGCGACGCGTCGCGGCGACCGTAATCCAACTGGCCCAGGATGACCCCATCCTGGTTCGGGAGGTGATCGGCCGCCTGCGGGCTGCCGGCGAGATCGAAGCCGACGATCTGGTCTACCTGGACCGGATCGCCGAGCGCTGGATCGCCATCGCCGCAGGCAACCGCCGGCGGCAGGTCACGGCCGCACGGCCGGAACTTGTCGGCCCTTGAGGCCGACCGAACTGGTTCGCGCCCTGTCGAGACCGGATCCGAGCTTCTCGGACTTCGGCCTCGCGGGGCGAGGACTGCAAGGAGTCCACATGTCCCCGAGTCCACTTCGCCCGAAGCCGCGCCGCGCCAGCGTCGCGACCGAGGAAGAGCGAGCATGGATCAGCTTCTATCGGCGCGCCGGGCAGGACGCGGCGCTCGCCGCCGAGGTCCTTGCCGAGCTGGATGCCGACGTCGAGCTGAAGCGCATGCACCTGGCGCTGTACCTGAGCTGTCGCGAGTCGCTGCGCACCCATGCGCTGCGCGAAGCGCGCAATGCGCGGATCGGCTCGATGGTCCGCAGGACGCTGCACACGGTCTGCGTCGCCGCACCGCGATCGATGGTGCGGAAGCTGAAGCACGGCGGCGACATCGCCGCGGCGTGCCTGCCGGAAGTCGATGCGGAACCCGCCATCGCGCAGGTTCGGCGTCTCGCTTCAGGTGGAGGTGATGAACGCTCTCATGCGGCGTTCGAGCCGACCGCGGACACCCGGCAGCCCTCGGGCATGTCCGGGGTCCCGATCCCAGCTGCCGAGCCCATCCAGGCTCGCGCCGCCGAGTAGCGCTTCGTCTGCGTGGTGGCTCAGGCCACCCGCAGGCAGCGCTCGACCTCGCGATCGATCAACCAGTGCAGGTACTGCGTCTCCTTGGAGACGCCCCA
>DAOMFI010000154.1:0-6622 GCA_035429725.1 Burkholderiaceae bacterium | reverse complement strand
GCCCGCGCCAGCCCCTGCCACCGACGCGGCCAAGCCCGCCGATGCAGCCGCCACCCCGGCAGCCGCGCCCGCGGCCGGTGCTGCTCCCGCGGCTGGCGCGGCTCCGGTCGGCGAGTCCGGCACGTCAGCGATGCCGGGCCAGGATGCTGCCAAGGCTGAGGCCGCCGCAGCCGTCGAAAAGGCCAAGCAAGCCGCCAAGAAGTAAATCGCGCGACAGTGCGAATCAGGGGCCGGCGCTGCCGGCCCTTTTCATTTGTGCACCCACCCGCGGCTGTTCAGACCTCGCGCCATGGCAGGCCCTCTTCCTGGTCGAGGACGCTGATTTCACGGGCAACGCAGCCGAGCACTTGCGCCAGCGCCTGCTGCGCCAGTTCCGGACGGTTATTGCTTCTGGACAGGTGCGCTGCCGCCACCCAGGCGAGCGTGGCACTGCGCGCGCGATCCAGAATGCCGGCGGCCTGCTCGTTTGACAGATGCCCGTGCGGGCCGGCGATCCGCTGTTTGAGGAAGGCCGGATAGCTTCCGTTTCGGAGGAGGTCGGCGTCGTGATTGCACTCGAGAATCAGCGCATGCAGTCCCGACAAAGCGTCGATGATGGAGTCCGAGCACTCGCCGACATCCGTAAGCAAACCTGCGCGTCGCGACCCATCGGTAAACACGTACTGCACGGGCTCCTGCGCGTCGTGCGGAACGGCAAACGGGCTGATGCCAAGCAGCCCGACTTCGAGGACATCACCGGCCTGGATCGAACGCCACGGGATGCGTTGTTCGACCAGTCCGCCGGCGGCCGCGGTTCCTTCGGTGCAGTAGATGTCGATGCTGTAACGGCGCGCGAGTGCGGCCACGCCGCCCACATGGTCGGAGTGCTCGTGGGTGACAAACACCGCATCGAGCGAATCGGGGGCGAGACCGGCGCGCTGCAGCCGTCGCTCCAGTTGCCGCAGATTGAAGCCGTCGTCGATCAGGATACGTGTCATCGAGACGCCTTCGCGCGCCTCGACGACGAGTCCGTTGCCGCTGCTGCCGGAGCCGAGACTGCAGACGCGCAGCACGCGGGTTGTCAGCGCAGCTGGTCGCTCAGCAGCGCGAGGATGCGATCACCGGCCGCGGAGCGCTCCGGCTTGCCGTCCTTGTCGAACACCTGGACCTGCGTGCCTGCCTGACCCGTGGCACTGACCTGCACGCGGTACTGCGGCGCCGGGACGGGTTTTTCCTGCCCGAGCATCTTGGAGAAGAAACCCTGCTCGTCCTTCTTCTTGGCCTCGTAGTCGGGATCGAGGTAACGGACGAAGTAGATCCCCTTGGCACGATCGCGGTCCTCGACCGTGAAGCCGCCACGGTCCAGTGCGAGCCCGACGCGCCGCCAGGCCCGGTCGAAGGCATCGTCGATGACGAGCCGCTCGCTGCGGCCGTCGGGGCCCTTGATGACCCAGGCCTGCTCCGGTGCTGCCGCCACAGTGGCCGCCGCCGCTGCGGCCGTTGCGCCCGCCGCCGGGGCCTTGGCAGTGGCCACCGGACGAGACACCGTGCTTTCAAAGCGGGCCAGCAGACGCTGCAGCATTTCGGCTTCCAGCGCGGGATCGGGCGGACGCGGTTGCCAGGCCGTGCGGTCCTGCGCCGACGAGGTGAACACTTCGACCATGCCGCGATGGGAGATGAAGATCTCCGAGGTGTCGGTGGCGGTGCGTTCGATGCGCGCCCGGTAACGGTCCTGTTCGCCGGTCTCATAGACCGAGCTGAAGACGCGACCCAGGGTTCGCCGGATGAGATCCTGGGGCAGCTTGGCCTTGTTCTCCGCCCAGACCGTTTCCATCACACCGGTCGCTGGGTCGGAATTCTCCACCGCCAGTCCGATGCTGGGCCAGAACTCGAGCAGGATGGGCCACGCCTTCTCGGGCGGCATGTTGACCGCCAGCCAGCGCTGATTGCCGGCGCGCTCGATGCGGGCAATCGTGGCCGAGGGCGCCACCGCAGCAGCAGCGGCCGACCCGGGCGCGCCGACCGGTGCGCCCGACCGTCCGGCTGTCGACGATGCCGTGACCGTCTGCGGACGCTCGGGCACCGTGAAGCGCTCGTCGCGCGGGAGTTGCGAGAGGTCCGGCGGCACTTCGAGCGGTGCCGAACGGGTCCGCGCATTCTGGTATTCGACGGTCTGCGACACGCTGCTGCCGGTCCAGGTGCACGATGACAGGAGCGCGACCGACGCCACCGCCGCCGCCAGGGTGACGCGCGAAAGAATCATGCGATGCATCTGCGAAGCTCCTGCGCGCATCTAGACAAGGCCCACTTCCTTCAGCGCCGCCAGCACGATGTGCTCCGCCGGAACCGACAACGGCGTGAGCGGCAGACGGATGCCGCCCTCGATGCGACCCATCTTGGCGAGCGCCCATTTGGCCGGGATCGGATTCGGCTCGACGAAAAGCTTCTGGTGCAGCGGCCAGAGCTGCGCGTTCAGCTGGCGCGCCCGCGCGAGGTCGCCTGAGAGAGCGGCCCGGCACATTTCGGACATCAACTTCGGAGCGACGTTCGCCGTCACCGAGATGACGCCATGTCCGCCCAGGAGCATCAGGGCCAGCGCGCTGTCGTCGTTGCCGCTGTACAGCGCGAAACTCGGCGGCAGGCGCCGCAGCAGGTCCGCCGCGCGGGCGGCATCGCCCGTGGCGTCCTTCAGACCGACAATTCCGGGCACCTCGGACAGACGCATCGTCGTGTCGTTGGCCAGATCCGCCACCGTGCGCCCGGGCACGTTGTACAGGATCATCGGCAGGTCCACGGTCTCCGCGATCGTCCGGAAGTGCCGGTACAGGCCTTCCTGCGTGGGCTTGTTGTAGTACGGAACCACCTGCAGCGTGGCGTCGGCCCCGACCGCCTTGGCGTGGCGCGTGAGTTCGATCGCCTCCGATGTCGAATTGCCGCCGGTGCCGGCGATGACCGGGACACGGCCCCGCACCGCTTCGACGGCCACGCGAATCAGCTCGCCGTGCTCCTGCTGGTCCACCGTCGGCGACTCTCCCGTCGTGCCGACGGCGACGATGGCATTCGTGCCCTCGGCCACGTGCCAGTCGATCAGACGCCGGTAGGCGTCGAAGTCCAGCGATCCGTCGTCGTGCATCGGCGAAACGATGGCGACGATGCTGCCCTTGATCATGATGTGTGCGGCCTCCTCAGCCCAAGCGGCGGATTCTACAGACCGCGCGACACTTTCGCGGCGCGCCCGCTCACAGCGCCAGCGTTTCGACCGGTGCCGACGCCCGTGGTTCAAGCCTGACAGCGGCCAAGCGCTGGATCATCGCCGGCTGCGGCGCGGCGACGAAGCCATCTTCGAACGCGAGGATGCGCAGACCGCGGAAAGCGTCGAGCAACTCGCGCGGCCGCAGCAGGAAATCCGGATTGCGCGGTCGCCCGAACTGCTCGTTGCCCTGAGCGAATGTTTCGTAGATCAGCCGTCCGCCGGGTGCAACGGCTTCCGCCAGCAGGTTGAACAGCGGCCGGTGCAGATAGTGGACGACGATGACCGCGTCGAACTGCTGCCCGCCCAGCGGCCACGCGCCACGTTCGAGATCCGCCGCGACGAATTCGACGCCCGGCTCGCTCGCCAGTGAAGCCGCACACGCAGGGTCGACGTCGACAGCCGTGACGCGGCAACCGCGACGCGCAAGCCACCGGGCGTGCCGGCCGTGACCACACGCCACATCGAGCACGCGCGTCCCGGCTGGAAGCTGCGCAGCGAAACGGACCACCCACGGCGAGGGCTCGGTCGCCTGCGGGTTCGAGCGCGGCGGACCGTCTGCGGCGGCCACGTCAGTCGTAGACAAGACCCATCGCGTCACGCACGTCGCGCATCGTTTCCTGCGCAGCGGCGCGCGCGCGATCGCAACCGTCCGCCACGATCGACCGCAGCAGCGACGGATCATCGAGGTAGGGCTGGGCGCGCTCGCGCCAGGGCTGCTGCTCGCGGAGCATCGCATCGATGACCGGCTGCTTGCAGTCGAGGCAGCCGATGCCGGCCGTGCGGCAGCCTTGTGCCGCCCAGGATTGCGTTTCCTCGGTCGAGTAGACCTTGTGCAGCTGCCAGACGGGGCAGCGCTCGGGTTCTCCGGGGTCGCTGCGGCGAACGCGTGCGGGATCCGTCGTCATGCGGCGGATCTTCTCCGTCAGCGCCTTGGGCTCCTCGCGCATCAGGATCACGTTGCCGTAGCTCTTCGACATCTTCTGGCCGTCGAGCCCCGGCAGCTTCGGAGTCTCGGTGAGCTTGACATCGGGCTCGACGAGAATGACCCGGCGCGAGCCTTCGAGATATCCGAACGCCCGCTCGCGATCGCCCATCGACATGGACTGCGCCTGGGAGAGCAGCGCGCGAGCCTGCTCGAGCGCGTCGTCGTCACCCTGCTCCTGATAGCGCGTGCGCAGGTCGTGGTAGAGCTTGGCGCGCTTGGCGCCGAGCTTCTTCACCGCGGCCTTCGCCTTGTCCTCGAAGCCGGGCTCGCGCCCGAACAGGTTGTTGAAGCGCCGCGCGATCTCGCGCGTCATTTCGATGTGCGGCACCTGGTCCTCACCGACCGGCACCATCGTCGCGCGGTAGATAAGAATGTCCGCCGCCTGCATCAGCGGGTAGCCCAGGAAACCGTAGGTCGCGAGGTCGCGGTCGCTGATCTTCTCGATCTGGTCCTTGTAGGTCGGCACCCTTTCGAGCCAGCCAAGCGGCGTCGACATGGAAAGCAGCAGGAAGAGTTCGGCGTGTTCCGGCACGCGCGACTGGATGAAGACCGTCGCCTTGTTGGGATCGAGGCCGGCCGCGAACCAGTCGATCACCATGTCCCAGACGCTCGCCGCAAGCACCTCGGGCGTCTCGTAGTGCGTCGTCAGCGCATGCCAGTCGGCGACGAAAAAGAAACAGGGGTGCTCGTCCTGCAGCTTGACCCAGTTCTTCAGCGCCCCGTGATAGTGGCCGATATGCAGCGCGCCCGTCGGGCGCATGCCGGAAAGCACGCGATCAGGAAACATGGCTCAGACGAAGATTCGAACGATGGCGACCCCGAACTCGTAGAACGGCTGCAAGAAGAAGCCGAGCGTGTTGGTAGCCAGGAGGGCAATAAGGATGAAGAAGCCGTAAGGCTCGACGCGGGCCAGCGCATACGACAGGCGATGCGGCAGCAGGCCAACGAGAATGCGACCGCCGTCCAGCGGAGGCAGCGGCAGGAGGTTGAGTGCCATCAGCCCGATGTTCACGAAAACGCCAGCCTTCGCCATCTCGACGAAGAACTGCTCCTGCAGGCCGGTCACGAGCAGCCCCTTCAGAACGAGCGCCCAGCCGATGGCCATCAACAGGTTGACGCCGGGCCCGGCCGCGGCGACCCAGATCATGTCGCGCTTGGGATGCCGCAGGTTGGCGAAGTTCACCGGCACGGGTTTCGCCCAGCCGAACATGAAGCCTGCCCCGCCAGCGAGCTTCGAAAGCAGCACGATGGCGAGCGGCACGATCACGGTACCGACCGGATCGATGTGCTTGACGGGATTGAGCGTCACGCGCCCCAGCATGAAGGCTGTCGAATCGCCGAACATGCGCGCGACATAGCCATGCGCCGCTTCGTGCAACGTGATGGCCAGCAGCACCGGGATTGCGTAGACGGCGATCGCCTGGATCACGCTGTCCATGAGTCAGAGTCTATCAGTCGAGCATCGCGGTCTCGCGGAGCACGGGCGCCCCCGCCTCGGTGCAGCGGGGAGCGGCTGAAGTCCGCGTCTGTCGCCCTCCTCCGGCCCGCTCCTTGCCTTTGATATCGGGCCGCACGCCCGGCCGCTCCGAAGGTAGGCCCGCAAACTTCAACGCATTCGGTGCACGTGCGACCGCGCAGCGGTCGCGTACACCGAACGCGAACTCTCACAATCCCAATGCAGCGAGATCGCCCTTGCCTGCGCGGATGACAACGGCTTCGGGGCCCGACAGATCGACGACGGTGGTCGGTTCGATCCCGCACGGGCCGGCATCGAGGACGAAGTCGACCAGGTGATCGAGCCGGGCGCGGATGTCGTCGACGTCGTTCAGTGGCAGTTCATCGCCCGGTAGCTGCAGCGTCGTGCTGATCAGCGGCTGACCCAGGACATCGAGCAGCCCGAGCGCAACGGGATGGTCCGGAATGCGCAGGCCGATGGTCCGCCGCGACGGGTGCGACAGACGCCTGGGCACTTCGCGCGTGGCCTCGAGGATCAGCGTGTAAGGGCCCGGCGTGACATCCTTCAGCACGCGATAGGTCGCGTTGTCGACCTTGGCGTAGGAGCCGAGATCCGACAGGTCGCGGCACATCATCGTCAGCAGATGCCGCTCGCCGAGCCGGCGGATCGCGCGGATGCGGTCCACGGCCGCCTTGTCATCGAGGTGGCAGGCCAGCGCGTAGCAGGAGTCGGTTGGGATCGCGCCCACGCCGCCGTGATCGAGGATCTGCGCCGCCTGGCGCAGCAGACGCACCTGCGGGTTGACCGGGTGGACCACGAAGAGCTGCGCCATTTTCAGTTCACGGTCGCGCGCCGGCGTCGCGCGTCGGCAAGAGGAGCGGTCCGCTCACTGGCCTACCCTCCGCGCTATGCGCTCCGGGATGAGCGCTTCGGAGCGGCCGTGCGCGCT
>DAOMFI010000153.1:0-6625 GCA_035429725.1 Burkholderiaceae bacterium | reverse complement strand
TCTGCCGCTGCAGGATGTTCAGGAACTCTTCCATGAAGCTCTCGAAGCGGTTGGCGAGCCGGTCGATGTCGTTGGCGAAGCGGTTGTAGGCGACCACCGCAGGGATCGCCGCGAAGAGGCCGATCGCGGTGGCGACCAGCGCCTCGGCGATGCCGGGCGCCACGCTCGCGAGGTTGGCCTGCTGCAGGTTCGATAGACCGGTGAAGGCGTGCATGATTCCCCACACCGTGCCGAAGAGACCGATGTACGGGCTGACCGAGCCGACCGAAGCGAGGAAGTTGAGGCGCGATTCGAGCCCGTCCATCTCGCGCTGGTACGACGCGCGCATGGCGCGGCGCGCGCCGTCGAGCGTGGCCTGCGCATCGCCCCGGCCGCGCAGTTTCAGGAACTCGCTCATGCCGGCTTCGAAGATCCGCTCGAGTGCGCCGGTGCGGTGACGCGGATTCGAGGCCTTCTGGTAGAGCTGGGAAAGCTCGGCGCCGCTCCAGAACTGCCCTTCGAAGTTTTCGGTCTCGCGCTTGGCACGCTTGATCGCGAAGCCCTTCTGGAAGATCGCGGTCCATGAGGCGATCGACAGCACCGCCAGCAGCAGCATCACGAGCTGAACGACCAGCGTGGCCTTGGTCATCAGCGAGAGAATCGAGAGGTCAGTGGCAGCGGTCATGGGGTCGGGCTGAATCCTGGCAGGGTGCGAAATGCGGCAGTCATGTCGGCCGGCATCGCAGCCGGGGCGAAGCGGCGGGCGTCGATGCAGGCGGCCTTAACGCGCGCGGTGGCAAGCAGATCGGTGCCGCGACGCGCGGCCTGCTCGAAGACGATGTAGACGCGTCCCGTCTTGGCCACCCGCAGGTCGATCTCGATCAGGTCGTCGAGCCGCGCCGGCTGCTGGTAGCTGCACTCGATGTGCGCCACGACGAACTGCAGTCCAAACTCATCGAGCAGGCGCTGTTGCCCGTAACCCGCTGCCCGCAACCATTCGGTGCGCGCGCGTTCGAAGAACTTGAGATAGTTCGCGTAGTAGACAATGCCGCCGGTATCCGTGTCCTCGTAGTAGACGCGGATCTTCCAGGTGAACGGCTGGCCGGTCGCGGCGGAGTGAGTCTTCAGCATGCGCTGCGGCGCAGTATAAGCGGCAAGGTATGAACGAACCGAAGGTCCAGTGGACACCCGCAGGCCGCGACTACAATTCCCGGCCTTTTGCCGGCCTCACGAAGGCTGCGCAGCCGCTCCGCGACCACGCGGGAGGAACCACGATGGATGTCGTCCGCGGCTTGCTCGCCGTGACATTGGCTTCAGGTGCGGTGCTGCTCGCCGGGTGCGACCGCATCACCAACAGTCCCCACGCGAGCGGTGCCGAGAAGACCAACACGTTCTTCACGGCCTTCCAGGAGCGTTCGCCCAAGTACCTCGACCCCACGGCGTCGTATTCACTGGACGAGACTCCGTATACCTACTCGATCTTCGAGCCGCTGTATCGCTTCCACTACCTGAAGCGGCCGTACGAGGTCGCGCCGCGCGCTGCTGAGGCAATCGCCACCCCGCGCTACTACGACAAGGACGGCCGCGAGCTGCCGGCCGATGCACCCGGTGACCAGATCGCGGAGTCGGTCTACGACATCAAGATCAGGAAGGGCATCCTGTATTCGCCGCATCCCGCGTTTGCGAAGGACGAGGCCGGCAACCTGCGCTACCACGCGCTGAAGCCGGAGGACCTCGGCGACAAGCGCACGCCGTTCGACTTCGAGCACCGGGGCACGCGCGAACTGACGGCCCACGACTACGTCTACGGCATCAAGCGCCTTGCCACGACGCGCATCAAGTCGCCATCGTTTTCGCCGATGGCCGAGCACATCAAGGGGCTCAAGGACTACGGCGTACTCATTTCGAAGGAAGACGAGAAGCTTCGCAACGGCAAGCCGCTGACGGACCGGAACCTGCCGTTTCTCGACTTCCGGCAGTTCCCGCTGGCGGGCGTCGAGGCGATCGACGATCACACGTTGCGCATACGGCTGGACGGCAAGTATCCGCAGTTCAAGTACTGGCTGACGATGAGCTTCTTTTCGCCGGTGCCGTGGGAGGTCGACAGGTTCTATGCGCAGCCTGGCATGGCGGAGCGCAACCTCAGCATGAATTACTGGCCGGTCGGCACCGGCCCGTACATGCTGACCGAGTACCAGGAAAACCGCCGGCATGTGCTTTCGCGCAACCCGAATTTCCGCGGCGAGCCCTATCCGTGCGAAGGCGAGAAAGGGGATGAGGCGGCCGGCCTGCTCGCCGACTGCGGCAAGCCGATGCCCTTCATCGACCAGGTGGTGTTCTCGATCGAGAAGGAGCGCATTCCGCACAAGACCAAGTTCATGCAGGGCTACTACGACAACCCGGAGATCTCTCGCTTCGACTGGCTGCTCGACTTGGACTACGACGTCAAGAACTCGGAGCAGGTCGCGCAGCTCTTCCGCGAGCGCGGCATCCAGATGCCGAAGACGCTCGAGATCTCCAACTGGTACCTTGGCTTCAACTGGTGGGATCCGGTCGTCGGCAAAGGCAAGACGCCCGAGGAGCAGGAGCGCAACCGAAAGCTGCGCCAGGCGCTGTCGATCGCGATCGACTGGGAAGAATACGTTCGCGTCTTCGAGAGCAAGGCCGCCGGCGAACCGGCCATGAGCGCGGTGCCGCCAGGCGTCTTTGCGTACCGGCCGGAGGCGATCAACCGCACCGTATATGACATCGTCGATGGCAAGCCCAGGCGCAAGTCGATCGCAGAGGCGAAGCGGCTGCTGGCCGAGGCCGGCTACCCCGACGGCAGGGACGCGAAGACAGGCCAGCCGCTGGTGCTCAACTACGACTACCAGCGCGCGCTGACGCCGGAACTGAAGGCCGAGGTGGACTGGATGGTCAAGCAGTTCGCCAAGATCGGCGTCCAGCTCGAACTGCGCGCGACCGACTACAACCGGTTCCAGGACAAGGCCGACAAGGGCAGCCTGCAGATCTTCTGGTGGGGCTGGTTCGCCGATTACCCCGATGCCGAGAACTTCCTGTTCCTGCTCTACGGCCCGAACTCGCAGGCGGCGACCCAGGGCAACGGCAACAACACGGCCAACTATCAGAACGCCGAGTTCGACAAGCTGTTCGAGGAAATGCGCTACCTCGACGACGTTCCGCGCAAGCAGCAGGTCGTCGACCAGATGATTGCCATCCTGCAGAAGGATGCGCCGTGGGCATTCGGCTACAACCCGTATGCGGGCTCGGTGCACCACGGCTGGGTCGGCAACGTGAAGCCGGCGCCGTTGGCCAATGACCGGCTGATGTACATGAAGGTCGACCCCGAACTGCGGGCGGCGAAGATCGCCGAGTGGAACCGGCCGATCTGGTGGCCGGTCGTGCTGATCGTGCTGGCGATCATCGCCGCGATCGTGCCGGCGTATCGCAGCTGGAAGCGCCGCGAACGGGAGACCGCGGGCCGCACGCTGGCCGTGGCGAGGAGCGGGCAATGAAGGACGGCGCCGTGCGGAGCCTGGCGTGCTGAACTACATCGTCCGCCGCATCGGTTATGCGGTGCTGATCCTGATCGGCGTCAACCTGCTGACCTTCACGCTGTTCTTCGCCGTCAATTCACCGGACAACATCGCGCGGCTCAACATCGGAGCCAAGCGCGTGTCGCAGGACGCCATCGAGAAGTGGAAGGCCGAGCGCGGCTACGACAAGCCGCTGTGGTTCAACCCGAAAGCCGATGGACTCGACCGCTTCCGCAACACGATCTTCTACGACCGCTCGCTGAAGCTCTTCACGCTGAACTTCGGCACCAGTGACAGCGGCCGCGACATCGCGCACGAAATCGCCACCCGCATCCCGGCGAGTCTCGCGCTGGCCGGGCCGATGCTGCTGCTGACGCTCTTCACGAGCATCACGTTCTCGCTGCTGCTGGTGTTCTTCCGCGCCAGCTACCTCGACTTCTGGGGCACGGTGCTGTGCGTCGTGATGATGTCGATCTCGAGCCTGTTTTACATCATCATGGCGCAGTGGTTCTTCGGCAAGACGCTGAAGCTGGTGCCGTTGTCGGGTTTCGTGCCGGGGCTCGATCTTTTCAAGTTCCTCGCGCTGCCGATCGTCGTCGGCATTGTGTTCCAGCTCGGCAGCGAGGCCCGGCTCTTCCGCGCGATGCTGCTGGAAGAGGCCAGCAAGGATTACGTCCGCACTGCGCGCTCCAAGGGCCTGGCGGAGCCTGCCGTGCTGTTCGGCCATGTGCTGCGCAATGCCTGGCTGCCCATCCTGACGCATGTCGGTGCGCTGCTGCCCTACGCCTTCCTCGGCTCGATCGTGTTTGAATCGTTCTTCGGAATTCCGGGCCTCGGCACCTACGTCGTCGAGGCGATCGCCGGACAGGACTTCGCGATCGTGCACACGATGGTGTTCCTGGGGTCGCTGCTCTACATCCTCGCCTACCTCGCGACCGACATCGCCTACACGTTCGTCGATCCGCGGGTGCGCCTCGCCTAGACGGCCGCGCAACGATGCCCAAGTTCGTCTTCCTCTGGACCGACCTCGTGCTGTGGCTCGTCGTTGCTGCCGTGGTCGCGTACGCGATCCACGTCCGCCGCAGCCCGAACCTGCGCGCCACCTGGCGCCATGTGCTGCGCGACGCGCCAGCAATGTCGGCCGCTGTCGTGCTGGTGGTCTTCATTGGCCTGGCGCTGCTCGACTCCGTGCACTTCCGGCCGCGTCTGGCCGCCGCGCCAGGCGCCGCGCCGGAGGCGGCTGCCGCGTATGCGACGCGAACGCTGTCGCTGCTCGACGTACTGCTCAATCACGCCATCGAGGCGCGCGAAAAGACCTACTCGGTGCCGCTCGCGTACTGGTCGTTCCAGCGGGAAACGACGGTGATCGACGGCCGCGAGGTGCGCGAGTATCCGCGTCTGGCGTTCGGCGGCGCACACCTTGAAGACCCGGCGCAGGAGTGGCGGGCGGACCTGAGGGCGCGGTCGCTGCAGGGCGTGGCGGGCGGGCTTGCGTTCGCAGCCCTGATGATCGTCGGCGTGGCCTTCGTCCGCGGGCGCGCGGCAGGCGGCTGGCGAGCGTCGCTCGCCGAGATGGCGCGCGGCGAAACCGAGATTCCATGGCGTTCGATACTCGTCACTGCCTCGGTGATCGCCATGGTGATCGGCTGGCTGGTGGCGATCTGGCCCTACTACCACCCCTTCGGCACGGACCGCACCGGCAATGACGTGCTGTATCAGGCTCTCAAGAGCATCCGCACGGCAGTCGTCATCGGATCGCTGTCGACGATCGCCACGCTGCCGCTCGCCATAGCGCTCGGCGTGCTGGCGGGCTACTTCAAGGGCTGGATCGACGATGTGATCCAGTACTTCTACACGGTTCTTTCGGCCATCCCGCCGATCCTGCTGGTCGCCGCGTTCGTGCTGCTGATCAACGTCTACATCGACAAGAATGCGGAGAACTTCGCGACCGGCGTGGAGCGCGCCGAGTTCAGGCTGTTCCTGCTGTGCGTGATCCTCGGAATCACGGGCTGGGCGACGCTGTGCCGGCTGCTGCGCGCCGAGACGCTGAAAATATCCGAGCTGGAATACGTGCAGGCGGCGCATGCGTTCGGCGTCAGCCATGGCCGCATCATGTGGCGGCACATCCTGCCCAACGTCATGCACCTGGTGCTGATCGTGGCGGTGCTCGATTTCTCCGCGCTCGTGCTGTACGAAGCCGTGCTCTCTTACGTTGGCGTGGGTGTCGATCCGAACTCGTCGAGCTTCGGTTCGATGATCAACCTGGCGCGCAGCGAGATGTCACGCGATCCGGCCGTATGGTGGAACCTGGCGACGGCGTTCACCTTCATGCTCGCGCTCGTGCTCGCGGCGAACCTGTTCTCCGACGCCGTGCGCGAGGCCTTCGACCCGCGGTCACGCACCTTCCGTCCGCGTCGATTCCGGCTGAAGGAGTCGACATGATCGGGGTGCGCCAATGAGCGACGCCGTGCTCGCGATCGAGGGCCTCGACACCGTCCTCGATACCGACAGCGGACTGGTGCGCGCCGTCGATGCGCTGTCGCTGACGCTCACGCGCGGTGAGACCTTCGCGCTGGTCGGCGAGTCCGGCTGCGGCAAATCGATGACGGCGCTGTCGATCCTGCGCCTGCTGCCCGACAATGGCCGGGTACAGGGCGGGCGTATGGACCTCGCGGGTACCGATATCGCGCAGCTGGCGGAGGCCCGCATGCGTGACGTGCGCGGGCGCCGCGTCAGCATCATCTTCCAGGAGCCGTCGACCAGCCTCAACCCGGTGCTTCCGGTCGGGCGCCAGATCGTCGAGGTCATCGAGCGTCATACGGCCCTGCGCGGCGCGGCCGCACGCGCCAAGGCACTCGACTGGCTGCGTCGGGTCGGGCTGCCGGAGCCGGAGCGGCGCATCGACAGCTATCCATTCCAGTTGTCCGGCGGCCAGAAGCAGCGCGTGATGATCGCGATCGCGCTGGCCGGTGAGCCGGACATCGTCATCGCCGACGAGCCCACGACGGCGCTCGACGTAACGATCCAGAAGCAGATCCTGGATCTGCTGGTCGAGCTGCAGCGCACGCAGGGCACGGCGATGCTGCTGATCACGCACGATCTCGGGATCG
>DAOMFI010000152.1:2647-6634 GCA_035429725.1 Burkholderiaceae bacterium | reverse complement strand
CGTGTTCAGCCATGGCGCAGCGCTTTCAGGGCGGCCGCCGCGCGCGCGTACTCGGCCTCGAGCGCGTCGAGGCGCGCGGCGTCGCGCGCCGCGTTGGCGCTCATGCCGGTCAGTTCAAGGTCGCGTGCCAGGGCGCCGAGCGCCAGCGCTCCGAACGTCTGGCTGTTCGACTTGAGCGAATGCGCGGCGCGGCGGAAGCGGTCGGCATCACCGGCGGCGCGCGCGGCGCGCAGCTCGCCCAACATCGTTGGCGCCTCCTGCAGGAAGGTATCGGCGAGTTCCGCGACGAAGTCGGCCCCGGCCGTGTCCTGCAACTCGGCGTAGCGGTCGAGGTCGATGGCGGGCGATGTCATGTCAGGCTCCCTTGCGTGGCGATACGTGCTGAAGAGCCTCGACCAGCTGGTCGACGCGGATCGGCTTGGTGATGTAGTCGTCCATGCCCGCCGCCAGGCACAATTCGCGGTCGCCCTGCATCGCATTGGCGGTCATGGCGACGATGCGCGGGCGTGCCCCGGCCGGCCATTTTGTCGTGATGCGCCGCGACGCTTCCAGGCCATCCATTTCCGGCATCTGCACGTCCATCAGCACGACGTCGTAGGTCTGGCGCTCGACCGACTCGACCGCCTCGATGCCGTTGGAGGCAAGATCGGCGCGGTAACCCATCTGCTGCAGGATGCGCAGCGCCAGCTTCTGGTTCACGACGTTGTCCTCGGCCACGAGAATGCGCAACGGATGGCGCACGCCCATGTCAGGGTCGATCTTTGGTTTGACCGAGTCCGGCGCAGTGGCACGCGGCGCGGCGCTGTGGGCGAGGAGACTCACCAGAGTGTCGAACAGCTGCGACTGCCGAACGGGCTTCGCGAGGTAGGCGCTGAACAACCCTTCGCTGTCGCCGGCCTCGCGCCGTCCGAGCGAGGAGAACAGCACGAGCGGTAGTCCGGGCCGCTGCTGGCGGACCTTGCGCGCGAGCTCGATGCCGTCCATGCCGGGCATGTGCATGTCGAGGATCGCGAGGTCGTAGGACTCGCCCGCCTCCAGCGCGCGCAACGCCTCCGCCGGCGACTCGACCTCGCGCGCCTCCATGCCCCACTTGGCGGTCTGCAGGCTGAGCACGCGTCGATTGGTGGCGTTGTCATCGACCACGAGCACATGGCGTCCCGACAGCTCCGGCTGCACGCCGACAAAGTCGCGGCTCCGGGCCGGCGGCAGTTCCGCGAGCGGCGCTCGCACGGTGAAGAAGAAGGTGGACCCGTGGCCCGGGCCTGCACTTTCCGCCCACATCCGTCCGCCCATCAGCTCAGCGAGCCGTCGGCTGATCGCAAGCCCGAGCCCGGTGCCGCCGTACTTGCGCGTCGTCGACGAGTCGGCCTGCGAAAACGACTGGAAGAGCCGCCCCATGCCTTCCGGCGTCAGACCGATGCCGGTGTCGCGTACCGCGAAGGTGAGTTCGACCGCGCCGGCGTTCACCGCGCCCGCGCTGACCGTCAGCACCACTTCGCCCGCCTCGGTGAACTTGACCGCGTTCGCAAGCAGGTTCAGCAGGATCTGACGCAGCCGCGTCACGTCGCCGCGTATCGCGGCGGGCACGTCGCCCTCGAAGAAATACGCGGTCTCGAGATGCTTTTCGACCGCGCGCGGTGCCACCAGGTCGAGTGCGGACTCCACGCAATCGCGCAGATCGAACGGATGTGCCTCGATGTCCATGCGACCTGCCTCGATCTTCGAGAAGTCGAGGATGTCGTTGATGATGGTGAGCAGCGCGTCGCCCGAGTCGCGGATCGTCGTCGCGTAGTCGCGCTGCTCGTCGTCGAGCGGCGTGTCGAGCAGCAGCCCGCTCATGCCGATCACCGCATTCATCGGCGTGCGGATCTCGTGACTCATCGTCGCCAGGAACGCGCTCTTGGCTTCGTTGGCGGCTTCGGCGGCGGCGCGCGCTTCCTGCGTCTGCCGGAAAAGCTTGGCGTTCTGGATGGCGATTACGGCCTGGCCGGCAAACGCCTCGATCAGGTTGATATCGCGCTCGCTGTACGGCGCGGGCGGAAAGCGATTGACCGCCAGCGCGCCGATGCCGCGCCCTTGCCACACCATCGGCGCGTACAGCACGGAAAAATTGCCGAACTCCTGCGCGGTGGCGCGCAGGCCCTCGGGCACATCGGCGCCGTTCAGGACATCCGGGTAGTGCAGCACACGGTTCTTGTGGATGACGTAACCGTGTATCGAATCGCGCAGGGGCCTCGGGAACTGACCCTGCAGGCGCCCGAGCATCGCCAGCTGATCCGGCGTCATCTGCGCCAGTCGGTCCGTGTCGACGATGAGTCGCACCATGCCGTCGTCGCCCACCAGTCCGATGTTGGAGAACACGCCCTTGAACAGGATGTCGCAGCTGGCCAGGATCTTGTTGAAGACGGGCGTGGCATCGGCCATGGAGGTGCCGATCACGCTGAGAACCTCTGCCGAAGCGGTCTGCCGTTCGAGCGCCTCCTGCGTCTGCCGGAACATGTTCGCGTTCTGGATCGCGATCACGCCCTGGTCGGCGAAGGACTGCAGCAGGTCGATGTCCTTCTCCGAGAACGCGGCAATGGCGGCGCGCGCAATCGAGATGCTGCCGATGCGGCGACCTTCCCAGATCATCGGAGCGATCAGCAGGGACTGCAGGCCTGCCTTGGTCGCGAAACGGCGGACGAGTTCGGGTACGCCGTCGGCCGACTGGGCCTGCGGGTAGTACAGCGGTCGGCGCGAGTCGAAGGCCAGCCCCAGCACCGTCCGTTCGATCGGTCGCGGATAGCCGCGCGTGAACATGCCGTCGCGCTCGCCGTGAACCGCGCCGATCGCGACCTGCTGCCGCTCGTCCACCACCAGGATCGCTCCTCCGTCGCAGGGGATCAGGCGCTTGCAGCTGTCCATGATCTTCTCGAACACCGGCCGGGCGTCGGCGACCGAACTGCTGATCACCTGCAGCACCTCGGCCGTGGCGGTCTGCCGCTCGAGCGCTTCATTGGTCTCGCGGAACAGCCGCGCATTCTGGATCGCGATCACTGCCTGGTTGGCGAAGGTCTGCAGCAGCGCCAGTTCCTTGTCGCTGAAAGGCTTCGGCGGCTGGCGCATCGCGCAGAGCGTGCCGATACCCCGACCCTCCCACAGCATCGGCGCCCAGGCGATCGAGTAGTTGCCGATCTGCGCCAGCACCGAACGCACCGTCGGCGGCGCATCGGTGGCCGCGGCGACGTCGGGGACATGCAGGATGCGCTGCTCTCTGAGCACCTGGGCGCTGGCACTTTCCTCGATCGGCTTCGGAAAAGTCCGTGCCACGACGCCCAATGCTTCGCCACGCCAGGCGGCGACATCGATCATCCCCGCTTCGCCGACCTCGAAGATGCCAAGTTGTTCGGTGGCGAACAGGTGCTGGCAGCTATCGAGGATCTTGTCGAACACCGGCGCCGTGTCGGCCACCGAGCTGCCGATCACCTGCAGTACCTCGGCGGTGGCCGTCTGCCGCTCCAGCGCCTCGCGCGTTTCGTTGAAGAGACGCACGTTCTCGATGGCGATGACGGCCTGCCCAGCGAAGGTGTTGAGCAGCGCGATGTCCCGGTCGCTGAAGGCGCCGAGCTGACGCCGGAAGATGGCGATCGTGCCGATGCCGATCCCGTCTCGCACCAGCGGGGAGAAGACCGCGGAGCGGAATCCGAGCTTCACGCCCATCTGAGCCCCACGCGGAAACGCTTCGAGCGCCGCTGCCATATCGGGGGCGTGGATGGTGCGCGCTTCGAGAACGCAGGTGCCCACCGCGCTGGTGCGGTCCAGCGGAACGGGGCCGGAATCGATACCGACGTTGGCCTCGACGTGCAGCGCGCCGTCGCGCACGAGGCGCAATGCCACCGCACTGTCTTCAAACAGCGCCTGGCAGCTTTCTACGATCGCATCGAAAACTGGTTTGGTGTCCGTCATCGATCCGCTCATGGCGGATAGGATGCGACCAGTTGCGGTCTG
>DAOMFI010000152.1:0-2547 GCA_035429725.1 Burkholderiaceae bacterium | reverse complement strand
GCCTGGTCGGCGAATGTCTGCAGCATCGCCAACTCTTTCGTGGTGAATGGCCCCTTGCGACGCGCCACGCCGATGGCGCCGATGCCGCGCTCGTCCCACAGCATGGGCGCGAAGGCCATCGACTGGTAGCCCGCCACCTTGGACATCTTGCGCAGCACGCCCGGCACCTCCGCGCCGTGGGCGAGGTCGGGCCAGTGCATCACGCGCCGCTCGCGGATGGCACGGCCGGCGGGAGTGCGCTCCACCGGCGCCGGGAACGTCGCCGCCACCGCGTCGTGCGCATCGCCGACGTACGCCTCGATCTGCAGCTGACCCTGATCGTCCACCAGCAGGACATCCATCTCGTCGCTGCGGAACAGATGACGCCCGCTTTCCAGGATCTTCTCGAACACCGGCTTCGTGTCGGCCACCGAGCTGCTGATCACGCTCAGGATCTCGCTGGAAGCCTGCTGCTGTTCCAGCGCTTCCTTTGTTTCGTTGAACAGTCGAGCGTTCTGGATCGCAATCACCGCCTGGTCGGCGAATGTGCGTAACAGCGCCGTGGCCTTCTCGCCGAATGCGCCTTTCTCGAGGCGGCTTACCCACAGCGACCCGATCGCCCGCCCTTCGGCGAGCAGCGGGGCGAAGACCATCGACTTGACTCCCTGTGCGCCGGCGCCGGCCTTTGCCAGCTGCGGCACGTCGTCCGCATCAATATCCGGGAAGTCGACGACTCGTTGCTCGAGTATCGCCGTGCCGGTGCCGCTGTCGCGGTCGATCGGGCGCGGGAACAGTCCCTTGAGCTCGGCGTGGCCGGGGCCCCGGTAGGCGGCCACTTCGAGCAGGCCGTCGTCGCGCACCCGCATCAGGCCGACGATGTGCCCGGCGAACAAACGCTGGCAGCTGTTGAGGATCGTCTCGAATACGGGGGTTGCGTCGGCCACCGAGTTCGAGATCACCTGCAGCACCTCGGCGGTCGCGGTCTGCCGTTCGAGCGCTTCCTGGGTCTCGTTGAACAGGCGCGCGTTCTGGATCGCAATCACCGCCTGGTCGGCGAATGTGCGCAGCAGCGACATCTCCTTGTCGCTGAAAGGCTGCACGTGGTCGCGGCCGACCCAGATCGCGCCGATGCCGCGTCCCTCCCACAGCATCGGAGCAAAGACGATCGAACGGATGCCGGTGATCGAGCAGCCGCGTCTGACGTGCAGCGGCACGTCGGGATCGGCTTCGACGTTTCCGTAGTGCGCGACCTCGCGACGAAGGATGGCCGCGCCCGCCCCGGACTCGTAGCTGAGCGGCAGCGGAAAGATGCCTTCGAAGGCGGCGCGGTTCGGGCCGGCGTAGGTCTGCAGGTGGATTGCGCCGTCGTCGCCGACAACCGCAACTCCGATGTGCATTCCGCCGAATAGATGCTGGCAGCTGGCGAGGATCCGCTCGAACACCGGGCCCGTGTCGGCCACCGAACTGCTGATCACCTGCAGCACCTCGGCGCTGGCGCGCTGCTGCTCGAGGGCCTCGCGTGTCTCGTCGAACAGGCGCGCGTTATGCAGCGCGATCGCGGCCTGCCGCGAGAGCCCGATCAGGAACTCGAGTTCGCGCCCCTGGAACGGCTCGCCGCCAACGCGCCACACCGCCATCGCGCCCTGCACCTGCTCGCCCGTGAGCAGCGGGACCACCATCAGCCTTTCGCTCGCGCGGTGCTGGGTGCCTGCGATCTGGACGCCGCGCGGATCGGCCGCGGTGTCGTTGATCAGTTCCGGCTGCCCGCTCTGCAGGAGGCTGCCGATGATGCCCGTGCCGGCCGCGATGACCGTCGCCTTGATCTCGTCGGCCGCGTCACCGACAGCCACGATCGCGCGATGCGTGGAGCCGCCCGCGTCCGGCAGGAAAATGGCGCTGCTGCCTGCGCCGAGCAGTTCCTTCGCATGGCGCGCAATGCGGTCCATGACGGTCGCCAGGTCGAGTGTGGCCGACAGGTCGCGTCCAACGTCGGACAGCGCCGAGGATTCACGGGCGCGGCGCTGCGTCTCTTCGAGAAGCAGCGCATTCTGCAGCGCCACGCCCATCCCGGCCGCGATCGTTTCAACCAAGCGGACTTGCGACTCCCCGAATGCGTGGTCACGGAGATGATCCTCGAGCTGAACCACGCCGAGAAAGCGGTCGCCCGACAGCATCGGCACCATGACGATGCTGCGCGCGCGGTCGGTGCCCTCGATTGTCGGTACGCCCGCGGCATCCTGGTCGGCATAACAGCCGAACACGAAGGTCCGCCGCTCGCGAACGAACCGATCCGGAAATGACCCGGGCTTCAGTTTGCGTGCCGGGATCGTGAGGCGAACGCCGTGCTCATAGATGTAAGCCGGCAGCAGTCGTTCGCCCTCCGGGTCCCACCATGAAATTCCGATGTCGCCGCTCGCGAACACTTCGCGCAGCTTGTCGCCGACCAGATCGACGATCTCCTGGAAGTCGAGCTTGGAAGAGATGCCTTGCTGGATGCTGTTGATCACCGCCAGCTCGGCATTGCGCGCTTCGGTCTCCTTCAGCAGGCGCTGCGTCTCGTCGAACAGT
>DAOMFI010000151.1:4380-6734 GCA_035429725.1 Burkholderiaceae bacterium | reverse complement strand
GCCGAGGACTGCGGCTTCGTCGCGCCGTTCATGATCCTCAACGGACGCCGCATCGAACAACGCAGCACGATGCAGCAGCAGGGCGGCCAGGCGTGGTTCCAGCAGCACCTGCGCCTGAACGGATTCGATCCGATGGAGATCGACGGCACCGACCCGGCCGCGTTCGCCTGGGCGGTGCACGCCATGGAAGAACGCCTGGCGGCCTGCGCGGCGGCGGTGTCAGCCGGGGGGATCCGCTACCCCGTGCCGCTGCACTATGCCGTCGCCGAAGCACCGAAGGGCTTCGGCTTCCCCGGCGCCGGGACCAACGCCGCGCACAACCTGCCGCTGGCCGGAAATCCGCGCGTCGACTCGCTGGCGCGGCAGCAGTTCAACGATGGCGCGCGTGCGCTGTTCGTACCTCCGGGAGAACTCGACGACGCGCTGGCCGTGCTCTGTCGCCATCACCAGCAGCAGCGTCCGCTCGAGCGCGACCACGCGCTGGCCCATCGGCGGGTCGATGCCCCCGTGATGCCGGCAGCGCAATGGCATGCCGTCGGCGCCGGCACGGTATCGCCGATGGGCGCGCTGGACACGGCCTTCGCCGCCATTGTGCAGGCCAACCCCCAGCTGCGCCCGCGTGTCGGCAACCCCGACGAGCTGCGCAGCAACCGGATGGTGCAGACGTTGGACCTGCTGAAGCACCGCGTCTTCGCGCCGGAGCCAGGCCTCGCGGAGGCGGTGGACGGCGCGGTGATCACCGCCCTCAACGAGGAGGCGGTGGTCGGCGCCGCGCTCGGCAACAGGGGCGGCATCAACCTCGTGGTGTCCTACGAGGCCTTCGCCGTCAAGATGCTCGGCGCGCTGCGCCAGGAGATCCTGTTCGCACGTCACCAGGCCGAGGCCGGCAACCCGCCGGGCTGGCTGTCGGTGGTGACGGTCGCCACCTCGCACACTTGGGAGAACGGCAAGAACGAGCAGTCGCACCAGGATCCGACGCTGGCCGAGGCGCTGCTGGGCGAGATGTCCGATACCGCGCGCGTGCTGTTCCCGGTCGATGCGAACAGCGCCGTCGCCGCACTGCGTGCGGCTTACGGCAGCCATGGCCAGTTCTGGACCCTTGTCGTGCCGAAGCGGCCGATGCCCAACCGGCTGACCGGCGAGCAGGCGCTGCGCCTGGTCGAAGCGGGTGCCTGCGTGGTGAAGCCCTGCGAGGCACCCGAGGTCCTGCTGATAGCCATTGGCGCGTACCAGCTGCAGCAGACGCTGCTGGCCGCTCACCGGCTGGACGCCGCCGGGCATCGCACCGCGGTGACTTGCGTGCTCGAGCCCGGCCGCTTCCGGCTGCCGCGCGACGAACGCGAGCGCCACTTCGTCGCCAGCCAGACGGCGCTGGACGAGCTGTTTCCCCCCGCTGCCACCGCGCGCGTCATCGTCTCGCACATGCGCCCCGAACCGACGCTGGGCGTGCTGCGCCGCATCGACACCGGGCCGCTGCGCACCCGCGCGTTGGGTTACGTCGCGCGGGGCGGGACGCTGGATGTCGCCGGCATGCTGTTCGCGAACCGCTGCACCTGGGCGCACGCGGTGGCCGAGGCGGCCGACGCCATGGGTATCGATCCAGCGGGCGTTCTCGACGCCGACGAACTGGCCGCGGTGCGCGGCATCGGCGATCCGCGCGCCGTGATGACTGCGGAGTGATCAGAAGCCGACGCCGCTTCCGGCGCGATGAAAGTCGAGATCCTTGAGGGCGATTTCGACCTCGGCCTTCCTCTCTCTCGGGCTTTACCGGCAGGATCAGTCCCTGCCGCTGTGCTGGCCGCGCGGACTTCCGTTGTTGCCGCGCAGGGGTTCGAGCCCTCGGAACGGCTGGTAGTCGACGATCCCGAAGTGCTTCTTCAACTCGTGCCGCATCATGTCGATGTCGGCGATCTGGCTGTGCCACATGCTGCGGCACTCGCGCCGTAGCTCGTGGTGCATCAGGTCGCTGCCTGTCATGCAGCCGTTGACAGGTTCCATCAACGTGTAGTGATGGCGGCTGAACGTTTCATAGAAGAGGTGGTTGAAGCTGGCGCCGGTCTGCGCACGCTCGAGGATCGCGATCGCCGCTCTACCGTCCTCCCGCAACCGCGGTTGGTAGTCGATGCCGTACCAGTCGCGGAGGAAGCCCTGCAGCGTCATGATTTCTTCGCGCTGCATCCGGTTGTTCCGGCGCGCCATCGACTTCAGGTTGTCGAGCGTCGCCTTGGCTGGCGTCGCCGAGAAGCCGGGTGTCGGCGACGTGCCTTCGGTTGCGGCAATTTCCGCCGAACGCTGAACGTCGGTGCCGGCGGCAAGCTCGGTCATGCGCAGGGCCGAGAAATGGTGGTCGATCG
>DAOMFI010000151.1:0-4280 GCA_035429725.1 Burkholderiaceae bacterium | reverse complement strand
CGCCATCGCCCGGCACTCCTCGGCGCAGCGCCGGCACGCTTCGGCACACGCCTGGCAGTGGGTCATCGGGTGCCTTGCGCACTCGTCGCCGCACGCCTGGCAGACCTGCGCGCAGAACTGGCACGCTTGCTTGGCCAGTTCGCTTCCCCGCGCCATGAAGCCGGCAGCCAGCCGGCATATCGCGGCACAGTCGGCGTCGAGCGCGATGCAGCGCGCCATCATCCTGACGTCTTGTTCCTGCAGGCACGACGCAAAGCAGTGGTCGCATGCCGTCGCGCAGGCATTGCAGGCGTCGATGCAAGCCTGGTGGATCTGGTGAGCCATGAGTCTTCTCCTTGAAGAGGCCGACCGACTTGGGAACATCGGCCTCGAGTGTGCGATTCGCCGCGGTGCCCGCGGCAATGGAGGGGGTCAGGAGATGAGGCTCTTCGGTCGGGGCCGGGGAGGTGGCCAGGCGATCGAAGCCAGGGGTCGCGGGCCCTCGCGAATCCATTCGTCCGCGATCGGCCCGGCACTTGACGATGTGGCCGCGACGCCGGCCAGCACCAGATGGGCTGCCAGATGGCAAGGTCCGTCGTCAAGCGGTTGACTGGCGAAAGCAGGCGCTTGCAGTTCACCGGGCACCCCGTGCGAATCACTTGCGCCATGCACATCTGCGCTGCCCGCCAATGCTTGTGCGAGGCAGTGCACGTCGCAGACCAGCGTCGCGGTCACAGCCGGCGCCAGTGTCAGCAGCAACAGCGCGCAGACGAAGCGGCGGAGCGAGCGCTGCGCGAAGCATCCGCACACGCCTTTCGCGAGCCCGGCAGGACCCGGCCGCGGGGCCTCCGAGGTGTCGTTGGCCGAAGAGTAGGGATGGGGCTGCATGTCCGAGCGCTGCGCGCGCTCGCCACATCGGCAATCAGCGTTCCCAAAAAAGACTTCCGCAAGCCGTCAGCGCGTTCGGCCGCCGCGCGAGGAACGCCACAGCCAAAGGCCGGTCATCGCCAGTGCTGCGTAGTTCAGCGCCATGAACCACGGCGTCGTCCAGGCGATGCCATCGAATCCACGTTGGGTGATCGGATAGAGCACAGGTGACGGGTAGTACTCCGCTCGAATGCGTGAAGACGTCGAGAACGATGTGCGACCACCAGCCGGCCAGCGGCACCAGCAGCCATCGCCATCGAAACCAGGCGATCATCGTGGCGACGGAGGCGACGACGCCGCTGTGCATCACGCAGTGCAGGTGGTGCGACCAGACCTGCACCGCGGCCGGCAGCCAAGGTTCGGCGCCAGGCTTCGCGAGCGCGTATCCCTGGATCGCCTGCCACGAGCCGTCTCCCAGCAGGCCCCACCCGACGATGGGGATCAGGTGTGCGATGTCCGGCAGTGCGGCGGACGCAACGGCGGTCAGGGCCTGGCTGGCGCTGACCGGCCAGCGTCGTGCGGCGGCAACCGCGCCGAGGCCGGCCCACAATGAATGCGCAACGATGTCCATGTCGGGCAAGGGGTCGGGTCGGAACCGCATCAGCCTGGCTGAATACCCGGTCAACGCCGCGCGCGCCCGCGGGCGATGGAAAACGTGAATCGGATGGCGAGGACATAGCCCACTAGCGCCAGCAGCGGCATGCCGCCCCACTTCGGGCCCACCGCATGCTGCATCAGCAGGCTGGAGGCGATGTACAGCCCGAGCGTCACCAGCGCAAGCGCAATGCGGCGGCTCGCGCGGTCGACGCCTTCAAGCAGGCGCGCGTCGGGCACGACCGCGATCTCGAGCAGCCGCTCGTCGGCAAGAGCGCGGTGCAGCCGCCGGGCCACCAGAGCAGGCAGGGCGCTCGCCGCGTTGCCCATCTCGAAAGGCAGGCGCTTCGATGCTTCATGCTGCGGCGCCTGCTGCATCGAGCCGGCGGCGGCGTGGCGCGACAGCGTCTCGAAGATCGAGAACCCCGGTGCCAGTGCACGCACCGTGCCTTCGAGCAGCAGCATCGTGCGCGTCAGCACGAGCAGGTCCGTGGGCAGGCGCAGGGCCTGCGAACGGCCGGCGGCGACCAGCCGTCCGAGTGCAGCCGGCAGCGACCATTCGCGCAGCGGCCGCTCTGCACATTCGGCCAGCAGCGACTGCACCTCCGGCAGGAACGCGCGGCGCTCCACCTGGCTGCCCACCAGGCCCAGGTCGAGCCACGCGTCCACCACCCAGTCGGCATCCTGCTCGACGAAGGCGAAGGCGAACGCCGTCAGCGCACGGCGCAGGCGGCGGTCCAGGCGGCCGACGATGCCGAAATCGTGCAGGCAGAGGCGCCCGTCGGCCATGACGAATAGATTGCCCGGATGGGGATCGCCATGAAACAGCCCGTGCTCGAACAGCTGGGTCACGTAGCTGTCGACGAGGCGGCGCGCGCAGGACTCGCGCTCGGACGCGGCGACGGCATCGATGCGCACACCGCTGCTGAAGCGCTGCACCATCACCGAGGACGTGCACAGGCCGTCGATCACGTCGGGGATGACGATGTCGGGCGATCCACGCCATGCGTCGGCAAAACGCCGCACGAAGCGGGCCTCGCGTGCGAGGTCCATCTCCAGCCGCAGGTTGCCGGCGATCTCGTCGACGATCGCCACGAGGCCCCAGCGCCGCAGCGGTGGGAGCGTGGCCTGCGCCACGGTAGCCACCATGCGCAGGATGCGCATGTCGGATTCGACGGCCTCGGCGGCACCGGGCCGCCGGATCTTGACGATCACCTCGGTGCCGTCGGGCAGCGCGGCGCGGTGGATCTGCGCCACCGACGCCGCGGCCAGCGGCACCAGGTCGAAGCGTGCGAACAGCTGTGCGCAGGGGCGGCCGAACGCGGATTCGACGGCTTGCCGCGCCTGCTCAGCGGGGAACGCGCCGACGTGATCCTGCAGCCGCGCCAAGGCCTGCTGCGCCGCCTCGGGCAACAGGTCGGCGCGCAGGCTCAGGTGCTGGCCCAGCTTGACGAAGGTGGTGCCCAGCCCCTGCAGGAGGGTCGCGAATCGCTCGGCGACGGGATGGTCATCGCAACGCATCACGCCCCGGTGCCAGGCCCACCAGCACACGAAGCCGATGAACGCCAGGCTGATGCGCAGCGCGCGCCACAGCGCCGAGCGGCGCGGCGGCGACCCGGAGCGGGCCTGCGAGGTATCGGCCATGTCAGGACAGCCGCTCTTTCGCCGGGCCCGCCTGCCGCTGCGCGGCACCGCCCCTCACGGCCCGGTACAGCGAGACGATGCCGAAGACGGTGGCGATCCGGCATGTCTCTTCGACCTGGCGGAAACCCACGGACCCGAACAGCACCGGCAGCATCCCGGCGACGTTGTCGCTCGTGCTGTCGAAGCCGTCGAGAAGCTGGACTGCCAGGAACGCGGTCCGGCTCAGCAGGCCGCCCGCGCGGCCCCAGTCGGCGACGTGCAGTTCGCCGGCAGGGCGCAGCACGCGATGCATTTCGCGCGCGGTCAGCAGTTTGTCGCCCCACGACAGGTGGTGGAAGAACAGACTCGACAGCACGCGATCGAAGCGTTCATCGGCATAGGGCAGGACGGTCGAGCGGCCCAGGTCGAACGCAATGTCGGCACCGGCAAGCCTCGCCTTGCGCGCCGCGATGGCGAGGACGGCGGGGTCGGCATCGAGCCCGGACATCCGCGCGCCCGGCTGGCGCCGTTGGGCCGCGATCGCCAGCGTGCCGGTGCCGCAGCCGACGTCCAGCACCTGATGGGCCGGCTCGATGCGCGCCTGATCGAGCAGCGCCCGTTTGAAGGTCCGTTCGCGCGTGGTCAGGGCCACCACGCGGTCGTACAGGGGCGTGAGGACGTGAAAGCCGAGCGCGGGCGTGATGCCCTTCGTCCGGTCCATCAATGGGCCTCCAGCTCCGGCACCGCGCCGGAAACCCGCGCGGCGCGGCGCGGGTCCGCGAAGTACAGGAACACGATGACGCTGAGCACGCCGGCGAAGAAGCACCACACCGAGATGAACCAGGTGGCGTAGAAGGCCCAGGCCGCCACTGCGGACACGAACGCCGCGACGCCGAAGGCCACCACCCGCATGTGGCTGGAGAACATCAGGCTCGCGCAGGTACCGACCAGGTACAGCGACATCGCGGCCAGCGCGTAGAAGTGCGGCGACTCGTAGGCGATGTGCCGGCCGGTCACGGTGGCGACGATCGGCAGCGTGAACAGCGCGGCCAGCAGGTACAGCCCCACGGCGCTGCCGGCGAAGGCGATGGCGGTCAGGACGCGCCGCCGCCAGGGCACGGTCTCCAGCGCCAGCGCGGCCAGCGGCACGTAGATCG
>DAOMFI010000150.1:0-6799 GCA_035429725.1 Burkholderiaceae bacterium | reverse complement strand
CCTGGGTCAGTCCCGCGCTCGCGACCGTCAACCTCAGCTTCCTGTCGTTCATCCTGTTCATCGGCACGATCGCAGCGGCAACCCAGATCGTCGAGATGGCGGTCGACCGCTACGCACCGACGCTCTACACGACGCTCGGGGTCTTCCTGCCGCTGATCGCCGTCAACTGCGTGATCCTCGGCGGCTCGCTCTTCATGCAGGAGCGCGATTACTCGTTCGCCGAAAGTGTGGTGTTCGGCGTTGGTTCGGGATTCGGCTGGTTCATCGCGATCGTCGCGATGGCCGCGATCCGAGAAAAGATGACCTACTCGCACGTGCCGGACGGGCTGAAGGGGCTGGGCATCACCTTCATCACCGCCGGCCTGATGTCCCTGGCCTTCATGGTTTTTTCCGGAATCCAGCTCTAGGACGCCGCAGCTGCCATGCTCGACATCATTCTCGCCGTGCTGATGTTCACCGGAGTCGTGCTGCTGCTGGTCGGAATCCTGCTCGGTGCGCGCAGCAAGCTCGTTGCCGCCGGCGAGGTATCGATCGTCGTGAACGAGGATGCCGACAAGACGCTGAAGGTCGCGGCTGGCGGAACATTGCTGGGTGCGCTCGCGGACAACAAGATCTTCATCCCGTCGGCCTGCGGCGGCAAGGGCGCCTGCGGCGTCTGCGAAGTCGTGATCAAGGAAGGCGGAGGCGCGCTGCTGCCGACCGAGACCGGGTTCATCAGTCCGGGCGAGGCGCGGCGCGGCTGCCGCCTCGCGTGCCAGGTCAAGGTCAAGGGCGACATGAAGATCGAGGTCGCACCCGAGATCTTCAGCGTGCGGAAGTGGAACTGCCGCGTGATTTCGAACCGCAATGTCGCGACTTTCATCAAGGAGCTGAAGCTCGAGTTGCCGGCGGGCGAGGAAGTGCCGTTCCGGGCCGGCGGCTACGTGCAGCTCGAGTGCCCGCCTCACGAGATCGACTTCAAGAGCTTCGCCATCGAACCCGAGTTCCGCGAGGCCTGGGACAAGTTCGACCTCTGGCGGTTCAGGTCGATCTCGCCGCAGCCGATCACGCGCGCCTATTCGATGGCGAACTACCCGCTCGAAAAGGGCATCCTCCTGTTCACGATTCGCATCGCGTTCCCGCCGGAGTACCGGCAGGACATCCCGCCGGGCATCATGAGCTCGTGGGTGTTCAACCTGAAGCCGGGCGACGAGGTGACCGTGTCCGGCCCCTTTGGCGAGTTCTTCGCCCGCGACACCGACGCGGAGATGTGCTTTGTCGGCGGCGGCGCCGGCATGGCGCCGATGCGCTCCCACATCTTCGACCAGCTGCTGCGGCTGCACTCGAAGCGCAAGATGACCTACTGGTACGGCGCGCGCAGCATGCGCGAGGCGTTCTATGTCGACGAGTTCGACAAGCTCGCCGCCGAGAACCCGAACTTCACCTGGCACCTGGCGCTCTCGGAGCCGTTGCCCGAGGACAACTGGACCGGTCCGACCGGCTTCATCCATAACGTGCTGTTCGAAAACTACCTGAAGGATCATCCGGCGCCGGAAGATGTCGAGTACTACATGTGCGGCCCGGGGCCGATGACGAAGGCCGTCATCGCGATGCTGCTGAATCTCGGCGTCGATCGCGAGAACATCATGCTCGACGACTTCGGTTGATCGGGCAGGGGGAGGAGACCATGCTGCAGGAGACCGTCGAGCACGTCGTACGCACGAAGGCGAGCGACGAACTGATCTCGGTTCCGGCGTCGTCCACCGTCGCGGAGGCGGTGCAGGTCATGGCGGCGCGCCACGTCGGTGCGGTGCTGATCAAGACCGAAGACGGTCTGGTCGGCGGGATCTTCACCGAGCGCGACGTGCTGGTGCGCGTGGTGAACGCCGGCCTTGATCCGAAGAAGACGCCGATCTCGCTGGTTATGACGCGCGACGTACGTTTTGTCACGCCGGGCACGACGATCGAGGCGGCGCTCTCCCTCATGCACATGAACCGGCACCGGCATCTGCTGGTCATCGACGGCCCGCGCGTCTACGGGCTGATCTCGATCGGCGATCTGGTGCGGCAGATGATCGAACGCGGCGAAGGCCGGTTCGAGGCCGCCGTGCGCGGCACCGGAGCACGCCTTGAAAGCTGAGCAGTCAGCAGGAGACGACAACATGGACGCCATTCTTTCTCCGCGCCGCCGCAGTCTGGTGCTCGGCATGGGCGCCCTGGCGCTGAGCGGTTGCGGGCGCGTTCCCGGAACAGCCGCGACGCCAAGCTATCTTCAACTGGGCGGGTCGACCATGGGCTCGACCTACAACGTCCGGCTGCGGGCGCCCGAGAGCGACGCGGCGAGGCTTCGTGCTGTGATCCAGGCGGCGCTCGACGACGTCGACGATCGCATGTCGATGTTCCAGCCTCAATCGGAACTCTCGTCCCTGAACCGCGCCGCGGAAGGCACGCCGATCACCCTGTCGGACGAGCTCTACGACGTGCTGTCGGCGGCGTGCGAAGTCAGCCGCTGGTCCGAAGGTGCCTTCGACGTCACGGTGGCACCGCTGGTGGAACACTGGGGCTTTGGCACGCGAGCATCGCGACGCGTACCCACGCCGGGCGCAGTGGCGGCGGAGCGCCGCCGGGTTGACTGGCGCAGCCTTGCACTCGATGCGTCTCGCCGCACCGTCGTCAAGCGGCATGCCGGCCTGCAGGCGGACCTTGGCGGGATAGCCAAAGGGTACGGAGTGGATCACGTGGCCGCGGAGCTCGAGGCCCGCGGCGTGCGGGACTACATGGTCGAAGTCGGTGGTGAAGTCCGGGTGCTTGGGCGCAACGCGGCGGGGCAGGCGTGGCGGATCGGAATCGAAGAGCCCGATGCGTTGCCGCAGCGTGCGCGTTGGGTCGTCGCACTGGATGGCCGCGCGATGGCAACCTCGGGCGACTACCGCAACTACTTCATCGAAGATGGCCGGCGCTACTCGCACGAGATCGACCCGGCAAGCGGCATGCCCATCCGTCATGGACTCTGCTCGGTGACCGTCGTTGCCGACGATTGCATGCGGGCCGATGCGCTGGCCACGGCGCTCATCGTGCTCGGCGCCGAACGGGGCAGGGCGCTCGCGGAAGCGTCCGGCGTCGCCGCCCAGTTCATCGAGCGTTCGGCGGGCGGCTTCCGCGACTCAATGACGCCGGCATTCGCCGCCCTTCAACCGGAGCGTGCGTGATGGGGACCTTCTGGATGATCCTGCTCGCCTCGCTGGCGATTGTCGGCCTCGCGGTGCTCGGCATGGCGCTCGGCGTGATGGCGACCGGCCGCTGCCTGCGTGGCTCGTGCGGCGGCCCCGCGATGCACCTCCCGAACGGGCAATCGCTGAGTTGCGCCGACTGCCCGAATCGCAAGCGGCCGGCTGCCTGAAGGCCTTGCCGGGGTGTCAGCCGCCGTGGCAGGCGGTCAGAGTCGTGGGTCCCGGGGTCGCGACGATCGCACTGAGCGGCCGACAACGGCCTTCAATGCACAGGCGATAGTCCTCGCCGTATTCGGACCGCGCAAGCTCGACTGAGCGGCGCCAGCGATCGGCCGGCCGGTAGCTCCAGGCACCGCCGACCAGAACCGAACCGGGCGGCGGTTCCATGCCTGCGCCGGAGCCGCGTATCCGCGCACGCTCGAGCAGCAACCACCGGTCGACGACGAGGTAGTCCTCTTCCCACAGGACCTTCTCAACCGTGTGCTGCCATTGCAGCGTGAACCGGCGAAGGGGAAGCGAGACGAGCTGCGCTCCCACGGCGATGCAAAGCGCTGCGGCAATCATCCGCCTTGCGAAGGAGTCGCCGCGGCCGCGGCACGACGCCGGCCGCGCGCACGCACCGCATGCCAGGTGAGCAGTGCCGCCGCCCCGGCGATGCCGATTTCGTCCGTCAGCGGCACAGCCGCAACAAGAAGCGCCGCAGAAACGAAGGCGAGCAGGCGCTCGACCCAGTTGAGCGGCGCGAGCCAGTAGCCGATCGCAGCGCCGCCCCACAGCACGATGGCGAGGATCGCCTTGAAGTTCACATAGGCCAGGTCGAACCAGGAATAGTCACCTTGCAGCATCAGCGCCGGCGCGTATACCGCCATGTACGGGATGATGAAGCCGGCGATCGCGATGCGGACGGCCTGCACGCCGATCTTCATGCCCGACTCGCGTGCGATCGGTGCTGCCGCGAAGGCCGCCAGCGCCACCGGCGGAGTGAGGTCGGCCATGATGCCGAAGTAGAAGACAAACATGTGCGAGACGATCAGCGGCACGCCGAGTTCCAGCAGCGCGGGCGCAGCCAGCGAACTCGTGATGATGTAGTTTGGGATCGTCGGGATGCCCATGCCGAGCACCAGACACACGAACATCGTCAGCGCAAGGCTCAGGAACAGGCTCTTTTCGCCCATCTGGATGATGTAGCCGGCGAAATTGGTCGCGGCGCCGGTGAGCGTGAGCACCCCGATGATCACGCCGACGAGTGCGCAGGCCACGCCGACCGGCAGGGCGTGACGCGCACCGTTGGCCATGGCGTCGATCGCGTCCTTCAGGGTCGCGCGCCCGCCTGCGGCGGCGAGCAGCGCCACGGCCATGACAGCAATGACCACCATGATCGCGCCGATGCCGTACTTGAAGAAGGCGGAACAGGCCACGCCGATGACGATCCAGAACAGGATGCGCATTCCCGTTGCGCCGAAGCGCAGCGCGAGTGTGAAGCCGAAGATCAGCACGACCGTCAGCGCCAGCGACACCATGCCCGAGAACAGCGGCGTATAGCCCGAGAACAGCAGGAAGACGAGCATCAGGAGCGGCAGCACCAGGTACCAGCGCTCCTGCACGGCGCGCCACGGGTTCGGGCATTCCTCCTTCGGAATGCCGCGCAGGCCGGCCCGGCCCGCCTCGAGATGGACCATGACGAAGGCGGTCAGGAAGTAAAGCAGCGCCGGCACCGCCGCCGCCTTGCAGATCTCCACATAGGGGACGTTGATCGTCTCCGACATGATGAATGCCACCGCGCCCATCACGGGCGGCATGATCTGTCCGCCCATGCTCGACGTGGCCTCGACGCCGCCCGCGAACGCCGGCTTGTACCCGAAGCGCTTCATCAGCGGGATCGTGAACTGCCCGGTCGTCACGACGTTCGCGACGCCCGATCCGTTGATCGTGCCCATCAGTGCGGAAGAGACCACCGCCACCTTGGCAGGCCCGCCCTGACGGTGGCCGAACAATCCGAGCGCGAAGTCGGTGAAGAGCTTGATCATGCCGGCCTGTTCGAGGAACGAGCCGAACAGGATGAAAAGAAAGATATAGGACGAAGACACGTACGTCGGCGTGCCGTAGATACCCTCGGTGCCGAAGCCGAGCTGCCCGATGACCTGGTCCAGGCCGTACCCACGGTGCGTCAGCGGCGCCGGCAGGTACTGGCCGAAAAGTCCGTAGAGCAGGAACGCCGCGCAGATCAGCGGCAGGGCAATGCCCATGACGCGGCGCGCGGCCTCGAAGACCAGCGCGATGGTGATGACGCCGATGACCATGTCCCAGTTTGTGAGCTCACCGGCGCGCTGGATCAGGTCCGCTTCGAAGATCCAGTGATAAAAGCTCGCGACGAAACCGATGCCGCCAACGATCCAGCCGAGCCAGCGCCGCTTGAGGGGCGGCATCAGCAGGAAAGTCATCAGCAGCAGGAATCCCACATGGATGGCGCGGACCACCGTGCTGGAAATCGGGCTGAAAGCAGCAGTGATGATCTGGAAGCTTGAAAATGCGATGGCCACCGCAAACACCGCCGGCGTGAAGTGCACGGCTCCGTGTTGCAGATCGGCATCCGCATCGGCCACTGCGTGGGTCATCGCATCGTCCTTCGCAAATAAAAATGGCACAGGTCAACCTGTGCCATTTTCTTGGACTCAGTGGGGTACATCTACTTCATGCGGGTTCGTCTACTTCAGCAGGCCGGCCTCACGGTAGTAACGCTCCGCGCCGGGATGCAACGGCACCGGCAGGCTCTTCGGCGCGTCCGCGGCCGTGATCGTCTTGGCTGCCGCGTGCGCCGCGGCCATCTGGTCGAGGTTGGTGAAGAGTGCCTTAGTCATTGCATAGACGGTGTCGGCGGGCACGGCCTCGCTGGTCACCAGGAAGTTGCGGATTGCGACGGTAGGCACGGCTTCCGTCTGACCGGTGTAGGTGTTCGCCGGAATCGAGGCAGGCAGGTAAGCGGGATCGCCAATCTTAGAGACGACTTCAAGCGGAACCGAGACAACGGTGATCTTGACGGCGGTCGCGAGGTCGCGGATCGAGGCCACGCCGAGACCCGCCGACTGCAGGGTGACGTCGAGTTGGCGGTTCTTCATCAACTCGACCGATTCGCCGAACGGCAGGTACTCGACCTTCGCGAAGTCCTTGTAGGTGAGGCCGGCCGCCTTCAGGATGGCCCGGGCGTTGAGCTCGGTGCCCGAGCGCGGTGCACCCACGGAAATGCGCTTTCCCTTGAGATCGGCCAGCGTCTTGATGCCGGAGTCCGCATTGGCGACGATCTGGATGTAGTTCGGGTAGATGCCGGCGACGGTGCGCAGGCTCTTCAGCGGCGTCTTGAAGCCGGCTTCTTCGTCGCCTTTCCAGGCGTCTGACAGTGCATCGCCCAGTGTGAAGGCGATTTCGCCGCGGCCGGCCTGCACCAGGTTCAGGTTCTCGACCGAGGCCTTGGTGGCCTGCACGCTGGTCTTCGTGTCCGGAATCGCCTTGCTGTAAATCTGCCCCAGCGCGACGCCGAGCGGGTAGTACACGCCACTCTGGCCGCCGGTCAGCACGTTGATGAACTTCTGCTG
>DAOMFI010000149.1:3503-6921 GCA_035429725.1 Burkholderiaceae bacterium | reverse complement strand
AGAGTGCGTGGTCTTACGCCAAAGTGGTAGGCATTGCTACCTCGGCTTGCCGGCTTTGCGGCGGGTCAAAGGCGCCGCCGTCCTCGCGACCCAGACTGCGCGGGTCTCTTTGAGGAGGAATCATGGGATACGCCGATCGAACAGTGGCCGACATCGCCACTTCACTGCCTGGCGCAACCTCGGTGTTTCGGGCCCACCGTATCGACTACTGCTGCGGCGGTGCGCGTCCGCTGGCCGAGGCCGCGGCCGAGCGCGCGGTGTCGCTCGAGCAGATCGAGTCCGAACTGGCGCGCCTCGCGCCGGATGTTCCGCGGGAGGCACCGACAGAGACGAACGCGCTGATCGGGCACATCCTGGCGCGCTATCACGACACGCATCGCCGGGAACTGCCCGAGCTGCTGCGCCTAGCCACGCGGGTCGAACAGCGCCACGCCGGTCATGCGATGGTTCCGGCCGGACTGCACGCCGCGCTCGAGGAACTCGCCACGGCGCTCGCCGAACACATGGCGAAGGAAGAACAGATCCTGTTTCCGCTGATGATGCAGGGCGGTCACCCGATGATCACGTCGCCGATCTCGCGCATGCGTTTCGAACACGACGAACATGGAGAGCGGCTGGCCCGGCTGGAGGCCCTGACCCACGGACTTGCGCTGCCGGAGGACGCCTGCCCGACTTGGCGCGCGCTCTACGCCGCATTGCGCAAGCTGATCGATGACGTGCACGAGCACGTGCATCTGGAAAACAACCTGCTGTTTCCCCGGTTCAACTGAACCGGCGCCAGGCCGCCGTCGCGCAGCGCTTCAGCGCGACGGTGGCGTCGAATCGCCCGCCGGCAGCGCGTTGTTGCGAGCCGTTGCCCGTGGCTTCGGCGGCGCCGGTCGCTTGCCGTCCAGCACATGCGCCAGCGCGAGCAGCGGGTGGCGCCACATCATGCGCGGGCCGGCGTAGCGCATCATCACTCGCGTTGCTTCGCGCTGCTGCGGCCCGTAGCAATGGATCTGGCAGTTGGCGCACGTGGGCTTCTCCGGCCCATACGGGCAACCCGCGAGGCGCTTGCGCGCATACTCGAAGAGGCCGCCGCATTCTTCGCACAGCCCGTCGCCGTCGCGCGGCGGCCTGCCGTGGTGATCCCGGCAGTAGATGCGCAGCATCGCGCCGATGGTGTTGAGCTCACGCGTGAGCCGGGGTGTTGCGAGCCTCGCCTCGCGGCGCTCGGCACCGACGGCCGTCGAGTTTGTGGTGGATGTCATGCCGCGATGCTGCCGGTGACACGGGCGAGCGGCTCTGCGTTGGGTCAAGTTCCCCCCGCGACCTCCCTCGCTGGAGGTAGCCTCTGCCTCGCTAAAGCTCCTTCCGGGAGCGGGCCGGCGTAGCCTTCCCAGACACGCGGCGGGCAGCGCCGCATCGCACGCGCGCCGCAAGGATGTCGCGCTGCGTACGGGAGCCGGCGCAGGTGTCCGGACGCGCCGGACCCACTGCAATCAGTTGTCGAACGAATGCGATCCCGCGCCGCCGACCCGATGCAACGCTCGCGCCGGTCAGCGGAATTTCACTCGAGTGGCCGTCAGCACCCCGCTCGCGATGGTTCCTTCGACTTCGAGGTCGGTGCCGTTGCGGATGTCCTTCAGCGTCTTGCTGCCCGGGACGATCTGCGGGTTGCCGGCGACGCTGACGCGCTGCGAGCCGACGAGGAATTCGGTGGCCGTTTCGCTGGCGCGGCCGCTGACGATGCCGCGCACCGACGATGAGCCGCTCGCCAGCTCCTTGAGCTCCACGCTGACGGCATACAGGACGCCGTTGAGCTTGACCGCTTCGATATCGACCGTGGCCCCGTTCTTCAGGTCGTCGAACTTCGCCGCCACACCGTTGCGCCGGTAGCTAGTCGTCGGGGTCAGCATGACCGTCTTGCCGTCGACGACGACCGAGCCGGGCTGGACGTTGCTGGCGATGCCTTCGACAGAGAAGGTCGGAGCGTCCTGTGCGTTGTCCATGAACTGGACTTCGTCGGCGACGAACTGGAGCCCGTCGTAGCTGCCGGCGACCTTGACGCTGCGGCCGTCCTTCAGGTCGGCGGCGACGCCCTTCTTGTATTGCGTGGTGGCGGTCGTCTTCACCTCGAACGGCAAGGGCGCGAGCACGAAGGTGCGCGGGTCTGCAGCGGCGCTCGGCTTGCTGACGGTGCCGAAGAGCACGCGCGCGATGCCGGCCGACGGCGGCAGGAAGTCGACCTTGATCGCCTCCAGCTTGCCATTGACCAGCGGCCCTTCCACCTTGACCAGCACTCCCTCGCCAAGGTTTGTCGCATCGCCGCGCATGTAAGTCGTCTGAGGAGTGACGAGCGTCCCCGTGTTGCGGACGCTGAACGGGCTCTTTGCATCCGTGAAGTTCGCGATGGCGCCAGTCACTTCGACGACCGGTGTCGTGGCCGCGATGAATTCAACGCGTGTGGCGCGCAGGACGCCGGCATTGACGGTGCCGCTGGCGCGCACGAAGCGTCCGTCGCGCAGATCGGCTGCCCCGCCACCGGCGAACTGCGCACCGCTGGCGTCGACCGCATAGCCGCCCACGCGGAAGCTGGCGTTGGTCTTGTACTCCGTCACGACGCCGTCAAGCGTCAGGACGGCGGCATCGGGCACGTTCAGGCCGCCGATGCGAACCACCCGGGCGACAAACTCTCCGTTGGCCAGGGGCTGGTCGGTCCAGGCGGCGACGCGCTGTCCGGCGGCCAGAGTCTGGCCGGCCGGCACAATGGTCGCCTGAGTCGTGCGGACTGTCAGCGTCCCGATCTTGATGGAATCGGTCGCCGCGCTGGACACCGTGCCCATGACGCGCATGACGCCGGTCGCGGGCCGCAACTCGATGCGACTGGCAACGATCTCACCCGCCGCATTGCGCTGTCCGTGGACCTCGACGATCGCTCCAGCGGCCAGGTCGGTGAGCGCCGTGAAACCGTCGAACACCGTCGGTGAAGCTGCGGCCGCATTCACGCGGACCGTCTGGCCGAGCACGCTCAGCGTCTCGGCGCCGACCGAACTGACGGGGCCGATCACTTCCGCCGCTACGGTGGCCTGGGAAATCCGGTTCGACTGGTGCTCGAAGCGGATCTGCGATCCAAGACGGATGGCATCCACGCTCGCGGCCGACGGCACGTCCGGGCGCTCGTCGACGAACACCTGGGCGCTGGTCTCGTCGTAGTGCTGGCCGTTGACGATGATGCTGCCGAATCCGTTGACTGTGCCGACGCCGGCGGAAACCGGGGCCCCGCTGCCGCCACTGCCGATGCGAGCGACCATTTCACCGCCACCGCCGCCACACCCGGCCAGGACGGCGGCAACAACCACAACAAGGAGCTGAAGCAGCGATTTCATGAATTGACGTCCTTGGAATCCTCGACGGGCAGGTCAGGCTCGCTGGAGAG
>DAOMFI010000149.1:0-3403 GCA_035429725.1 Burkholderiaceae bacterium | reverse complement strand
TGCACTTCGGCCAGGCCGAGACGGACGAGTTCCTCGACGATGGAGCGCGGATGAAAGTCGCGCGAGATCGACTGCGACAGCTGCTCGAACGAAGGTTCCTCGGGAGTCCGGCCGCGCATCGGCAGGACCTTGGGAAAGCCGTCGGCATCGAGGTAGTTCGGATCGTTGGTCCAGCGGGTGAAGACTTCGTCCGGCAGCGACAGCATGCGATCGAACGTATGGGTCTTCAGCACGCCGTCGGAAGTCAGCGCCCGCACGTCCTTGCGATGCACGCCGGACAGCAGACTGACGGCCGAGTCCGTGACCTTACGCGGGCCCTTTTCGAGTTCGGCATGGGCCGCGCGCAGAAAGGCGGTTTTGAGCGCCGCCGTGAACTGCGGATAGGTCACGCCGCTGGCGACCAGCAGCTGAACCAGTGGTGCCAGCAGCCCGACGCTTTCGTCGAGCAGCGTTTCGGCACGAGTCCTTGCCCCAGGTGATTCTGCGTCCACGTGTTGCTTGCTTTCGTCGGCGTCGAAACTGGGGTCCCCTGCGTGGGATTATTTCCCGCGTCAGCGATCGCAAGAATCCCCCGGACGGCGCGCTCCTCACCGAAACGCGCTAGCCCGCGGGGATGAGCAGCGCTCACGGACGCCAAAATCCCGCCCCCTAGAATGCGGTGCAAGGCGGTCTACCGGATCGCATCAAAAGGCTCCAAAAACATGGCATTTTCGCCAGAACCGCCGTTTACCCATGGAAGGGCGGCGCGGACTGCTGTCCTGCTGGTCAACCTCGGGACGCCGACGGCGCCCGAACCAGGGCCGGTGCGGCGGTACCTGAAGGAATTCCTGTCCGACCCCCGCGTGGTGGAGATTCCGCGCGCGCTGTGGTGGCCGATCCTCAACGGCGTCATCCTCGTGGTGCGGCCCCGGAAATCGGCGGCCAAGTACGCGGCCATCTGGACCGAACAGGGCTCCCCGCTGCTGGTGCACTCGCAGCAGCAGACCGTGCTGCTGCGTGGCTACCTTGGGAATCAGGGCCTCGAAGCCGATGTCGAACTTGCGATGCGCTACGGCGAGCCGTCGATCGAGTCGGCGTTGCGGCGGCTGGCCGAGCGCGGGGTCGACCGCCTGCTGATCCTGCCGATGTATCCGCAGTACTCGGCAACGACGACGGCGTCGGTGCTGGACGAGGTCTTCAACTGTCTCGGCCGAACGCGCAACATCCCCGAGGTCCGCTGGATCAAGCACTTCCACGATCACCCCGGCTACATCGCCGCGCTCCGGCAGTCCGTGCTCGACCACTGGAAGCGGCATGGGCGCGCGCAGGATCGCGGCGGCAAGCTCGTGATGAGCTTCCACGGGGTGCCCAAGCGCACGCTGCTGCTCGGCGACCCTTACCACTGCGAATGCCAGAAGACCGGACGATTGCTGGCCGAGTCGCTGGGCCTCGGCCCCGATCAGTACGTCGTCACCTTCCAGTCGCGCTTTGGTCGTGCCGAGTGGCTGCAGCCGTATACAGCGCCAACGCTCGAGGCGCTGGCCAGGGGCGGCGCCAAGGCGGTCGATGTCCTCTGCCCCGGCTTTCCCGCAGACTGCTTGGAGACGCTGGAAGAGATCGCCATGGAAGGCCGCGACACCTTTCTGGAAAGCGGCGGCGAGGAGTATCGCTACATCGCGTGCCTGAACGAAGCGCCCGCCTTCATCGCCGCGCTAACCGACCTTTGCATGCAGCACATGCAGGGATGGCCGACCGCGCGTGCCGATGCCGCGACGCGGACCGCCGAGGCCGAGCAGGGCCGTGCGCGAGCGATGCACTTGGGGGCGGAACGCTGAGGCCGGCTGGCGCCGGCGGTGTTCAGGAGGTCGGCGAGCGCAGCGACAGCGCGTTGCCGTTGACTTGCACCACGTCGCCGACCTTGAAGCCGGCAGCGAGCTGCTGCACGACGCGCATCGAACCGTCGAGCATCTGGACCTCGACGAAATAAACCGGAGACGAGTGAGCGGAGCGGGTGACGGCGACCACGGTGCCGCAATCGCTGCTGCAGGCCGCAGCGACGACCGGTGCCTTGTCGACCACCGTCGGCCGCGCGTGCGCGTTGATCAGCGCGATGATCGCGATGGCGGCCAGGCCGAGCAGCGCGATGGGTGCCTGGGCACCGAAGGTCTCGCTGCGGGGGTTTTGGTCGTCGTGCTTCAGTACCGCCATGGTCGTGGTGGGTCGAGGTGAAGGGTCCAAGTGATTTGTACTCATGCCCGATCGAACGCGGAAGATCATCCGATCCCACGTTACCGCGAGTGCGCTCGGTCGACCTCTCATCCAAACCGGTGAATCGCACGTGATGCGAGGCGCGGAACGGCACGGATGGGCTGACCGGCGCGCGTTTTAACCTCGATAAGCCCGCGGCCGCTGCTGACGTGGACGTGCCACACCATGACGATGCGTTCGCGTCCGTCGCCGGTTGGGGCAGGTGACCCGTCGCCGCGCCACACCGGCCAATGCTCCGCGGGAAGACTCCTGGGACACGGTCGCGCCCTCGCAGGAAGGCTCAGCCGGCCGCACGGAAAACTTTCTGGCGGCTGCCGCTTGATTTCCGCACGACCGCCCACAAATCCAATAAGCCCTTGATATCAAAACATAAAACCCGGAGGAGTGATGCAGCAACGGGATGCGGGCGCGGCGGCGGAAACCGCCACGCCTGACAAGGAAAGCACCGCTGCGGGAGAAGCCGCAGCACAGCCTGCGATCGGTTCGACGTCGGTTGGTGAGGTCGAGCAGGAACTGGATGCTGCTCTCGCCAAGGCGAACGAGAACTACGACCTTTACCTGCGCGCCAAGGCTGATGCTGAAAACATCCGCCGCCGCGGGCAGGAGGAAGTCACCAAGGCCTACAAGTTCGCGGTCGAGTCGTTTGCCGAGTCGCTGGTCCCTGTAGTGGACAGCCTCGAAAAGGCACTCGAGGTGAAAGACGCCACGGCAGAGCAACTGCGCGAAGGCGTCGAACTGACGCTGCGCCAGTTGCGGTCCGCCTTCGAGAAGAACGCTCTGGCGGAGATCAATCCGGTCGGACAGAAGTTCGATCCGCACCGGCACCAGGCCATCTCATCGGTGCCGGCATCGGAGCAGCACCCGGCCAACGAGGTCGTTTCGGTGCTGCAAAAGGGCTGGACGATCTCGGAGCGCGTACTGCGACCGGCTCTGGTGGTCATTGCAAAGTGAATTCCAGCCAAAAAGAAGTTGAAACCATGGGGACGGCTCGCATATAGCGACCAGTGAGAAATTGCTGCCAGGGCTACCGCCGGCGGCGCCAAGACGAGGGGAACAAGGACATGGCAAAAATCATCGGAATTGACCTCGGTACCACCAACTCCGCCGTGGCGGTGATGGAGGGCGACCAGGTCAAGGTCATCGAGAACGCCGAGGG
>DAOMFI010000148.1:0-6976 GCA_035429725.1 Burkholderiaceae bacterium | reverse complement strand
GCAGTCTTCGGGCTTGCGATCGGCTCGTTCCTGAACGTCGTCATCCACCGCCTCCCGCGGATGATGGAAAACGAGTGGCGCGCGCAATGCGCCGAGCTCGAAGGCAAGGAACCGCCTGACATCGGGCGCTACAACCTGCTCGCACCGCGCTCGCAGTGTCCCTCATGCCAGACACCGATCCGCGCCCGGGACAACATTCCAGTCCTGTCGTGGCTGATCCTGGGCGGAAAGTGCGCACGGTGTAAGGCCAAGATCTCGCCGCGCTATCCGATCGTCGAGACGCTGACGGCGTTCCTGTCGGCCCTGGTGGCGTGGAAGTTTGGTTTCGGTTGGACGGCTGGCGCGGCACTGGTCCTGACCTGGACCCTGATTGCACTTGTCTTCATCGATGCCGACACGACGCTGCTGCCGGATGACCTCACATTGCCGCTACTGTGGCTGGGCCTGATCGCGCACCTGTTCGGCCTGTTCCCTGGAGTGACTCTGCGCGACGCCGTCATCGGAGCCATCGCGGGTTACCTCGTGCTCTGGATCGTGTACTGGTCATTCAAGCTGGCGACCGGCAAGGAGGGCATGGGATACGGCGACTTCAAGCTGCTCGCGGCCCTCGGCGCATGGATGGGCTGGAAGGCGCTGCTCCCGATCCTGCTGGCGTCTTCCGTCGTGGGTGCCGTTGTCGGCATCGTGCTGATCGTGCTTGCGCGGCGCGGACGCGAAGTCCCGATTCCCTTTGGCCCCTATCTCGCCACCGCGGGCTTTCTCGTCCTGCTCCTCGGGCATCGTGCGACCGAGTGGCTCCTGCCTGGCTGATGGGCCTCCGGATCGGACTTACGGGCGGCATCGGCAGCGGCAAGAGCACGGTGGCCGCCGTCTTGCAGAAGCTCGGCGCGGCTGTCGTCGACGCCGACGTGATCGCCCGGGAGCTGACGGCGCCGGGAGGCCCGGCGATCGAAGCATTGCGACGCGAGTTCGGTCCACAGGCCATCGACGCCGCCGGCGGACTCGATCGCGCCTGGATGCGCGCCCAGGCGTTCGGCGATCCGGCGGTACGAAAGCGCCTCGAAGCCATCGTTCACCCGCAGGTGCGCGCCGAGACTGAACATCGGGCAGACATCCTGGCAGCCAGCGCGCCGTATGTCGTGCTGGTGATTCCGCTGCTCGTCGAATCGGGCAACTGGCAGAAGCGTGTGCACCGCGTGCTCGTCATTGACTGCAGCGAGCCGGTTCAACTGGCGCGCGTTCTTCAACGTCCCGGTATCGATGCCGGGACGGCACGCGCGATCCTTGCCGCGCAGAGCAGCCGCGCCACGCGCCTGGCCGCCGCCGACGATGTGCTGTTCAATGAAGCACCGTTTGAACTTGTCGAGCGGCGCGCCACGCAGCTGCACGCGCTCTATGTGCACCTGGCGACGAATGCCACTCCGCTCGGCAGCGTGTGATATCGTCGAATGATCCTGCGAGCTTACGGCGATGTCGACCGACGGTCTGGTTCTCTACGAATATCCGTTCAGTGAACGGATTCGAACGCTGCTCCGTCTGGAGGATCTGTTCGACAAGCTGCTGTACTTCTGTGGCCAGCAACACTCGTATTGCCACCACACGGCCCTGCTGACGCTGTTCGAGATCCTCGAAGTCACGTCCCGCGCCGACCTCAAGTCGGATCTGCTGCAGGAGCTCGAACGCCATCGGCAGACACTGCAGGGGCTGCGGAACAATCCGCAGGTTTCTGAGGCTGCGCTGGCATCGGTGCTGGCCGAGATCGAGCAGGCGCAGCAGGCACTGAATGCCACCACCGGCAAGGCGGGCCAGCACCTGCGCGACAACGAGTGGCTGATGAGCATACGCAGCCGGGCCATCATCCCGGGCGGCACCTGCGAATTCGATCTTCCCTCGTATCACGCGTGGCTCTCGCGTGACGTCGACAGCCGCACGAACGACCTGCAGAGCTGGGTGCAGCCGATGATGCAGTTTCACTCGGCGCTGGGGATCGTCCTGAAGCTCCTTCGCGAAACCGCCCACCGCAGCCGACAGGTCGCCGCCCAGGGCTCGTTCCAGCAGATGCTCCAGGGACGTACCTATGCCCTGCTGCAGGTGCGCGTCGACGGAGCGCTGAACGCAACACCGGAAATCAGTGCCAACAAGTACATGCTGTGGATCCGGTTCACGACACAGGACCGGGACCTCAAGCCACGGTCGGTCGAGCGCGACGTTCCGTTCGAGCTCGCCCTCTGCGCATTCTGAGTTCCGGTGGCCACCGTCAAGTGCCCGGGTTGCGGCGCGACCGTGCGCTGGTCGGACGAGAATCGTTACCGGCCATTTTGTTCCGAGCGCTGCAAGCTGATCGATCTCGGGGCCTGGGCATCGGATCGCTACGCGATTCCCGGTTCCAGCGCGGACCGTCCTGACGAAAGCCCGGCGGAAGGAACGTCGCCGCGCGATCAGTAATCCGACCAGGCCGCGCGCTGCAGTGCCACGCCATGGGCGCCCGCTCGCCTGGCACGATCGATATCGCCCGGCTTCATGCCGCCGATCGCATACACCGGGATCGCAGAACTGCTGACGGCACGAGCAAACGCATTCCAGCCGATCCCCTGCAGATCCGGATGCGAGGCGGTCATCGCGACAGGTCCGAACACGGCGAAGTCGACGCCGATCGCGGCGGCATGGTCGAGTTCGTGCGAGGCATGGGCCGAGGCTGCCACCCAGTCGACCTGCGGCCGGCAGGTCGCGCCCATCAGGTCGCGCGCCGTCAGATGAACACCGTCGGCCGCGCGCGCCCAGGCTTCGGGGTGCCGGCTGCTGACGAGCAGGCGGGCCCCTGCCGTACGGATTCTTTCGAGTACGCCACTGAACGCTCGCTCTGCGGCAGCAAGATCGAGCGCGGGCTCACGAAACGCGACGAAACGGACACCAACCCGAAGGCACACTTCCAGTCGTCGCAGGAACTCGGTTTCGCCCAGTTCCGCGACGTTGGTCAGCGCGTAGACCGCGGGCAATCCGAGCCATCGCATGACCGGCAGGGTCGCCGGCAACAGCGGCCCAGCGGGCAGATCCTCCTGCGTGCAGAAGCGAAACGTCTGCGCCTCGCGCGCATGCGGCTCACCCGCCCAGTTGAAGACGCGGCAGAAGTGCAACCGGACATGGGCATGCGGGTAAACGAACTCGCGCACGACCCAGGGGAACACCTCTCCGATCTCGATGCCGAGTTCTTCATGCAGTTCACGGCAGAGCGCATGCGCAACGGACTCACCGGCCTCGAGTTTGCCGCCCGGGAACTCCCAGTAGTTGGCATACGGCTTGCCTTCTGGTCGGCTCGCCAGCAGAAAGCGGCCGTCGGGGCGGATCAGCACGCCGACCGCCACGTCGACCACGGCACGCGCGGTCATCGCTGTGAGCGCAGGGTCTCGAGCCGGTGCCGCCCTGAAAAGTCGCGCGCGAACTGCAGCGCGACCCGCCCCGAGCGCGAGCCGCGCTGCAAGGCAAACTGCAAGGCTTCCGCGCGGCCGGCTTCCTGCTCCGCGGGGGGAACGCCAAGCTGTGTGAGCCAGAACTGAACGATGTCGAGGTAATCATCCTGGCGGAAGGGATAGAACGTGAGCCAGAGTCCGAAACGCTCGGACAGGGACACCCGCTCCTCGACACCTTCGCCCGGGTGCACTTCGCCGTCGTCCTGATGCTCCGCGGCCAGGTTGTCCCGCATGAACTCCGGCATCAGGTGGCGTCGGTTCGAGGTTGCATAGACCAGCACATTTTCCGCACGGCCGGCCACCGAACCGTCGAGCGCGGCCTTCAGCTCCTTGTAGCCGGCTTCACTGGCATCGAACGATAGGTCGTCGCAAAAGACGAGGAACCGTTCTGGCCGGCCCTCCAGCAGCGCCACCAGTTCAGCCAGATCGACCAGATCGCGCTTGTCGACTTCCACCAGTCGCAGGCCGTCCTGCGCGAACGCATGCAGGCAGGCGCGAATCAGCGAGGATTTGCCGGTTCCGCGCGCGCCCGTCAGCAGGACATTGTTGGCCGGAAGCCTGCGCACGAACTGCTCGGTGTTGCGCCGGATCGCTTCCTTTTGCGTACCGACATGTTGAAGGCTCTCGAATGCGATCAGCGCCGGATGGGCCACTGCTTCGAGCGAACCGCGCTCCATGCCCAGATAGCGCCGCTTGCGCCAGCGGAATGCAACTGCGCTGCCAAAATCGGGCGGTGTCGCCGGCGGCAGCAGGGCTTCGACGCGTTCGAGCGCCGTTGCCAGCCGCTGCATGACATCGCCGCGGTCGGCTGAGCGCTGCATTTGATCAGGACCTTTGCCGCGCGCCGTCATGAGCGATAGTCGGCGTTGATCGACACATAGTCGTGCGAAAAATCGGTCGTCCAGACCGAGGTGGACTCGGCGCCGCGGCCCAGTTGAAGGTGGACCAGGATTTCCGATTGTTTCATCACGCGCTGTCCATCGGCCTCCCGGTACTCCGGATGCCGGCCCCCATCGCGCACGACCCAGACATCGTCCAATCGAAGCTGGACCCGTGCCGGATCGAGATCCGGCACGCCCGCGTTGCCAACCGCGGCAAGGATGCGGCCAAGGTTGGGATCGGAGGCGAAGAACGCCGTCTTGACCAGTGGCGAGTGAGCCACCGCATAGGCCACCTGCGCCGCTTCATCCACACTGCGCGCCTCGTCGACGCGCACCTCGATGAACTTGGTCGCCCCTTCGCCGTCACGCACGATGGCCTGTGCCAGCCGGCGCGCAACGTCGGTCAGTGCCTGCTGCAGCGGCCCGAACGCCGCGTCGGCGCGACTCTTGATGTGCAAGGGGCCGGCGCCGCTCGCCATGACGACAAACGAGTCATTGGTCGAGGTGTCGCCGTCGACCGTAATGCGATTGAACGAGTGGTCGGCTGCATGGCGCGTCATCGACTGCAGGATGTCGCGCGGCATGGCCGCATCCATGGCGACGAACCCGAGCATCGTCGCCATATTGGGGCGGATCATCCCGGCGCCCTTGGCGATCCCGGTGATCGTGACCTCGCGTCCAGCGATGGTGACGCGCATTGAGATGGCCTTGGGCAGGGTATCGGTCGTCATGATCGCTTCGGCCGCCTCGAGCCAATGGCCCGTTTCGAGCGAGGCTACGGCCCGCGGCAAGCCGGCCACGAGTCGGTCGAATGGAAGCGGTTCCATGATGACGCCGGTGGAAAACGGGAGCACCGAATGGGGTGCAATCCCAAGCAGCCGACCGACGGCCTCGCACGTTGCACGCGCATCGGCGAGCCCTGCGACGCCGGTACCGGCGTTGGCATTGCCGGTATTGACGACCAGCGCGCGGATGGGCCCCGCACCGTCGAGGTGTTCGCGACACACCAGCACCGGCGCCGCCGCGAAGCGATTGCGCGTGAAGACGCCGGCAACCGTCGCCGTGCTCGCCAACCGGATGACCAGCAGATCCTTGCGTCCCGGCTTACGGATGCCCGCCTCGGCCCAGCCGAGCTCCACGCCGGCGACCGGCAGGAGGTCTTCGCGGCGGGGCGGCTGAAGATTGACGGCCATGGCGATTCAGCTAGTTCAGCGAGAAGAAAGCTCGAACCTTACCGCAATGAAACAAGATTCGTCCCTAGCGGCCTTCATTGGGGGAGGTCCAGGAGGAGCTCAGCCCCGCTTGCGTTCTCGGGATTCGCTCGCGGAGGGAGCCCCGGGGAGGTCCAGGAGGGGGCATGCCCCCTCCTGCATCCTCTAGGTCAACGGCAGTGTCATGGCGAGCTCGCTACGCGAGCTTGCCATGACACTGCTTGTACTTCTTGCCCGATCCGCATGGACACGGATCGTTGCGGCCAATCTTGTCGCCGAAGCGCTTGAACGGCTGGGGCTTGCCCTCAGGCTCGTCCGGCAGCGTCAGTGCCTCGACATCCACGGGATCTGCAGAGACCGCGGGTCCGAACTCGGCATGCTGCGCGCGCGCGAGTTCGACGCGTCGCTCGCTCTCCGCCTCGATGCGCTGCTCGGCCTGCTGCACCTCTTCCTGTGACTGGATGCGTACGTTCATCAGCACCTTCACAACGTCGGCGCGAACGCGGTCGAGCAGTGAGCCGAAGAGTTCGAAAGCTTCCCGCTTGTATTCCTGCTTCGGCTGCTTCTGTGCGTAACCGCGCAGGTGGATGCCCTGGCGGAGCGCATCGAGGGCGGTCAGGTGCTCTCGCCATGACTGGTCCAGCGTCTGCAGGATGATCGAGCGCTCGAAACCGGAGAACGCCTCGCGTCCGACAGTCTCGATCTTGGAGTCGTAGGCCGTGTCGGTCGCCTTGAGTACCTGCGAGAGCAGGTCTTCGTCGTTCATCGATTCCGACTCGTCGAGCAGCTTCTTGAGCGGCAATTCGATCTGCCAGTCGCCCGCGAGCGTCGCTTCCAGGCCTGCGACATCCCATTGCTCCTCGACCGACTCGGCCGGAACGAACGTGCGGAACATGTCCGTAAAGTAGCCGCGGCGCAGGTTAGTGACCATCTCCGTGGTGTCGCTGGTCTCGAGGATCTCGTTACGCAGCCGGTAGATCTCGCGGCGCTGGTCGTTGGCGACGTCGTCGTACTCGAGCAGTTGCTTGCGAATATCGAAGTTGCGCGCCTCGACCTTGCGCTGCGCGCTCTCGATCGACCGGGTGACCATGCCGGCCTCGATCGCCTCGCCCTCAGGCAGCTTCAGCCGGTCCATGATCGCTTTCATGCGATCGCCGGCGAAAATGCGCAGCAACGAATCTTCCATCGAGAGATAGAAACGCGAAGCGCCCGGGTCGCCCTGGCGCCCGGACCGGCCGCGCAGCTGGTTGTCGATGCGGCGCGATTCGTGCCGCTCGGAGCCGATGATCTTCAGTCCGCCGGCACCGACCACGTGGTCGTGCAGCGACTGCCACTCATTGCGCAGCTTCTCGATGCGCGCCTGTTTCTCGTCGGCCGGGATGGCCTCGTCGGCCTCGACGAACTGCACCTGCTTTTC
>DAOMFI010000147.1:0-6985 GCA_035429725.1 Burkholderiaceae bacterium | reverse complement strand
CCATGCGCGGCTCCTCGGCGTCGGCTCGCGCGGTGCCGGCCTCGTCCTTGTCGAGGTCCAGCCGCCTGAGCAGGTCCCGCTGGCGAACCAGCAACTCGGTGAGCCTTGCCTCGTGCTCGAACGGACGCTCGAGCTCGTTGCGGAGGTCTTCTAGCCTCTTCTGCCTCGCGGCCAACTGCGCGCGCGTCGACTGGCGCTGCTCGACGACCGAGTCCAACGCCGCCAGCATCGCTGCAACCAGCGCGGGCCCCGTCTGGTAAGCCTGCACCTCGTAGCGGCATTGGCCCATCAGATGGAATGCCGGCACGGCGTCGTCGCGCGAGCTGCCGACGCACAGCGTCAGCCCCCCAAAGCGCCCCACTTCACATTCGGCCGAACCTTCCCCGCGTCGCTGGCTGAGCTTCTCGGCCTTCACCAGGTCGCGCAGCACTTCGCCGACAGCGTCCGCGCCGCGGAGCGCCCGGCCGTTCAACTCGACCTCGATTCGCTCCGCACTTTGCGGCTCGACCGCGGCAACATCCAGCTCGATCAGCCCGAGCTTCCTCTCCGTCGCTTCGATCAGCATTGGCAGGTTGCCGACCTCGCGCTGGTTGTCCCAGCGCTGGTTGCGCCAGACCGAGAACAGCGTCGACAGCTTCGCCACTTCGGCGTCCACCCCGGCCTTCTCGACCACCAGCGGATTGCCGCTGGCCAGCGCCTTGACCTCCGCGTAGGAGAGGGCGGCCAGCTCGACATCCTCCAGCGAGCGCAGGCCCTTGTCTCCCTTCATCACCTGCGCGATGAAGCGTGCCTTGGTCTCGAGCGTCTGCCACATGTAGGAATCGAAACTCCCTTCGGTGACATAGCGGAAGATCTCCACGTCCTCGCACTCGTTACCCTGGCGCAGGATGCGTCCGTCGCGCTGTTCGACGTCGCAGGGCCGCCACGGCGCATCGAGGTGATGCAGCGCGACCAGCCGGGTCTGCACGTTGGTGCCGACCCCCATCTTCGCCGTCGAACCCAGCAGCACGCGGACCTTGCCCTCGCGCACGGCCTTGAACAGCGACGCCTTCTGGGCATCGCTGTCCGCCTCGTGGATGAACGCGATCTCGCGCTCGGGCATGCCCCGCTCGATCAGCCGTGCCCGCATGTCGTCATAGACGCTGAAGGCCTTCCCCCCTTTCGGCGCGGAGAGGTCGCAGAACACCAGTTGCGCTCCGCGGAACTCCGCTGTGCGCTCCCAGATCGCCCACACCTCGTCGATGCAGGCCGCGACCTTGCCCTTCGGGTCGAAGGCTGCCGCCGGCGCGATCAGCCGGAAATCCAGCGCCGCCTTCCGTCCATCGTTGGTCACCGCGAGCATGTTGTCCTCCCGCGGATCCACCTGGCCGTTGCGGATCGCCTCGGCGCGCGCCACCAGCGTCTGCACATAGGCCTTCAATGCCGGGCTGGCCGGACAGGCCACCGTGCGCGCCTTGCCGCCGCGCAGCTTCGGCACCGGCAGGTTCAGCATCTCGGCGGTGCGGATGTCGGCCACCTCGCCGAACACCGCCATCAGCTCCGGCACGTTGATGAAGCGTGCGAACCGGGTGTGCATGCGGTAGCCGCTGCCGTCCGGCGCGATCTCCAGCGCCGTCACCGACTCCCCGAAGGTCGCAGCCCAGGGGTCGAACTGCTGCAGCCCCAGCTCCTCCAGCCTCGTGGGCTGCAGGAAGCGCTGCATCGTGTGGATCTCGGCCATCGTGTTGGCCACCGGCGTCGCGGTGGCAAACACCACGCCGCGTTGAGCCCCGCGGTGCAACTGCATCGTGTAGCGCGTCTTCAGGAACAGGTCGAACGCGCGCTCCGAATTCGTCAGCGGCAGGCCCGCGACCCGCGTCATCTTGGTGAACCGGTACAGATTCTTGAACAGGTGCGCTTCGTCGACGAACAGGCCATCCACGCCCAGTTGTTCCCAGGTCAGCAGATCGTCCTTCTTGCCATCGGCGAGCAGCCGTTCCAGCCGTACCCGCCAGTTCTTCTTCATCGTTTCGAGCTGCTTGATGATCCGGTTCGACCGGTCGCCTTGCTTCTCGGTTCGTACAGCCATTTCGATTTCATGCATGACTTCCTCGATGTAGGTTTGTGTGAATGACGGCGACATCCGGATGCGCTCGAAGCTCGAGTGCGTGATGACCACCGCGTCCCAATCGCCCGTGGCGATGCGCGACACCAGTTCGCGCCGGCGGTCGCCTTCCAGATCCTCCTTCGCGGCCATCAGCACGGCCGCCTGCGGGTACAGCCGCACGAATTCCGCCGTGTACTGGGCCAGCATGTGGTTCGGCACCACGTGGCACGGCTTGGCCAGGAAGCCCAGCCGCCGCATCTCCATGCCCGCGATCGCGCACACCGCCGTCTTGCCCGCGCCCACCACGTGGAACAGCCCGGTGTTGCCGGCCTGCACGACGCGCCACACCGCGTTGAGCTGGTGCGGGTGCAGCTGGTAGCAGCGCGAGAACCCCGGCAGCATCAGGTGTGAACCGTCGAACCGCCGTGGCCGCGTGGCGTTGAACAGGTCGTTGTAGATCCTGCACAGCCGTTCGCGCCGTTCGGTTTCGTCGAAGGCCCACGCGGCGAAGCGCTCCTTCAACTGGCCCAGCTTCTCCCTGGCGGCCAGCGTCTCGTCCGGATTGACGAAATAGCGGTCCGTCTCCGGGTCGCGGTCGCGCACCGTAGGCACCTGGACGTTCAGCGCCGCCAGCACCAGTTCGATCGCGTTCATGCGCGCCGTGCCGAATTCCTGCGTCACCTTGACGTTCTGCCGGGCGCTCCACTCCGGATACCGCACCGACCAGGCCCCGGCCTCGGCCGAGTACGCCACGTCGCAATCCTTCAGCTCCAGGACCTCGCGAACGAAGGCCTCGACGTCGGCCGCCGGTATCCACACGGCACCCAGCCGCGGCTCGATCGAGGCCGGCGGCAGGTCCTCGGGTTGCACCCGTTCCAGCGCGGCGACGTTGTGCCGGTAGTCCGCGCCGGACAGTGCGGCCTGTTGCAGCTTCTTCTTCACGTTCCCCGACAGGTAGTCGTCGGCGGTCTTCCACGCTTGGTCGGCCGGGTCCATGAACACCAGGCCGCTGTCGGCCAGCGTCGCTATCACCTCATGCTCCGGCGCCTGCAGCAACTCCGCCATGTAGGCCGGATCGACGCGCCCGCGCCATTGCACCGAGGCCGCCAGCGCTTCCGCCGGATCGCCGGCCGAGGCCGGCGCCGACACGCGGCGCAGTGTCCTCCTGCTGAAAATCGCCGCCTTGCGCGCCGTCTCCGATTCCTCGTCGTAGTGCTCCAGCGACAGCAGCAGCGGATAGTCCGGGTCGCGCCGGAAGGCCAGCGCGTTGGCCCGGGTGCTCAGCCAGCCATGGCGCGCCACGAAGCGGTCGTAGCTACTGTTGAGCATCGCCCGCAGGTTCGACAGCGGTGCGTCGCTTTCCTGGACGAGTTGCGCGTCGAGCAAGGCCCGTGCGTGATCCCGGATCGTGCACATCCCCGCAATGCGGCTGCGTTGCGTGGAATTCAGCTCGTCGTGCACGTCCGTCAGCCCTTGCGGCATCGCGCGATGAACGCGCCCCTGACGGACTTGATAGCTTCCTGGCCGAAGGGCTGATGCCTCGGGCGGCGGTGTCCTGGCCGTCCGCTCGGCGTCCGCCGGCAGCGGCACGTACACCCGTTCCGGCAGCAGCTCGACGCGCTCGCGCAGCGCTGCTTCCAGGTCGCCATCGAAGAGGGCTGTGGGCACCTCGTCGTAGCCATTGCTGCGATAGTCGATGCGGCCGATGCAGAACTGCGGCTGCCGCGCGTACCAGGCGTTGATCTGCGGATAGCGGTCGCGCATCAGGCGAGCCCGCATCGCGTCGGGCACCAGGCTGCGGCCGACCCAGTCGTCGCGGGTCTGCTCGCTGCGTTCCCGCTTGCGCAGGAACAGGATGTCGGTCTGCACCTCGGTCGCCGCGATGCCGGCGAAGGCGCCGGCCGGCAATCGAATCGCGCCCAGCAGTTCGGCCTGGGCGGCGAGGTAGCTGCGGACGTTGTCCGACTGCGATTCCATCGTGTGGCTGCTGGTGATGAAGCACACCAGGCCGCCGGGCCGCACCAGATCCAGCGCACGGCCGAGGAAGTAGTTGTGGATCGAGAACCGCGCGTAGCGCCGGTGGCTGCCGTCGGCGACCTTGTAGCTCCCGAACGGCACGTTGCCGATCGCCAGATCGAACCAGTTCTCCGGCAGCGACACCTTCTCGAAGGCCTCGATGCGCACGTCGACGCCATGCGGGCCGTAAAGGGTCTTCAGGATCGTGCCCGCGATGCCGTCGATCTCGACGGCCGTCACCTGGCAGCGCTCGACGAGCTCCTGCGGCATCGCGCCGACGAAGTGGCCGATGCCGGCCGCCGGTTCGAGCACGCGGCCTCCCTCGAAGCCGAAGCGCCGCACGGCACGCCACATGGCCTCGATCACGTGGACCTCGGTGTAGTGGCTGTTGTTGACCGACGCGAGGGCCGAGGCATGGTCCTGGGTGTCCAGCAGCGCGCTGAGCTCCTCGGCGCGCCGGCACCAGGCGGCGTCTTTGCCTTCGCGGTTGAACGCCGCCGGAATGCCGCCCCAGCCCGTGAAGCGCAGCAGGATGCTGCGTTCTTCGGGCGTGGCGGCCCGCTTGTCCGCGTCGAGTTGCCGGAGCAGCTCGATCGCCGCCACGTTGCCGTCAAACTTGGCGGCTGCGCCATTCAGGCCGTCGAGGTGCAGCCGCGTCAGCGGCGGCCACGGCGATGCCGCGCTCGATGCCACCGCGGAGGTTGCGGCAACACGCCACGATGCGCGCGGCGCGAGGGAATCGGCGGCGGCTGCGGCGTCGTCTCCACCGGCAGGAGCCGGCGGGGCGTCGGAGGTCTGCAAGGCCTCGGGCAAGGCCGGGGTGAACAGGTCGACCCAGCCTGTGGACTGGGTCGGCTCTGCGGCTTCGGGATCGAAGCCCGGAAGCCAGTCCGTGACCGGACCGGCCGCAAGGATGCGTGCCATCGGTGGTTCTCCAAAGAGGTGTGGCGAACGCACCGTCCCAGCGGGGAGGCGTGTTCCCCGGTGGGTGAATGAAGGCGACACGACCCGCATGGCGGGTGTGCCGTGGCGGCGGAGGCCGGAGCCTGTGGGGCTCGGGCCTGCGGCAGCGCTACTGCAGTGGCGAGTGCGGGTAACGACCGCGACGCCCGGGCAAACCCGGGTGCGCCCGTGAGGGCGTGCGTTGGCAAAGGCCAGGATGCGCTGACCAGCCTAAACGAACGGCAGGTCAGCGCGTGGACGCGGTGTGCCGAGCCCGGGGTTGCGACTGCGACGGCCGGCGCTTCGCGGTGGCGTCGTCGGGTTGCTGCATCCGGTGACGGCGATCACCGGAAGACCCGTGGATCCACCACCTCGCCGCACATGAAGGCGACGTAGGCGCCGGCCTTGCCGATGTCGGCAAAGCAAGCGGCGACCGTCCCGTCGTGCAGCACCTCCCACGGCAGAGCCGGGCCTTCCGTGGCGCGGCGAATTGCAAGATCGGGCGCCCGGTAGGCCGGATGCCGGTAAAGATCGCGTCCCGACGTCCAGTCGACGATGCGCAGCACGCAGCTCGTCAGGATCGCCACGCCGCCGGACTCCCCGGCTTCGATCAGCAGCGGCACCTTGAGCGTGCCGGTGGAGCGCCCGATCCGTCCGACGACATGGAACTCGTCCAGCCAGCAACGGCCGGTGTCGGTGTCGCCGAGCATCAGGCGCACGGTGCGGCGATCGCGCCTGCAGCGCTCCAGGACCCGGGCCACCTGGGGGTCGGTCGCCGGATCGAAATAGGTCCGCTCCTTCAGCCGCGAGTGCCCCCAGGCTTCGATGGCGGCCCGGTACTTGGCGTAGCCTTGCAGCGTGCCGTGGTCGCCATCGCCGAAGGCCAGGGCCGGCTCGTGCAGCCGGCCGGCGATCTGGCCGGCATGGTCGCGTGCGTTGTCGAAGCCGAGGCAGCTGTAGCCATCGCCGCAGGCGATGACGTACAGCTTCTGGTCGGCGTTCAGGGTGACGTTCATGACAGGTTCCTCGGTGTTGCCGTGGAACCCGTCCCCGTGGGACGAGCCCACGGGGGTGGTCGAATACGTGCGCCGAAGCGCACGCGCAAGTTCAGGCGGCCAGGGCCTGGGCCGGCGGCAGCTCGAGGTCGAACAGGCGCTGCAGCGGCAAGACATCGCCGGCAGCAAACGCCGCACAGGCCTCGGCAACTGCCGGCTCGACCTGCGGGTGGCTCGCGTCGCAAGGCGCGATGCAGGCCAGCACCTTCTCGTCGTCGCTGACGAACGACAGCGCGCCGCTGGTGGCGCAATGCCTCACCTGCCACGACGGGCAAGGCCGCTCGTCCAGGTGTTCGCGAACCAGTTGGACCGCCGCGGCCAGCGTCTCGGTGAGTGCGACGCCGTCCAGGTCGCCCGCGTCGTGGTCGTAGAAGTGGGCCAGGTAGTGGCTCGGCTGCAGCGCTTCGAGGTCGTCGAACGGCAGGGCAGGCGTGGCCGTGTCGGCAGGCGAGGGCGCCGAAGCTTCTTCGGTCGTGCCGGAGACCTGGATGTGTTGGCAGCGTTCCAGATGATCCAGCTTGAGCAGCAGCGCGTCGGCATGCGCGCGGTGCTCGATCGACAGATGGGTGCGCATCGACAGGATCTCGTGCGTCATCAGACGCAGTTCGTGAACGACGGCGCGCTCGGCACGGCGCTCGATGCCGTGGAGGATTTCGGAGATGTGAAACATGACGGGTCGCTTTCGGAAAGGGAATGCCGCTCCAGGCCCGGGCTGGGCAGGAGGGACGGGCGCGGCTGAGCCGCGAGGAGGTGAGGCAGGCGCCGCGGGGGCGCTGGAAGCCGGGCACTGCGGCCCGGCCTGATACGGCCGTGTGGAACGGCGCTGGCTTTTGGCAGTCAGGTGGCTGCCGGCGGGTAACGACCGCGACGCCCGAGTGGCTCGGGT
>DAOMFI010000146.1:0-7012 GCA_035429725.1 Burkholderiaceae bacterium | reverse complement strand
GTCAGACGTGCACGATCTTGCCGGGATTCAGGATGTTCAGGGGATCGAAGGCGCGCTTCAGCCGCATCATGAGGTCGAGCGCATCGTCACCGTGCTCGGCGCGCAGAAAGCCCATCTTGTGCATGCCGACGCCATGTTCTCCGGTGCAGGTGCCGTCCATCGCGATCGCGCGTTCAACAATGCGCGTGTTCAGCCGCTCGGCCTCTTCGACCTCGCGCGGGTCATCGGCGTTGGCGAGGATCGCGCAGTGGAAGTTGCCGTCGCCAACGTGACCGAGGATCGGCGCGGGCAGGAAGCTCGCTTCGGTATCGGCGATCGTTTCGGTAATGCACTCGGCGAGCCGTGATATGGGCACGCAGACGTCGGTCGTGAAGCTGCGGCAGCCGGGCTTGAGCTGCAGGCACGCGAAATAGGCGTTGTGCCGCGCCTCCCACAGGCGCGTCCGGTCTTCCGGCTGGGTTGCCCACTGGAACCCCTCGCCACCATGTTCGGCGGCGATCTCCTGCACCGTCTTCGCCTGTTCCTCGACGCTCGCCGGCGAGCCGTGGAACTCGAACAGCAGCAGCGGCAGTTCGGGCAGGCCCAGCCTGTCGCGCTGGTTGACCGCCTTAACGGTCAGTGCATCCAGCAGCTCGCAGCGCGCAATCGGGACGCCGAGCTGGATCGTCGCGATCGTCGTCTGCACGGCGGCATCGACGCTCGGAAACGAGCAGGTCGCCGCCGAGATCGCCTCGGGCTGCGGATACAGCTTCAGCGTGACCTCGGTGATGATGCCCAGCGTGCCCTCGCTGCCGACGAAGATGCGCGTCAGGTCATAACCGGCCGAGCTCTTCTTTGCGCGGCGTGCCGTGCGGATCACCTTGCCCTCGGCGGTGACGACGGTCAGTGCCAGCACGTTCTCGCGCATCGTGCCGTAGCGCACCGCGTTGGTTCCCGACGCGCGCGTGGCGGCCATGCCGCCGATCGTCGCGTCTGCGCCGGGGTCGATCGGGAAGAAGAGGCCCGTGTCCTTGATCGCGGTATTCAGCTGCTTGCGCGTGATGCCCGCCTGGGCCGTGACGGTCAGGTCCTCCGCATTGACGGCGAGCACGGCATTCATGTGACTGAGGTCGATCGAGATGCCACCGTGCACGGCCAGCAGGTGTCCCTCGATCGACGAGCCGACGCCGTAGGGGATCACCGGCACGCGGTGCGCCGCGGCCAGCACGACGACCGCGGCCACGTCGTCGGTCGATTCGGCGAACACCACGGCATCCGGCGGCATTGGCGCGTACGGCGACTCGTCGCGGCCATGGTGGTCGCGCACTCCGGCCGCGGTCGAGAAGCGCGCTCCGAAGCGCTTCGCCAAGGCATCGACGAGCGTGGGGGGAAGCGGGGCGTGGGATGCGGGCGCGTTCATAATCCGGATCCGATCAGGTTCACGGCCTCACCATACACCGAGCGGGCAACGACAGATGGGCAAGCGGCTGACGACGATAGCGACGCGCACCGGGGACGACGGCACGACCGGCCTCGGCGACGGCACGCGCACGCGCAAGGACGCGCTGCGCGTGGCGGCGATGGGCGATGTCGACGAACTCAACTCCTCGCTGGGCGTGCTGCTGACCGAGCCGCTGCCCGACGAGGTTCGCCGCGATCTTGTCGACATCCAGCATGATCTGTTCGACCTCGGCGGCGAACTCTGCATCCCCGGCTTCAAGATGGTGCAGGAGGTGCAGGTGGCGCGGCTCGATGCCCGCCTCGCGCACTACAACGCCAGCCTGCCGCGGCTGGCGGAGTTCGTCCTGCCGGGCGGCTCACGCGCCGCGGCGCTGGCGCATGTCAGCCGCACGGTCTGTCGTCGCGCGGAGCGGGCCGTCGTCGCGCTGGGCGCGGTCGAGGCTATCAACGTTGCGCCTCGTCAGTACCTGAACCGGCTGTCCGATCTGCTGTTCGTGCTCGCGCGCACGCTGAACCGGCATGCCGGCGGCAGCGACGTCCTGTGGCAGCAACGCAAGAACGCTGCCCCGGACGCCTGACGCCCGAGCCGCCGCGGCCGCCCGGTTCGTCCGGCAAACACGCGTTTCGTCGCGCCGCTGCGCTATCCGTCGCAGCCTGGCGGCATCCCGGGTAGCGATTCCTTAAGCTCGCGCCCTTCGCTGCGAGCTGCAGCCGATTTCCGGAAGGAACCCATGAAGTTCAAGCACCGACACGCGACCGCGGCGATCCTGCTGGCCGCGTCACTGGCCCCGTCGCTGACCACCGCCGCCCCGACCGGGCGGCCGACGATTCCGGTCCTGGACGCCGCCACGATCACCGCGCGCTGCGACGGGGAACTCGCCGCCGTGCGCCAGCAGCAGAAGGCCATGGAAGCGCGCAAGGACGCCGGCAACATCTTCGGCGAGCTCAATGCCCTCTCGATCCGCTTCGCCGACTTCGCTTACCCGGTCTACCTGCTGCAAAACGTCGCGCCCGACAAGGCCACCCGCGACGCCGCGCAGGCCTGCCTCGAGAAGCTGATGCCGTTCGAGAGCGAGACGTACCAGAGCGCGGCCCTGTTCCAGCGGGTGAAGAGCGTCAAGCCGAAGGACCTGATCGACACGATTTACCAGGAGGACCTGTTCGAGAAGTTCGAGGACGGCGGCGCGACGCTGCCGCCGGACAAGCGCAAGCGCGCCAAAGAAATCATCGACGAGCTTGACCGCCTTGGCCTGTCGTTCCAGAAGAACATCAACGACGACGGCACCACCGTCACCATCACGCCCGCCGAGGCGGCCGGCATGCCCGAGGCCTGGATCGCCGCGCGCAAGCGCGATGACCAGGGCAACCTCGTGCTCGGGATGGATTACCCGACGATCGTGCCCTTCCTCGAACTCGCCAGCAACGCCAATGCCCGCAAGCGGGTCTGGATGGCGAAGAACCGCGAAGGCGGCGAGCAGAACCTCAAGATCCTCGAGCAGGCGCTCAAGCTGCGCTTCGAACTGGCGCAACTGCATGGCCAGCCGGACTTCGCCACCTATGTGCTGAAACGCCGCATGGCGCAGACTCCGGCCGCGGTCTACGCGTTCCTCGATCAGGTCAAAGCCGCTGCGGTTCCGCTGCAGGCGAAGGAGTTCGCCGAGCTGCGCGCCGAAAAGGCGAAGCTCGATGGCACGCCGCTGGCCGACACGAAGCTCAACCGCTGGGATATCAACTACCTGAAGGAACGCGTGCGCAAGGCGCGCTACAGCATCGACCAGGAGGCCCTGCGCGCGTACTTCCCGACCGAGGCCAGCGTGCAATACGCGATGCGGCTTGCCAGCACGCTCTACGGCGTGGAGTTCGTGGCGCGCGACGTGCCGCGCTGGCACGCTGACGTGCGCTACTACGACGTCTATGAGCGCCTGCCCGGCGGCAAGCGCGGAGCGTTCGTCGGCGGCATCTACCTCGATCTTTTCCCGCGCGACGGCAAGTACAACCACGCGGCCGCGTTCCCGGTGCGCGGAGTCTCGACGCTGGCCAATCGCACGCCGATCTCGGTGCTGGTCGCCAACCTGAATCCGAAGGGCCTGAACCACGACGAACTCGAGACGCTGCTGCACGAATACGGCCATGTGCTGCACGGCGTGCTGTCGAAGACGCGCTATGTGGACCAGTCGGGCACGTCGGTGAAGCGCGACTTCGTCGAGGCCCCATCGCAGATGTTCGAAGAATGGGCACGGCGCGAGGAGCCGCTGGCGCTGTTCGCGCAGATCTGCCCCACCTGTCCGCGCCTCAGCAAGGAGCAGATCGCCCAGCTCGATGCGGCGCGCAAGTTCGGCCGCGGCAATTTCTTCGCCCGCCAGGGCGAGTACGCGCTCTACGACATGCAGCTGCACACCGGCAAGCCCGGCGCGCCGATGCCACCTTGGATCGCCATCGAGAACGCCGGCCCGCTCGGCTTCGTCGAAGGCTCGATGTTCCCGGCGGGCTTCGGGCACCTGCTCGGCGGCTACGCCGCCGGCTACTACGGCTATATGTGGTCGCAGGTCATCGCGCTGGACATGCTGACGGCATTCGACGGCAAACTGATGAATCCGGCGGTTGGGCAACGTTACCGGCAGTCGATCCTTGCCTCGGGGGGGCAGCGCAAGCCGCACGCGCTGGTCGAGGCCTTCCTGGGGCGCCAGCCGAACAGCGACGCGTTCTACGCGGAGATCAACGGCACGCGCTGAGCCGGAAAGCGACGCCTGCAGCGTGCGGGCGTCGTACGCCGGAGCACGGCCCCCTTGATCGGGCGCCACCGCACCACCAAATAGGGCTTTGGAGGTGCTGATGATCAACACAAGTGGACAAACGTTCCAGCGCGACGTGCTCGACGCGTCGCGCGAGATACCCTTGCTGGTCGACTTCTGGGCGCCATGGTGCGGGCCCTGTCGCGCGCTCGGCCCGATGCTCGAGCGGCTCGAAGAAGACTATGCGGGCCGCTTCCGCCTGGTGAAGATCAACTCGGACGAAAATCCGGAGCTGTCCGCCGAGTTCGGCGTGCGCAGCATTCCGTACGTTGTCGCGTTCGTCGACGGGCGGCCGGTGGATTCCTTTGTCGGCGTGCTGCCCGAGTCGCAACTGCGCGCGTTTATCGAGCGGGTGGCGCCCGATGCCAGCGAGATCGAGCGCCGCAAGGCGCAGTCCCTTGCGGCAGCCGGCGACCGTGCCGGGGCGCTGGCCGCGCTGCGGGCGGCGCTGGCATTGCGGCCTGCGAGTGACGAAGCGCGTCTCGACATGGCCGCGCTGCTGCTCGACGCGCCGGCGCTGGACAAAGCCCAGGCGACTGAAGCGGCCGACGTGCTGGACCGGACCAGCGCACTGGCGCAGCAGACGCCGCGGTACCGCGCGCTCCGGACCCGGATCGACAGCCTGCAGGTTGCCGCGCGGCTGCCGGCAGTAGACCTGCTGCGCCAGCGAATCGCCGATCGGCCGGATGACCTGCAGGCACGCGCCGACCTGGCGCGGCAACTGATCGCGCAGCAGCAGTTCGAGCCGGCGCTCGACGAGCTGCTGGAGATCGTCGCGCGCGACCGTGCCTACGGCGATGACTTCGGCCGCAGGACCATGCTGTCAGTCTTCGAGCTGATTGCCGATCGGCCCGAGGTCATCGGCCGCTATCGTCGCCGGCTCGCGGCGCTGCTCAACCTTTGACGCAAGCGGCGGCGCCGCCGTGTTCGGCGTCGCCCCGCGGTTGCGCCAGCCCAACGAAGAGTCGGCAGGCTCACATACGGCCGCTTTTCGGCCGCACGATTCGAGCGCGCATGCCACGCCGTTCGAGCGATTCGCGCAGCAGGAACTCGATCTGCGCATTGACCGAGCGCAGGTCGGCCGCGGCCAGGCGTTCCAGTTCGACCCAGAGCTGCGGGTCGATGCGAAGCAGGAAGGACTTCTTGTCCGGCGATGCCATCGTCACGCCTGGCGCTGAGCGCGTTCGATGGCAGCCTTCAGCCGACGCGGCTCATCGCTGCCCACGAGCAGCGACGAGCCGTCGCTCCTCCGGAGCAGCACGGCGTCGTAGCCCGACACGTTGTAGAGCCAGCCGCGACGCGTGCGGTGCACGCCCCAGCCCTCCCAGAAGGTCGTCCGGGTGACCTCGACGGCGCTGATGTCCTTCAGTGGCACGGACTTCCGCGGCCAGCCTAAGCCGAAGTGAAACTGCAGCGCCGTGTCGTCGACGCGGACCGTCAGTGAAGAGCACAGCCAGCCGACGGCCAGCGCCACGGCCGCGCCGATAAACATGGCCCACTGCGAGGGGGCTCCTAGGCGCCAGGGCGGGAAAGCGCACATGACGAGCAGGCCCAGGGCAAGCGCGGTGAACGAAAGCCGCATCGGCCAGCCGGCCTGCGTGTGCTCGTAGGCGGGTCGAGTCATTGTTCCTTGCGGCTCGCCGTAGTCGGTCGGCGGCGGCTGCGTGCGAACGCGACGGCCGCGATCGTTTCGACGATGGCGCCGATGCCGCCGAGCACAATTGCCGGCACCAGCGGCAGCCAGCCGAAGACGGCGGAAAGCACGCCGAGCAGCAGCATCGATGTGCCGGCCAGCAGCACCACCAGCAGGAGGGCAGGATTCATGACGGACGCCGCTCGTTCGGGCGATGCGCCCGGCTTACTGGTACAGCGTGCCGGTATTGATCACCGGCTGCGCGTCGCTTTCGGAACACAGGACGACCAGCAGGTTGCTGACCATCGCGGCGCGCCGCTCGTCATCGAGGTGCACGATGTCGCGGTCCGAGAGTCCCTTGAGCGCCATCTCGACCATGCTGACGGCGCCGTGAACGATCTTCGAGCGGGCCGCGATGATCGCCTCGGCCTGCTGCCGGCGCAGCATCACCTGCGCGATCTCGGGCGCATAGGCGAGGTGGGTGAGCTTGGCGTCCTCGACGACGATGCCCGCCTGGTCGAGGCGGTCTGCCAGTTCGCGCACCAGCGCCTGCGTCACGCGATCCTGGCTCGCGCGCAGCGTCGGTTCGTCCGAGCCCTCGTTCTCCCCTTCGTCGTAGGCGTAGCTCGACGCCAGGTGGCGCACCGCGGCTTCGGCCTGCACGCGCACGTATTCGTCGTAGTCCTCGACATCGAACACGGCCTGCGCCGTATTGCGCACGCGCCAGACGATGGCCGCGGCAATCTCGATCGGGTTGCCGCGCTTGTCGTTGACCTTCAGCCGCTCGCTCATCAGGTTGTGCACGCGCAGGCTGATCTTCTGCTTGCGGTAGAACGGATTGGCCCAGCGCAGGCCTTCAGTGCGGTCGGTGCCGACGTAGGCGCCGAACAGCAGCAGGATCGCCGCCTCATTGGGCTGCAGCATGTACAGGCCTGCCAGCACGAATGCGCCGACCAGTATCAGAACCACGCCTGCGAACAGGCTGATAACGCTGGCGGGGCGGACAACGAGGAAGATGCCGGCCGCGATCAGGGCCAGGCCGATCGCAATCCAAAGATATCCGCTCGAGGTCGAGCGTTCGATTTCCTGCGTACGGGGCATCGGCTGCATGAGGCGCCTCCTATCAAAGTGATATCACTTTGATAGA
>DAOMFI010000145.1:0-7094 GCA_035429725.1 Burkholderiaceae bacterium | reverse complement strand
ATGCGCCGTACCTGATCACGTGAGAGGTCGACCTTCTGACGCACGCCGTCAAGCACGACGAAGTCGTTGCCAGCACCCTGCATCTTGGTGAAGCGCAATTTCATACGCCGCGATTGTATGCGCCGCTCACGTACGCGACCCTTCGGGTCGCACGTGCGCTCGCGGCGAAACGGCAATTCAGTCGGCTCGCTCCGGAGCGGCCGCGCGCTCCGCCGATCTTCAACTACACGGCACTCACCCTGCCCCCCCTCGCCAGGCGAGAGGGAACAATGCACTCCTCCCTGCGCCCTCCTCGCCTGGCGAGGAGGGAAAGGAAAATTCGGCACTGCGAGGTACGTCGCGCGGTGGAGTGCGCGGGCTTGTAGTTCGGCGGAGTGCGCGGCCGCTCCGGAGCGGAGCCGACCAACTATTCCGGAGCGAATGCACGTGCACGACCCGGCCGTGCGGGGCGTGCGTACATTCGCGACGCGCCTAGTAGATGGAAGCAGTCCCTTCCGGCCGCGTCTTGAAGCGCTTGTGCGTCCAGAAGTATTGCGCCGGCATACGCAGCACCCAGCGCTCGAGTTCACGGTTCATGCGCGCAGTGTCTTCCTCAACCGACGCGCCCGGGAAGTCCTCCCACGGGGCTTCAACGTGCAGCGTGTAGCCATCGTCGGTCATCTCGGTCACGGTCATGATGACCTTGGCGCCGGTCATTCGCGCGATGCGCGAAACCATCGGAATCGTCGCCGTCGGCACGCCGAAGAACGGGACGAAGATCGAGTTCGTGGGCCCAAGGTCCATGTCCGGCAGGTAGTACAGCGGCAGGCCCGACTTCACCGTCCGCACCACGCTGCGCATGTCCAGTCCCTGGCGCGGCAGCAGCACGGGGTCGCTGAATCGTTGCCGTGCCTTCAGCAGCCACGCGTCCCAGACCGGGTTCTTCTGCTTGGAGTAGATCGAGGCACCGCGCACCACCGTGTTGGTACGCACCCCGCCGGCGTCGAGACCCACGAAATGCGGAGCGAGCAGGATCAGCGGGCGATTCGCGGGATCGGTCAGGTACTCCGCGCCCTCGACCCTGATGTAGCGCTCGATCGTGGCGCGATCGGCGTTCCACAGCACGGAGTGATCGAGCGCCGCGCGCCCGAGGCTGCGGAAGGTCATGCGACCCAGACGACGCCGCTCGGCCTCCGGCATCTGCGGAAAGCAGACGCGCAGGTTGGTCAGCGTGACGTGACGGCGCGACCCGGCCAGCCACCACACGAGATCCGAGAGCGCGTACGCCACGCGCGTACGCGTGCGCTGCGACCAGTGGCGCGTCAGGTTGATCAGGAAAATCCCGAACTTGGCGGCCCAGTGATTCACCGCGGAGCCTCGGTCGGAACCGGCTCGGCACCCGCCGGAACCTTGTAGCGGTTGTAGCCCCACAGGTACTGCGCCGGCCGTTCGCGAATCAGGGCCTCGAGGCCGCGATTCATGACGGCCGCATCGAGCGCGGCATCACCGGTGAAGGGTTCCTCGAGTTGTTTCAGGTGTATGCGGTAGCCGCGTCCGTCCGCCAGCCGCTCGCCGTAGACGAAGAGCACGATCGCATCGAACTGTCGCGCCAGCCGGGCCGGCAGTGTCATCGTATAGGCCCAGCGCCCGAAGAACGGCGCCCACGTGCCCTCGCCGCGCGAAGGTACCTGGTCGGGCAGGATGCCGACCACTTCGCGCTCCTTCATCGCCTTCATCAGCATGCGCACGCCCTTCATCTCCGCGGGCGCGAGCTTGAGCCCATCAGCAGCGCGACCGGTTTCGACAATCCCGCGCAGGACTGACTTGCGTGGGATGCGGTAGAGCACGGTCATCGGGCGCGTCTTGGCCTCGGGCCGGAACGCAGCGTAGAACTGCGCCGTGACTTCGAAGCTACCCAAGTGCGGCGGAAGGAACATCACGGGCCGGCCGTCGGCAAGCGCCCGGTCCACGATCGACATGTCGGCGACCTCGGTCCGCTCGACGATGTCGGCGCGCGGGCGCATCCAGATCCAGGCAGTTTCGAGCGCCTGCTTGCCGGCTTCGGCGGCGGCCGCACGCCGCAGGGCGGGGTCGTTGTAGCCGGCCTGCGCCAGGTTCTCGCGCATGCGCCGGCGGTAAGTGGGAGACAGCCAGTACACCGCGGTGCCGAGCGCGCCCCCGATCGCGTGCACCGTCCCGAGCGAAAGGGAGGCGATGCACTTGAAGAGCAGTCTGAGCACGGGAGTTCTTGGAGTGGCCGGCGGCTTCGGTCTTCAGGCGGCTGGCGGGTGCAAGGCTTGACCTATAATCAGCCTTCGCCGTGTTAACCGACAACTTGCGGGGCGATCCTCGACAGCATAGCCGAGGCAAATACCGCTAAAGCGTCGCCGCTCCTCGGGAGTGCGCAACGCACCCGAAATTTTCTTGAAGGAGCGGACCATGTCCAGCGATTTTCTCTTCACGTCCGAATCGGTCTCGGAAGGCCATCCGGACAAGGTCGCCGACCAGATCTCGGACGCCATTCTCGACGCCATCCTGACGCAGGATCCGCGCTCGCGCGTCGCTGCCGAGACACTGGTCAACACCGGCCTCGTGGTTCTGGCGGGCGAGATCACGACCAACGCCCACGTCGACTACATCGAGGTCGCACGCGAGACGATCAAGCGCATCGGCTACGACAACACCGAGTTCGGCATCGACTACAAGGGTTGTGCGGTGCTGGTGGCCTATGACAAGCAGAGCAACGACATCGCGCAGGGCGTGGATCGCGCCTCGGACGACTTCCTGAACCAGGGCGCTGGCGACCAGGGCCTGATGTTCGGCTACGCCTGCGACGAAACACCGGATCTGATGCCGGCGCCGATCTACTACGCGCACCGCCTGGTGGAGCGCCAGGCCGACCTGCGCCGCGACGGCCGCCTGCCTTGGCTGCGCCCGGACGCCAAGAGCCAGATCACGATGCGCTATGTCGATGGCAAGCCGCATTCGATCGACACTGTCGTGCTGTCAACGCAGCACGCGCCGGAGATGAGCCTCGGCGACAAGATGAAGCCTGAGTTCACCGAGTCGGTGATCGAGAACATCATCAAGCCGGTGCTGCCCAAGGAGTGGCTGAAGGACACGAAGTACCTGGTCAACCCGACCGGTCGCTTCGTCATCGGCGGCCCGCAGGGCGACTGCGGACTCACCGGCCGCAAGATCATCGTCGATACCTATGGCGGCGCCTGCCCGCACGGCGGCGGTGCGTTCTCCGGCAAGGACCCGTCCAAGGTCGACCGCTCGGCGGCCTATGCGGCCCGCTACGTCGCGAAGAACGTGGTCGCCGCCGGCATCGCACGGCAGTGCCAGGTCCAGGTTGCCTACGCGATCGGCGTGGCCAAACCGATGAACATCACCGTCTACACCGAAGGCACCGGGGTGATCCCGGACGAGCAGATCAGCAAGCTCGTCGCCGAGCACTTCGACCTGCGTCCGCGCGGCATCGTGCAAATGCTCGACCTGCTGCGCCCCATCTATGAGAAGACCGCCGCCTACGGCCACTTCGGCCGTGACGAGCCGGAGTTCACGTGGGAACGAACCGACCGCGCGTCCGCACTGGCGGACGCGGTCGGCGTGAAACGCCGCGCCGCGTAAGCGGCGGGTCGGTTCGTCGGCAAGGCTAACGTCTGCACCGCAGACGTTAAGGCCGCGCGTCAGCGCGGTCGGCCGGAGCCAAAAGACGGATCGCGCGGCGGCCTTGGCCGATGCAGCCGGTGTGAAGCGCCGCGCCGCATAGCGGCCGATTCGACTTTCGTTGAAGGTCAACTTCGGCTTAGGCGAGGTTAAGGGGTCCTCGCAGATGACCCTGGCCGGATAGAGCGAACCGACCGCGCCGCGGCGCTGGCAGACGCTGCCGGCGCCGGGCGCCACGCACCCAGTCGGGCCAAAGGGCGTCTTGCGTCGAGGCTGACTTCGGCGCCGGGCGCAGGGAAAGTTCCGTCAACCGACGGACGCGGCCCGAGTCAACGCAATGACCGCGCGTCCGCGCCGACGATCGGCGCGGGCCTCAGGCACTGCGCGCCTGCTCGATCAACCAGCCGGCTAGCGCGCGCACGGCGGGGCGATCGGCGGCGCGCGGCTCGATGACGAGGAAGTACGCGCGTCGGGACGACAGCGCGTCTCCGAACGGGGCAACCAGTTGGCGCCGTTTCAGCAGGGCGTCGATCAGCGGCCTGCGCCCGAGCGCCACTCCCTGCCCGGCCACCGCCGCCGCGATCGCAGCGTCATAGCTCGTCAGCGTCACCGTGCGGGCGGCTCCGGGCGTACCGAGTCCCATCGCCTTCGCCCACAGATCCCACTCGAGCAGAACTTCCGGCCCCATCTGCACCTCGACGTCGAGCAGGGTGTGGTGTCTGAGGTCGGCCGGAGTCTTCAGCGGTCGAGTGCGATCGCGGGCGAGCGCCGGTGCACACACCGGCTGCACGGTTTCGTTGAACAGCGGCGTGCCCAGGCGCGAATCGACGCTCGCATAACGTATCGCGATGTCGTAACCGTCATTTCCGAGGTTTCGCTTGGCCAGGCTGGCATCGATGCGCACGTCGATGCCAGGATGCTCCCCGATGAACGCCTCGAGCCGGGGGATCAGCCAAAGCGATGCCAGGCCAGGGGTGGTCGTCAGCGCGAGGACTTCGCGCCGCGATGGCGCCCGGATCTGCTCCATCGTTCCACGCAGCCCGTCCAGCGCACCGCGCACGGCCTCTCGCAGTCGTCTTCCGTCCTCGGTGAGATCGAGTGCGCGATGGCGACGTCGGAACAGTGCGACGCCGAGGTCGTCCTCGAGCGCCTTGATCTGACGGCTGATGGCCGACTGCGTCAGAAACCGCTCCGCTCCCGCCTTTGTGAAGGAGAGATGCCGGGCCGCTGCGTCGAAGCTGACCAGCAGGTCGAGCGGCGGCAGGCGCGACGGATCCTTTTGCATGCGCTGAAGGAATGCTAAGCGTTCCAAATGAACGTTTGAACGCGGCCCCGCTTAGGACGACGATGCCCTCCACGCGACCACCGGAACGAATCCTCCACCATTCGCCAAGTTCATGCAAGAAGACCTCGCTACCGCTGCCACGCCGATCTCCGCCGGCGCCTCGCATGAGGTCACCGCCGGCCGCGGTTTAGCCTGCGACCGCCTGACACTCGCCGACGGACGATCACTGCGCGTGCGTCCGGTCGGCCCCCAGGACGCCGGCGCCGAACAGGCGTTCGTGGCGGGCCTGTCACCGATTGCGCGCTTCCGCCGTTTCCACTTCGGCCTGAACGAGTTGCCGGCCGCGCTGCTCCGTGCCTTCGTCAGCGCCGACCAGCAGAGCCATGTGGCGCTGGTGGCCGAGACGATCGAAGACCGGCGCATCGTTGCTGACGCACGTTACGTGCTCGACGGCACCACTCGAACCGGCGAGTTCGCGATCGCCGTTTCGGACGACTGGCAGGGACTCGGGCTTGGCAGCCGGCTGATGCGTCGACTCGCTTCGCAGGCGCGCCGTGCTGGCCTCGCGCGGCTGTGCGGCGACGTGCTGGCCGACAACGAACCGATGCTGGCGCTGATGAGGCGACTCGATGCGCGTCTTGCGCCTGACCCCGAAGACAGTTCGCTTTACCGCGTTTGCATTGCGCTCTGACGGGTAGCGCAAGGCACCACATCAACCACCCGGATCCCGACAGGAGGCCACCATGGCTATCTCGAATCTCAACCCCGTGCGGCTGGTCTCGTTCGGTTTCAAGGCGCCGGCCCCTTCGATTGCACGGCGGACAGCGCCGCCGGCCGCACCGGCCGTGCGCGGCGTCGTCGGTGCCGACGCACCCAATCGCACGGGACCGGCTCACAACGGGGATGCGTTCACGGCGAAGCCCCGCCCGATCGAGCCGATGCTGTTGCTGCATCAGGAGCAGGCCGAGACGATCCGCCTGGTGTTCGACGCAGTGAGTCGGGCGATACGAACCCTTTCTGGACGCACGACGCGCGTCTGAGTCACCGAACGTTCAGCTCAAATGGACCGCAACCCGCTGTTCGCGGCGTGCGCGCATGGCTGCTGCCGGGCAGCCCGCCTGCCGAGGGCTGACTTCGCTTGCCGCCGCGTTGAAAGAATCCGTCGACCGGCTTGGCTGGATCGGCGACGGCCCCGATAAGCACGTCGACTCAGGCGCCCGGCGCGGGGGATGGCCGAATCGCTTTGCCGCGCTACAATCCGCGTCCGCCCCGAGGAGCGTTGCGACAGGACCTGTCTCCAGACAGGCGGCCTGCCAGGCTCGGGGCGCCGGCGCCGATCTGGCCTGCCGGCCGTGTGAACGGCGCTCGCCCACTTCTTTGACAGCTAAAGGAGGGCGCGAGATGAGCGCCGTACTCAAACCGACCCCCGCTGGCGCCGACTATGTCGTCGCCGACATCAAGCTTGCGGACTGGGGCCGCAAGGAAATCCGCATCGCCGAAACGGAAATGCCGGGCCTGATCGCGATCCGCGACGAGTTCGCCAGGCAGCAACCGCTGCGCGGTGCGCGCATCACCGGATCGCTGCACATGACGATCCAGACCGCCGTGCTGATCGAGACACTGCGTGCACTCGGCGCGGAAGTGCGCTGGGCCAGCTGCAATATCTATTCGACGCAGGACCATGCCGCCGCCGCCATCGCGGCGACCGGCACCGCGGTGTTTGCCGTCAAGGGCGAGTCGCTCGACGACTACTGGGACTACACGCACCGCATCTTCGAGTGGCCCGATGGCGGCTACTCCAACATGATCCTCGACGACGGCGGCGACGCGACGCTGCTGCTGCATCTGGGCAGCAAGGCGGAGAAGGACGCTTCCGTCATCTCCCGCCCGACGAGCGAGGAAGAGGAGTCGCTGTTCAAGTCGATCAAGGCCAAGCTCGCCACCAGCCCGGCCTGGTATTCGACGCGGCTGGCCAAGGTCAAGGGCGTGACCGAGGAGACGACGACCGGCGTGAAGCGCCTGTACCAGATGGCCAAGGAAGGCCGCCTGGCGTTCCCGGCGATCAACGTCAACGACTCGGTCACCAAGAGCAAGTTCGACAACCTCTATGGCTGCCGCGAGTCGCTGGTCGACGGCATCAAGCGCGCGACCGACGTGA
>DAOMFI010000144.1:0-7149 GCA_035429725.1 Burkholderiaceae bacterium | reverse complement strand
TGCTGGGCATGGCCGCGCACCTCGAAGGGCGCGGCGTGTCGGTGCTCGACATGGCGGGTCTCGCTCAAAAGGGCGGCGCGGTGTTCTCGCACGTGCAGATCGCACCGACGCCTGCCGATCTTTTCGCGACACGGATCGCGATGGGCGAGGCCGACGTCGTGCTCGGCTGTGACCTGATCGTCACGACCAGCAACGAGGCGCTCTCGAAGATCCAGCTCGGCAAGACGAAGGCAGTGGTCAATACGGCCGAGTCGCCGACTGCGGATTTCGTCAGCAACCCCGACTGGCAGTTCGGCGGCATCAACCTCGCACAGCAGGTGCGCGAGGCCGTCGGTTCGGACGCGGACTGCACCTTCGTCGACGCCAACGGCATTGCGACGGCGCTGATGGGCGACGCGATCTACACGAATCCGTTCATGCTGGGCTACGCCTGGCAGCGTGGCTGGATCCCGCTCGCGCACGAAACCCTGGTCCGCGCCATCGAACTGAACGGCGTTGCGGTCGAGGCGAACCGGAAGGCGTTCGAGTGGGGCCGCTGCGCCGCCCACGACCTGGAGGCGGTCCGCCGCATCGCCTTCCCGGACGCGGCCAGCAATGTTGTCGAACTGAAGCGGTTCGCATCGTCGCTCGAAGACATCGTCGCCCGGCGCACCGAGTTCCTGACCGGCTACCAGAACGCGGCTTACGCCGCGCGTTACGCCGCGCTGGTCGAACGCGTGCGCAAGGTCGAGTCCGACCGTCTTCAGTCAACCCGCCTGGCCGAGGCGGTGGCGCGCAACTACTTCAAGCTGCTGGCCTACAAGGACGAGTACGAAGTCGCGCGCCTGCAGTCCGATCCGGCGTTCCGGGCGCGGATTGCCAGTCAGTTCGAAGGCGACTACAAGCTCAACTTCCATCTCGCGCCGCCGCTGCTGGCGAAGCCGGATCCGTTGACCGGGAAGGTGAAGAAAATGCACTTCGGCCCGTGGATGATGACGGCCTTCGAAGTGCTCGCGCGCCTGAAGTTCCTGCGCGGCTCTGCCCTCGATGTGTTCGGATACACGGCGGAACGCCGTACCGAGCGTGCCTTGATCCGGGAGTACGAAGCGCTGGTCGACGAACTGCTCGCGCGGGTCGGCAACGACAACCATGCCCTCGCCGTGCAGCTCGCGAGCCTTCCCGATGAGATCCGCGGGTTCGGGCACATCAAGGAGCGCAACCTCGCAGCCGCGAGGGTCAAGTGGACCGATTGGCTGGCGCGCTTCCGCGGCCAGACGACCGCACAGGTCATACGCATGCCGCAGAAAGCTGCCTAAGCTCAAATCCCGGTCGATTAGTTGCGGCCGGGACCGCTTTTTGGGCACCGCGTCGCGCTGCATCAAGTCGTCGTAACTCCGCGGTAGCGCGGGCCTCCGAGGTCCCTTATGTTTGGACCCAATGGAGGAAATCATGCGGGACAACGACAGCGGCGCCGGGTGCGCCGCATTGGGAACCGGCGATCCGGCGCGCCAGGCAGAGCGGCTCGTCGCGCTCGCACGTGAAGCACGCCTGCTCGAGTTCGCTCTGGAAGGTGAAAGCGAAATCGGGCGTCGCCTGGCAACGGAACTCGAAGCAGCACTCGAACTGGCCATGGACGCGGAGTCGCCGGAAGAGTTGATGACGGCCTGCGCGAGCATCGAAGCCGCGCTGGAACAGATCGTCAGCAACGGCATGCAGCTCTCGGCACAGATGGCCGATATGGAAGTCGACGGCGTGCTGGGCACCGCGCGGATGCCGGTGCTGACCGCCGTGCTGAGCGCGAGCTGACACCTCAGCCCGACTCGGCAGCGGTTCCGCGCCGCGGAGCGGCTGATGCCCGCCGCTTCAGGCTCGACGCCCTATAGCGCCGCGGGCAACGTCACCTTCAGCTTGTCGGCCCAGGGCGCCAGTGCCGGCAAGATGTCCTCGTGCAGGGCGATGCCGAGCTTGAGTTGCTCGCGCTTCAGCGCGAGGCCCCGCTGCCCGGGCAAGCGCACGGCGCCCGTGCCGGGACGCGGAGGATTCGCGCGACACGCGGCGACCAGCCAGTCCGCCTGACGCAGGAAGGCTGACGGCCCGCCGAAAGCGGCAGGGTCATAGGCCTGAACGAGCACCGTCGCCCCCCATCCTTCCTTGGGATCGGCGCGTCCGAAGCCCGCCAGCCCGCCCGTCAGCATCTCGACGATCAACGCCAGCGCATAGCCTTTGTGGCCGGCGTCGATGCCACCAGTCGGCAGGATGGTTCCCCTGGGCTCGACGAAGAGTGCGGTCGGGTCATTGGTCGCCCGGCCCGCGGCATCGAGCAACCAGGGATGTGCAAGCTTCCGCCCTTGCTTGTGCAGGCGCGCGGTCATGCCGTTGGTCGTCAGCGAAGCGGACAGGTCGATCAGCACCGGATCGCCTGAAGTCGGCACACCGAACGCGAGCGGGTCCGGCGTGAAGACGGGCGTCAGCCCACCATGCGGAGCAACGCTGGCCGAATTCGGGTCGGAACAGGTCACAAGGAGTACGAAACCGCGCTCCGTCGCACGCGCAAGATAGGCGGCGAGGCACGCGATGTGATGGCTGCGGCGGACCACAACGGTGCCGGTGCCGCAGCGCTGCGCTCGCTCGATCGCATCATCGACGGCACGCAGCACGAGCCATGGCCCTGGCAGGCGCCCGCCGTCCCACAGCGCGGCCGCGGCGCGTTCTTCCAGCACCCGGTAGCTGCCGCTCGCGCGCATGGACCCGCTTTCGAGTTCAGCGAGATACGGCGCCAGCAGTGCAAGGCCGTGCGTGTCGTGGCCCAGGAGGTCGCCCTCGACCAGCACCGCGGCGACGTCGCGCGTGAACGCGATGTCCATTCCGGCCGCGCCCAGCAGTGCTGCGGCTGCCGAGCGCAGCGCCTCGGCCGCGTAGCGGGCAGCCATCAGTAGACCGCGCGACCGCCGGAGAGGTCGAATACGGCCCCGGTGGAGAACGAACACTCCTCGGTCGCGAGCCACGTCACCAGCGCGGCGATCTCGTCGACTTCGCCGAAGCGGCCCAGCGGGATCTTCGAAAGCATGAAGTCGATGTGGGCCTGCGTCATCTGCGCAAACATGCCCGTCTTCACTGCGGCCGGCGTGACGCAGTTGACGCGGATGCCGGTCTTCGCGAGTTCCTTGCCGAGCGACTTCGTCAGCGCGATGACGGCCGCCTTCGATGCGCTGTAGGCCGACGCGTTCGGATTGCCTTCCTTGCCGGCGATCGAGGCGATGTTGACGATGCGTCCATAGTTGTTCGCCGTCATGTGCGGGATCACGACCCGGTTGCAGAGGAAGAGTCCGGTCAGGTTGATGTCGATGACTTCCTTCCAGGCCGCCAGCGGATACTGCTCGACCGTCGTGTTGGGCCCGGTGATGCCGGCGCTGCAGATCAGCGCGTCGATGCGCTTCAGTGCGCCGACCGATGCCGCGAACGCCGCGGCGACGGCCTCCTCGCGTGTGACGTCCACCGCTGCCGTGTGGGCGCCTCCGAGCGTCCCGGCCGACGCGTCGAGTGCAGCGGCGTCGCGGTCCCACAGGCTTACGCGCGCGCCGGAGGCGACCAGGCGCCGCGCAATCGCCAGTCCGATTCCCGCCGCACCACCGGTGACGATTGCCGTGCGGCCCTGCATGTCGAGCTGATTCATCCCTTCCCTCTCCTGCCGGCTGGTGCGCCGCCGCACGACTATATCGCCAGATTCGGAAATTGGTCAGACCACTTGACCGCTTTTCGTTGACCCCCGCAGGGTGGGTGGATACACTCGCCGGCACTTTTCGCCAGTCTCCTTATGCCCCGCAAACCCCGCCGCAGCCAGAGCTGGTTCGGTCGCCTCGATCGCGACGGCTTCATCTACCGCTCGTGGACCAAGAACCGCGGCGTGCCGCACGACCAGTTCGACGGCCGGCCGGTCATCGGCATCTGCAACACCTGGTCCGAGCTCACCCCGTGCAACACGCACTTCCGCGTGCTGGCCGACCAGGTGCGGCAGGGCGTGCTGGAAGCCGGCGGCTTTCCTCTCGAGTTCCCGGTGATGTCGCTCGGCGAGACATTGATGCGGCCGACGACAATGCTGTTCCGCAACCTGGTCAGCATGGACGTCGAGGAATCGATCCGCGCGAACCCGCTCGACGGGGTCGTCCTGTTGATGGGATGCGACAAGACGACGCCCGCGCTGCTGATGGGTGCGGCGAGCGTGGATCTGCCGACGATCGGCGTGTCCGGCGGGCCGATGCTGTCGGGCAAGTTCCGCGGCGGCGAACTCGGCTCCGGCACCGGCGTCTGGCAGATGAGCGAGGCGGTGCGCGCCGGCACGATGAGCCAGGCCGATTTCTTCGAGGCCGAGAGCTGCATGCACCGGTCGCACGGCCACTGCATGACGATGGGAACCGCGTCGACGATGGCCTGCATGGTCGAATCGCTCGGCATGGGGCTGCCGGGCAATGCGGCGATCCCCGCCGTCGACGGCCGCCGCAATGTGCTCGCGCGCATGGCCGGGCGGCGCATCGTGCAGATGGTCGAGGAAGACCTCGTCATGTCGAAAGTCCTGACGCGCGCCGCGTTCGAGAACGCGATCCGTGCCAACGCCGCGATCGGCGGCTCGACCAATGCCGTCATCCATCTGCTTGCGCTGGCGGGACGGAGCGGCGTGAATCTGACGCTCGAGGACTGGGACCGATTCGGCCACGACCTGCCATGTCTGGTCGACCTGCAGCCGTCGGGGCAATACCTGATGGAAGACTTCTTCTATGCCGGCGGCCTTCCCGCGGTACTGCGCGAACTCGGCGATGTGCTCAACCGTGACGCGCTGACGGTCAACGGCGGCACGATGTGGGACAACGTCAAGGACGCGCCGCGCTATGACCTCGAGGGACGGGGTGGGCCGAAGCAGCGGGTCATCCGTCCGCTCGCCGATCCCTTCAAGAAGAAGGCCGGCATCGCCGTGCTGCGCGGTAACCTCGCGCCCGACGGCGCAGTGATCAAACCTTCGGCCGCGACGCCGACGCTGATGAAGCACCGCGGCCGCGCGGTGGTGTTCGAGGACAGCGCCGACATGCACGCCAAGGTCGAAGACGAGTCGCTCGACGTGAAGGCCGACGACATCCTGGTGCTGAAGAATTGCGGCCCCAGGGGTTATCCGGGGATGGCGGAGGTCGGCAACATGCCGATTCCCGCCAAGCTGGTGAAGCAGGGTGTCACCGATATGGTGCGCATCTCGGACGCGCGCATGAGCGGCACCGCCTACGGCACTGTCGTGCTGCACGCGGCGCCCGAAGCGGCAGCGGGCGGCACGCTCGCGCTGGTGAGAAGCGGCGACATCATCGAGCTCGATGTCGAGCGGCGCCGGCTGCACCTTGAAGTCAGCGACGAGGAACTCGCGCGCCGGCGCGCTGAGTGGAAATCCCCCGCAGCACCGATGCCGCGCGGCTACACCAAGCTTTACTTCGACCACGTGCAGCAGGCCGACAAAGGCGCCGACCTCGACTTCCTGGTCGGCTCCAGTGGCTCTGCCGTGGGCAAAGACAATCACTGATGGGGACGCTTCTCATGTACGCGACCGCTGCGCGGCCGCACGTGCACTCGAAGCGGTTCAGTTTGTCGGTCGGGCTTCGGAGCGGCCGGGCCGACCGATCGCCAATGGCACTGCACCCCTCCCCGGCCTCCCCGCCCGGCGGGGAGGGGGCTATCGCAGCCAGAACTGTTCCCGAGCGATGCGTGCATTGATCACGGACTTCGACTTTCCGGACCTCGCGCTCGAGCGCGGGATCTTCGCTGAAGCCGGCATCGAGGTCGCCGACGCGCAATGCCGCACCGAGGAACAGCTGATCGAAGCCGCGCGCGACTGCGATGCGCTGTTGCTGCAGTACGCACCGGTCACCGATCGCGTCCTCGGCGCGCTGCCGCGTCTCGGCATTGTCAGCCGCTACGGTGCCGGATTCGACACGGTGGACACGGCGGCCTGTGCACGCCATGGCGTCTGGGTTGCCAACTCGCCCGACTACGGAGTCGGCGAAGTGGCGACGCACGCACTGGCGATGGCACTCGCCCTGGTACGCCACCTGGCGATCTACGACCGGGACGTCAAGTCCGGACGCTGGAGCTACCTGTCGCCGGGCACGATCCGCCGCGCGAGTGACCTGACGGTGGGAATTCTGGGTCTCGGCCGCATCGGCAAGCGCTTTGCGCACATTGCGCGCAACTGCTTCGGGCGTGTGATCGCTTGCGATCCCTACATCATCGACGGCGACTTCCCGGCGTATGTCGAGCGCGTGGAACTCGAGGCGCTGTTCGATCGGAGCGACATCGTCTCGCTCCATGTGCCGCTCAATGACGAGACGCGCGGAATGGTCGGCGACCGGCTGCTCGGACGCATGCGCCAAGGCAGCATGCTGGTGAACACCGCGCGCGGCGCCGTGGTCGACGTCGACGCCGTGCTGGCGCGGCTCGACGACGGCACGCTCGACGGCGCGGCGCTCGACGTGCTGCCGTCCGAGCCGTTAGCGCCGACTCATCCGCTGGCGCGCCACCCGCGCGTGCTGCTGACACCACACTCGGCCTTCTATTCGACCGCCGCGGAAGTCGAGCTGCGGCGCAAGGCGGCCTTGAACATCGTGCAATGGGCGACGACAGGACGCCCTAGGTATCCTGTCGTTCAAGGGACGAAGAGCCCGGTTGGCTGAAACGTGCGACGGCGCACCGCGCCGCGCGGAGGAGACGAGTCTTCATGGCACGAGTCGCGGTTCGCGGCGTGGCCAAGCGCTTCGGTGGAACGACCGTGATCCACGGCGTCGACATCGACATCGCCGACGGCGAGTTCGCCGTGCTGGTCGGCCCGTCAGGCTGCGGCAAGACCACGCTGCTGCGCATGATCGCCGGGCTCGAGGAAATCAGCGAGGGCGAGATCCTGATCGGCGACCGCGTCGTCAACCGCGTGCCGCCGAAGGAGCGCGACATCGCGATGGTGTTCCAGAACTACGCGCTCTATCCGCACATGACGGTGCGCGACAACATGTCGTTCAGCCTGCGGCTGGCCAGCGCCAGCAAGGCCGAGATCGACCAGCGCGTCGCGCGCGCGGCCGACATCCTCGGCCTCGGCAAGCTGCTCGACCGCTATCCGCGCCAGCTCTCCGGCGGCCAGCGCCAGCG
>DAOMFI010000143.1:0-7181 GCA_035429725.1 Burkholderiaceae bacterium | reverse complement strand
TCGCTGATCGCGGCGATCAACTTCGACCTGTCCGGAACGACGAGGATCGGCAAGTACGTGCTGAACCACTCCTTCATGATTCCGGGCATTGTCGCAACCGCAACGGCGGTGATCACGGGTCTGTTCCTGGCAAAGGTGATGTTCTAGCCTGACGACGAGCCAATCGAAGGTGCATCCATGATGGATGTGTTCGCTGCGGTTGTTGTCGTCGCAACGTTTTACTTCATCGTCCGCGGCACCGAGGTGCGGCTGGCGTTGCTGGCCGGCGGCGCGGTGCTCGCAGTCGCGTCGCTGAAGCCGGAGGCGTGGTTCAACGCCTTCGCCTCGAGCATGGTGCAGGCGGGCCTGCTCACCGTCATCCTGCCGGCGATCGGCTTCACCGCGGTCATCAAGCTCGCGAAGTGCGACCAGCATCTGGTGCGGCTGGTCGTCGGGCCGCTGCTCTCGCTGCGCGCGGTCATCATTCCGGCCGCAATGCTCGCCACGCTGGGTCTGTCGATCGCGATCACGAGCGCCGCCGGCATCACGGCAGCGGTGGGCGTGGTGCTGATCCCGGCCATGATCGGGCTTGGCATCCACCCGGCGATGGCCGCTGCGGCCGTCATTGGCGGAACGTGGGGCGGCGCCTTCAGTCCGGGCTCGCCCCACCCTGCCCTGATTGGCGACATTGCGCAGACATCGGTGATCCAGGTGATCCTGGCCCACTTGCACGCGTCGCTGCCGGCGGCCGCCTGCTTCGCGATCGTCCTTTACCTGGTTGCACGGCTGCGCAAGGAGGACCGCGACTGGACGCCTGAGAAGGCCGGCGTGACGCCCAAGGCCGGCGCACCCGGGCAAGCGCGGAGCGACGAGCCAGTGAGCTGGCTGCGCGCGCTGATGCCGGTCCTGCCGCTGGCGCTTCTTGTGCTCACGGTGCCGCAGTTCGGTCTGACCACGACCTGGTTTCCCAAGGGACTCACGGTGCTGCAGGCGATGATCATCGGCACGATCTTCACCGCTCTCGTTGCGCGCCTGGGCCCGGCCGACGTGGTGAAGAGCTTCTTTAACGGCATGGGCGAGGCCTACGCAGGCGTCATCGGCATCATCATCGCCGCGGGCGTCTTCATCGGCGGCCTCAACGCGATCGGCTCGATCGATCGACTCATCGAGATGCTGAAGGAGGCGCAGTCGGCCGCCCCGGTCGTCGCGATGCTGGGCACCTTCGGGATCGCAGTGCTGAGCGGTTCCGGCGACGCCGCCGCGATCGCCTTCAACAAGGCGGTGCTGCCGCACGCCGAAGCGCTCGGCATGGAGCAGCTCGACCTCGGCAACATCGCGTGGCTCGGCGGCGGACTCGGGCGCAGCATGTCGCCGGTGGCCGCCGCCACGGCGATCGCGGCCGGTTATGCGGGTGTCAGCGTGTTCGATATCGCCAAACGCACGGCGGTGCCCGCGCTCAGTGCCGCCGTCCTCGTAGTGATCATTCTCGGCTTTCTTGGGTGAGGTCTGTCATGCGCCTGCTTCTGCTCAGCAATGCAAAGACCGAGGGGATGGGATACCTGGAGCACGCGGCCGGCTGGATGCGCGACTTCCTGCCCACGACAGTGACCGAAGTGCTGTTCGTGCCCTATGCGGGCGTAACGAAAACGCACTACGACTATGTCGAGCAGGTCACTCCCATCTTCGCGAAGCTGGGTGCGACAGTCACCGGACTGCACCGGGCGCACGACCTGGTCGACGCGATCCGCAACGCCCAGGCGATCGTGGTCGGTGGCGGCAACACATGGAACCTGCTGCGCGAGCTGCGCGCGCATCGCCTGGTGCTGCCGGCAATCCGCAATCGCGTGCTGGCCGGCGTGCCCTACATCGGCTGGAGCGCCGGGTCCAACATCGCCTGCCCGACGATCATGACGACCAACGACATGCCGATCTGCGATCCGGGCGGGTTCGACGCATTGGCGCTGGTTCCGTTCCAGATCAATCCGCACTACCTGCACGGCAACCCGCCCGGCTTCAAGGGCGAGACGCGCGAGGAGCGCATCCGCGAGTTCGGCGTCCTGCACCCCGATTCCTGGGTCGCCGGCCTGCGCGAAGGCACAGGCTTCCGCATCGAGGACAGGTCGATGCGGCTGCTGGGCGACAAGGAGTGCCGCATCTTCCGCGGAACCGAGGAGCCCCGCGAACTCGGGCCCGCGGACGATTTCTCGTTCCTTCTGGAGTAGCCGGTGGCAGAAGCAGGCTCGGCAGTTGGCAGCGTTGGTCGCACTCGGGATCTGCAGCGCAAGGTCCGGCGCATCGGGCTGGTCGCGGGTCCGCTAGTGGCCCTGCTGCTCTACTGGACGCTCCCGCACGAGTACCGGGCCGCCGACGGCAACGCCGTCGCGTTCGGCCACGCAGGGCGCGCGACGCTCGCCGCGATGGCGTGGATGGCGACCTGGTGGATGACCGAAGCCGTTGAGATCGAGGTGACCTCACTGCTGCCGATCGCCCTTTTTCCGCTCGCCGGCATCATGCCGCTCGGCAAGACCACGGCGAACTACGGCGCCGACGTCATCTACCTCTTCCTCGGCGGCTTCGTGCTGGCACTGGCGATCGCGCGCTGCGGTCTCGATAAACGCATTGCCTTCTTCACGCTGCGGCTGGTCGGTACCCGCCCGAAGGCAATCGTCGCCGGCACGATGGGCGCCACTGCCTTCCTCAGCATGTGGGTCTCGAACACGGCGACCGCGGCGATGATGATTCCCATCGTGCTGTCGGTGATCGACGTCGCTTTGCGCAGCCGCTCGGGCAAGGGTCTGAAGGAGCACGGCGGCATCCCCGACGACGATCGCGACATTCGCAACTTCGCGCTCGCGGCGCTGCTCGGCGTGGCCTATGCCGCTTCGATCGGCGGACTCGGCACGATCATCGGCTCGCCGCCCAACGGCATTCTGGTGCGTTTCATCGAGCAGACCTACGGCGTGCAGGTCGAGTTCCTGACCTGGATGCTCGTGGGCGTCCCGGCGATGCTGACGTTCCTGCCGCTCGCCTGGTTCATCAACACGACGCTGCTGTTCCCGACGCGCATGAAGGAGATCGAGGGCGGTCGGGAGTACGTGCGCGACGAATGGGCCAAGCTCGGTCCGCTGAACAGCGGCGAGCGCGCCACACTGGGCGTGTTCGGCATGGCCGTCTTCCTCTGGGTCACCGCGCCGCTGCTGAAGGACTGGACGATCGGCGACGTCGCGCCACTGGGCGGGCTGTCGGACGCCGGCATCGCGATCATCGCTGCCATTTCGCTGTTCCTGCTTTCGGTCAACCGCAAGAAGGGCGAAACGCTGATGGACTGGGCCACCGCAGTGCAGCTGCCGTGGGGTGTGCTGGTCCTGTTCGGCGGAGGGCTGGCTCTGGCCGCCGCAACCGAGGCCAACGGCGTTCCCGGCTTCATCGGCAGCCTGGCGAGCGGATTTGCGGGCCTTCCGGTCTGGATCGTGCTCCTGGCCATCATCGCGATCATGGTCTTCATGTCTGAGCTGACTTCCAATACAGCCCAGGTCGCGACGATGCTGCCCATCCTGGCGGCCCTCGCCCCGGTGCTCGGCGTTCGGCCGGAACTGCTTCTGATCCCGTCCACTATCGCTGCAAGCTGCGCCTTCATGATGCCGGTCGGCACGCCGCCGAACGCCATCGTCTTCGGAACCGGCCTGGTGCGCATGCCGCAGATGATGAAGGCCGGTATCTGGCTCAACCTGACCGGCATCGTGCTGATCTTCGTCCTGACCTACTCCGTGTTCGGGCCGATCCTTCGTTCCCTGAGATGATGCCGACTGAATCGCTGCAACCCGGTCTCATCCTGCTTCCAGCACAGCGCTTGCTCAGCGCGCTGCTCCCCTAGTCGGGTCTCGCCTCCTTCACCCGGACAGTGCCAGTGAACCCACTACTGAAAGAAATCCGCCACAACCCGATGCTGTGGCTGCTCGCCTTCGTACCCGTGATCTTCGCCGCCGCGAAGCTGAGGCCCGACGCACACACGTTGCTCTTTGTCCTTTCGGTGCTCGCCATCGTTCCGCTGGCGACGCTGCTGAGTCACGCCACGGAATCCGTGGCGGCCAAGACGGGGGATGCCGCAGGCGGTCTGCTCAATGCCACGCTCGGCAACCTGACCGAACTGGTCATTGCCCTCGCCGCCCTGCGCGCCGGCGAATACACGCTGGTAAAGGCATCCATCGCCGGTGCGATCGTCGCGAACACCCTTTTCATGCTCGGCGCCTCGTTCCTGCTCGGCGGTCTGAAGCACCACGTCCAGGAGTACAACCGGGTCAGCGCCCGTATGCAGGCGGGCCTGCTTTTCCTGGCCACCGTGGCACTGCTGATTCCGTCGGCCATCGCCACCGCCGACTCCGCCGTTCAGGCCGAATTCGCGCGCGAACTGAGCGTCGGCCTGGCGATATTGCTGATCGTCGCGTACGCACTGGGCATGCTGTTCTCGCTCGGCACGCACCGCGAGTTGTTCGCCGGCGCAGCGCACGGCGAGGACGGCGAAACGCCGTGGCCGCTCGGACTGGCCCTGGGCACTCTGGCCGGCGTAACGGTACTGGTGGCGCTGGTCAGCGAGATCTTTGTCGAGTCCGTGCAGCAGGCCGCGGAGACCTTCGGAATGACACAGGCCTTCGTGGGCTTCATTGTCGTGGCGCTGGTAGGCGGTGCGGCAGAGATGGCGTCGGCCTTCTCCGGCGCGCGCAAGAACCGGCTCGACCTGAGCGTGGGGATCGCGCTGGGGAGTGCCTCGCAGATCGCGCTCTTTGTCGCGCCGGTGCTGGTGCTGCTCAGCTACGTCATCGGCCCGAGCCCGATGGACCTTCAGCTCTGGCCAGGCGCGGTGGTGATGGTGATCATCGCCACCGTGACCGCGAGCCTCGTCACAAACAGCGGCCGCTCGGCGTGGTTCGTCGGCGTTCTGCTGCTGATGGTCTATCTGATCTTTGCCATGACGCTCTATCTGCTGCCGCCACGGGTCGGGTAGCCAAGGCTCGAGCGACGGCGACATGTGGCAGGAATAGACGGTAGCGAACCGCTAAGATGGTGACAACGCGACTGATCGGGAGTTCGGCAGTGGTACAGAGTGCAGCAGTCCGGACGCGCAGACTTGGCAGCGCCTTCTCGCTTGTGGCCGCGTTGGCGAGTTCGCCTGCACACGCCTCGTTCCTGCCGCCGGAGTTGATGGACAAGGCAGCATTCGGGATCGCCTGGTTCGTCCTCATCGTCATGCCGATCGTCGGCATCGTGCTGTTCTGGATGGTGCACGTGCTGCCGGAGAAGATCGCCCACAAGCGCCACCATCCGCAGACAGACGCGATCAAGACGCTGTGCCTGCTTTCGCTCGCATTCGGCGGCCTGCTGTGGCCGATTGCGTGGCTGTGGGCATACACGAAGCCGGTCATGTACCGCGCGGCGTACGGCACCGAGAAGCACGAGGACTACTTCCACCACATGGGCGAACGGGCGCTGGCCGGGGAACTCGATCAGTTCGAACTCGACCATCTGCGCGAGGAACTCGACGCCATGGCCGAGACCGGCAGCCTGTCGGCGGAACTGAAGAAGCTGCGTAGGGACCTGGCCACGGCAAAGCCGGCAGTGGCGCAGGCGGCGCCTGCCGCGGCCGAGGCGAAGGCAGGGAGCGTCTGATGGAAGCCCTGTTACTCGCCATCTACGCGTTCTTCGTCTGGCTGATCTTCATCAAGTTCAAGTGGCTGCCGTGGAACACCACGTCGCAGGTCACCGTCGTCATCATCCCGATTGTCGCGATGGCGGCACTGATCCTGACGCTGAACGTGGTCGCGCCGTCGTCCAACGACGTGCGCGTGATCAAGTACGTCGTGCAGGTGATCCCGCAGGTGCGCGGCCGGGTGCTCGAGGTACCGGTCGAGCCCAACCGGCTGGTGAAGAAGGGCGAGCTGCTGTTCCGCATCGATCCGGCGCAGTATCAGATCGAACTCAACGCGGCCAAGGCGAAGCTGGCGGCTGACGAGGCCAAGCTCGCCCAGGCCAGTGCGGGTCTGGTCGACGCCTCGGCCGGCGCCCGGCAGTTGCAGGAGCAGCTGAAGTCGGCCAGCGGCCAGGTCGGCGCGTTGCGGCCGCGGCTCGATCTGGCGCGGTTGCGGGTGAAGCAGAACCGCGAACTGGTCGCCACCGGCGCCGGCGACCGCTTTGCGCTGGAGCAGGCCGAGGCGAACCTCGCCGATCTCGAGGGCCAACTGGCGACCGCGGTGGCCAACGAGGCGCAGGTGACGCAGAAGCTGTCGGGTCGGGTCAACGGCGAGCAGGCGTCGGTCGCGTCGGCACGCGCGCAGCTGGCCACCGCCAAGGCGCAGGTGGACCTGAGCCGGGCCGATGTCGCCAATGCACAGTGGAACCTCGACCAGACCTCCGTCTATGCGCCGGCCAACGGCTATGCCGTCAACGTCCAGCTGCGCGCCGGCTCCTTCGTGACCGCGTTCCCGGTGGCGCCGGCGATGAGCTTCGTCGAGGAGGAGTACCAGGTCATCGCCTTCTACGCGCAGAACGAGCTGCGGCTGGTCGAGCCCGGCAATCACGCCGAGTTCACGCTGAAGACGTACCCCGGGCGGGTGATCCAGGCGAAGGTCGACTCGATCGTCTGGGCGCAGGGCCAGGGCCAGGTGGTGCAGTCGGGCCAGCTGCCTACGACAGGCGCCATCCCGATCGTGCCGGGCCGCTTCCCGGTGAAGCTCGAGGTCGAGCCGCGCGACAAGGATCTGTTCCTCGCCGCCGGCGCGGCGGGCGCCGGGGCGATCTACACCGAACACGCGGCGATGATTCACATCGTGCGCATGGTGATCCTGCGCGTCGGCACGATCACCGACATCCTCGTGCTTAAGCTGCACTGATGAGACCGGTTCGCTCGATCGTATCGGTGACCGTTGCGGGAGTTGCCGTTGCGGCACTCGCCGGCTGCGCCCTCAAGGCGCCGCCCTCGCGCGAGGATGTCGTGACGCAGTCACTGCCCGTCTTCGACGTGAAGAAGACCTGGGCCGCGACGGCCGGAACGTCGGGACCGGTCGCCGATCGCTGGTTGAGCTCATTCAATGATCCGCAGCTCGACGCGCTGGTGCAGGAAGCGCTGGTCTTCAACCCGGACCTGATGGTCACCGCAGCGCGGGTCGAGCAGGCGGCGGGCTACGTCAGGCTCTCGGGCGCCACGCTCT
>DAOMFI010000142.1:1387-7192 GCA_035429725.1 Burkholderiaceae bacterium | reverse complement strand
CGCAATTCATGATCGGAAATGCTCGGCAGGTGACCGGGCTGGATCTCCCGCAGATCGGGCCAGTGCTCCAAGGGCGGTGTCAGGCCCATGGCCTCGAGTACGTGCTGCGCCGTCTCGCGCGTGCGCGCCAGGCCACTGGTAATTGCGCGGTCGACCGCCAGGCCAGCGCCCGCCATGACCGCGCCCATCGCGCGCGCCTGCTCGATGCCCGCCGATGTCAGCGGCACGTCATCGGGCGGGTAGGGGCGGCCTGCGGCATCGAAGTAGTCGACAGCGCCGTGGCGCATCAGCAGCAGACGCCGTCGTTCGATCATCTGGGCTCCTGCACGACGCGGGCGGCGATCAGGTCGTCGATCACGTCGGCGCCAAGTCCCAGTTCGGTGAGGATCTCGCGCGTCTGCTGGCCGGCGCGTGGGGACGGACGCAACGGCATCGCGTGGCCCGACATCTGCGCGAGCGGTCCGATCTCCGTCACCGCGCCTTGCCGGTGCACCACGCCGCGCGCGGCGGCCTGTTCATGGCTCACGGCTTCGGCCGGCGTCAGCACGGGCGTCACGCAGGCATCGACGTCGTGGAATACCTGCAGCCACTCGGCGAGCGTGCGGCCGCGCAGCTGTTCGGCGACGCGCTCGATCGTCTGGTGCGCCGCGGCCGAACCGGGCGCTTCGCCGTGCGCCCAATGATGCCTGCGCAGCGATGCCAGCCCGGCCGCATCGCAGAACGCCTCCCAGAACTTCTGCTCTAGCGCCCCGACGGCCAGGTGGCGGCCGTCGGCCGTCTCGTAGACGCGATAGCAGGCCGCGCCGCCCGTCAGCAGGGTCTCGCCGCCGACGGGCTGATGCCCGGCGTCGAGTTCCGCGTGCGGAAAGAAGTGATGCACCAACAGGGCCTCCGACATGGCGACGTCGATCCAGCGTCCCTGGCCGGTGCGCTGCGCCGCAAGCAACGCGATCAGCAGCGCCGACAGGGATGACAACGCACCGCCGAGCAGATCGCCGAGCTGCAGGTTCGGAATCGCCGGGCGACCGTCGGCCCGAATCTGGTCCAGCACGCCACTGACGGCGATGTAGTTAATGTCGTGCCCGGCCTTGTGCGCCCAAGGGCCGGTCCGGCCATAGCCCGAGAGCGAGCACAGAACGAGCCTGGGGTTGCGCGCATGCAGCACGTCCCAGCCAAGGCCGAGACGAGCCAGCACGCCCGGCCGAAAGCTCTCGATCAGTGCGTCGGCGCTGCCGGCAAGCTCCAGCAGCAGCGCACGACCGCGTTCCTGCTTGAGATCGATCGCCAGCGACCGCTTGCCGCGATTGGTCGCCTCGAACGCCGGGTTGACGCGCACGCCCTGCGCATTGGCGACCTGCGGGTCGAAGTCGCGCATGTAATCGCCGGCCGAGGTGTCTTCGATCTTGATGACGTCGGCGCCGAAATCTGCCAGGTGCATCGTCGCCGCCGGACCCGGCAGCAGGCGCGTGAGGTCGAGGAGGCGCAGGCCGGCGAGGGGTGCCGTCATCGGCCGCCCCGCGCGCCGGGGTGCCGGCGATCGCGCTGCGCGCAACCGGTGCCGCTCATTCGATCGCCTCGAGTTCCTGCGTGAGTTCGAGCCATTGTCCCTCAAGCGTTTCAACCTGGCGCGCCAGCTCGCCGCGTCGCTTCAGGGTTTCGGCGACAACCGCTTCGTCGCCTGCGTGATAGAAGTCCGGATCGGCCAGCCGCGCGTCAAGTTCACGCAGTTCGCCGCTGACTTTCGCAAGTTCCTGCTCAAGCCGAGTCAGGCGCGACTGCAGTGGGCGCCGCGCGCTCGCGCGCCGCTGCCGCTCGGCCGCCTCCTGCTTGCGTTGTTCGCGGCGGTTCGGCGAGTCAGCGTCGCCCGATGCATCGGCGCGCTCGCGCCGGCTCGCGAGCACGAGAGAGGCGTAATCATCGAGGTCGCCGTCGAAGGCTGCGACGCGGCCATCGTGCACCAGCCAGAGCTGATCGCAGGTCGCGCGCAGCAGGTGCCGGTCGTGCGAGACCAGCAGCAGCGCCCCTTCGTAGGACGAGAGCGCCATGGTCAGTGCCTCGCGCGTTTCCATGTCGAGATGGTTCGTCGGCTCGTCGAGCAGAAGCAGGTTCGGCCGCTGCCATGCAATCAGCGCGAGCGCGCAGCGCGCCTTCTCGCCGCCGGACATCGGACCGATCAGCGAGGTGGCCATTTCGCCCGAGAAACGGTACGTCCCGAGGAAATCACGCAGTTGCTGTTCGCGCGCGTCGGGCGCGAGGCGGCGCAGATGCGCGAGCGGCGTCTCGTCGGAGCGCAGCTGATCGAGCTGGTGCTGCGCGAAGTAGCCGATCGCGAGGCCCTGTCCGCGGCGCAACTCGCCGGCCGAGGGCTCCAGTTCGCGCGCGATCGCCTTCACGAGCGTCGACTTGCCGGCGCCGTTGACGCCGAGTATGCCGATGCGATCGCCGGCGCGCACCGTGAGCGTGACGTCGGCCAGCACCGTCCGGGTTCCGTAGCCGAGCGACATGCCCTCGGCATCGAGCAGCCGCTCCGGCGTGCGCTCCGGTTCCAGGAACTCAAAGCGCCACTCGCGCCGCGCGCGGCTGGGCTCGATGACCGTCAGCCGCTCGAGCATCTTCAGGCGGCTCTGGGCCTGGCGCGCCTTCGTCGCCTGCGCACGGAAGCGGTCGACGAAACTCTGCAGGTGCGCCGCCGTCCGCGCATAGGCCTTGGCGGCGGCGTCCTGCTGCTTCTGCTGCTCGAGCCACGCGACTTCGAAGGCGCTGTAGTCGCCGGCATAGCGGCGGATCGCTTCCTGGTCGACGTGCCAGATAGATTCGGCAATGCGGTCGAGGAATTCGCGGTCGTGCGAGATGACCAGCACCGTGGCGGGCTGGCGACGCAGCCAGGACTCGAGCCAGACGACGGAGTCGAGATCGAGGTGATTGGTCGGTTCGTCGAGCAGCAGCAGGTCGGCCGGGCGCAGTAACGCGCGGGCGAGGGCCAGCCGGTTGCGCCAACCGCCTGAAAAGGCAGTGACGGGCCGCGCACCGTCGGAGGACGCGAAGCCGAGGCCGTGCAGCACCGCCTGCGCCGAGGCGATGATCGCGCCTTCGTTCAGCTCGGCCAACGCCGCGTGCGCGTGCGCCAGCCGCATTTCGTCGTGCGACGCCTCCGCGCCGATGAGTTCCGCCCGGGCGGCGACCAGCGGCGCATGCCCTGCGACCACGTACTCGAGTGCGCTCACATGGCTCGCTTCGATGTCCTGGGCGACGTGGGCGATGCGTTCGGGGCGCGGTGCCTCGATGCTGCCCGCTTCGAGCCCCAGCTCTCCCAAGAGTGCGGCGAACAGGCTCGACTTGCCGCAACCGTTGGCGCCGACCAGCCCGATCCGCTCGCCGGGGCGCGCGATCAGCGACACGCCCCGGTACAGCGTCCGGGTTCCGCGTGCGATCGCGACGTCGATGAGCCTCAGCATGGGATAGGGTGTTCGTTCGATGTCATCGCAACGCGTACCGCGTCGGGCCGAGCAACGCAGGGGTCATGGCACTGCATCCGGTTGTTGCGCCAGGCGCGACCCAGGCCCAGGACGTCCGGCGGCGCGCTACGGCAACTCTTCCTGCCGGGCGAGAAACACCATGTCATCGCCGGCGCTGGTCGTCAGCCAGGTCAGCGGTAGATCGCCGAAGGTTTTCTCGGCAGCAGCGCGGCCGTCACCCACTTCGACGATCAGCAGCCCGCCGCGCTTGAGATGGCCGCGCGCCTGACGCACGACGGTCTTCACCAGGTTCATGCCGTCCGCGCCGCCGGCGAGCGCGAGCTTGGGTTCATGCGCGTACTCGGGGGGCAGTCTTGCCATCGCGCTTTCGGTCACATAGGGCGGATTGCACAGGATGATGTCGTACCGCTTGGTGCCAAGCGCGGCGAAGAGGTCGGACTTGACCGGGTTCACGCGCGACTGGAGCTGATAGTCGTCGATGTTGCGGCGGGCCACCGTCAGGGCTTCGGCCGAGATGTCGACGGCATCGACCTTGGCATTGGGGAAGACGTCGGCGGCCATGATCGCGAGGCAGCCCGAGCCGGTGCACAGGTCGAGCACGTCGCCGATCGCGTTGCGGTCGCTGACCCAGGGCGTCAGTCCCTCGTCGAGCAGCTCGCCGATGAAGGAGCGCGGTATGAGCACGCGTTCATCGACGTAGAACTTGTAGCCGCGCAGCCACGACTCGTTGAGCAGGTAGGCCGCCGGAATGCGCTTCTTCACGCGCCGGTCGATGACCTGCAGCAGTTCGTGGATCTCCGCGTGCGTCAGGTACGCGTCGGCGAAGAACTCCAGCCGCTCCGTGGGCAGCTTCAGCGTGCGCATGACGATGAAGGCCGCCTCCTCGAAAGCGTCGCCCTGGCCGTGACCAAACGAAAGCTCGGCCTCGTTGAAACGGGTGACCGCGTAGCGAAGCACGTCGCGCAGCGTGCGGAGGTTGGCCTGCGCGTCGATCAGCGTTGTCATGGTCTATTCCGCGGCCAGAAGGCGTACCAGCGTACCCAGATAGATGTTCTTGAGCGGTTCAAGGTCGGCGACGGCGATCTGCTCGTTGATCTTGTGGATCGTCGCGTTCGGCGGACCGAACTCGATGACCTGCGGGCACAGCGTCGCGATGAACCGGCCGTCGGAAGTCCCGCCGGTGGTCGAAAGTTCGGGGCTGATCCCGGTCGTCTGCTCGATCGCGGCGCCGATGGCCTGCGAAAGCTCCCCGCGCGGCGTGAGGAACGGCTGAGCGCCGAGGGTCCAGTCGAGCTCGTGCGCGACCTGGTGCCGGCGCAGCACCTCTGCGACGCGCTGCTGCAGGCTCTCGGCGGTCGAGGCCGGCGCAAAGCGGAAGTTGAAGTCCACGCTGCAGGTGCCGGGAATAACGTTGCCGACACCGGTTCCGGCATGAATGTTGGAGACCTGGAATGTCGTCGGCGGGAAGAACTCGTCGCCGTCGTCCCAGCGGGTAGCCGCGAGTTCAGCGAGGGCCGGCGCCAGCATGTGGACCGGATTGCGGGCCAGGTGGGGGTAGGCCACATGCCCCTGCACGCCCAGTACGGTCAGGCGCCCCGATAGCGAACCGCGTCGTCCGTTCTTGATCGTGTCGCCGAGCCGGGCGACCGAGGTCGGCTCGCCGACGATGCAGTAGTCGATCGCCTCGCCACGGCTGCGCAGGGCTTCGACGACCTTGGTCGTCCCGTCGGTGGCCGGGCCTTCCTCGTCCGAGGTCAACAGCAATGCGATCGACCCGCGATGGTTCGGCTGCGCGTGCACGAACTCCTCGGCAGCGACGACGAAGGCCGCGATCGAGCTTTTCATGTCTGCGGCTCCGCGTCCGAAGAGCACGCCGTCGCGCACGGTCGGCGCAAACGGATCGGACTGCCACTGGTCGAGCGGCCCGGTCGGCACGACGTCGGTGTGTCCGGCGAACACGAATACCGGCGCCGCGCGTCCGCGCCGCAGCCACAGGTTGGTCACGCCGTTGCCGGCGATCGTCTCGGCGGTAAAGCCGAGCGGGGCCAGGCGTTCGGCGACCAGCGGCTGGCAGCCGCCGTCATCCGGCGTTACGGAGCGGCGGGAGATCAGCGCCTGGGCAAGTTCGAAGGTGGGATGCATGCGTGCTGCCGCACGCTGCTTGGGCCGTGCGAAGCGCGCTGATTGTAGCGGCACGTAGTACGGTTTTCGGAACTCCACTCGGAGCATGCCGACGGGCTCGTCGCGCGCTGCATGGCGGGCCGAGGTTCCTCAACGTCAGGCGGCCCTGCGGGCACACCTGCGGTGCTCGCGCGGACGGCCGGCCCGC
>DAOMFI010000142.1:0-1287 GCA_035429725.1 Burkholderiaceae bacterium | reverse complement strand
ACGAGGAGTGCCTAGATGTTCAGCGTGAACTCGGAGAAGGAGGCGTCCGTGCCGGTTTCTTCGCGCTCGCGCTGCAGCTGGGAGCGGGCCTTGCCGGCGTTGTTGATGAACCACAGCAGGTTGTTCTGCGAATCGGCGGCCGCCAGCGCGTCCTCGCGGGTGATCTGGTCCGCCTGGATCAGGGTGTACAGGCTCTGCTCGAAGGACATGCTCTCGGGCGCGAGGCTTTGCTCCATCGCTTCCTTGATCGCCTGCACGTCGCCGCGCTCGATCAGGTCGGCGATGTGGCGTGTGTTCATCAGCACTTCGACGGACGGCACGCGCCCGCCGCGCTTGGATCGAACGAGACGCTGCGACACGATCGCCTTGACCGCGACCGACAGGTCCTGGAAGAACGCCTGGCGGGTTTCCGGCGGATAGAAGCTGATCACCCGGTTCAGCGCGTGGGCGCTGTTCGTGGCATGCAGCGTGGCGACCACCAGATGGCCCGACATCGCATAGGCGAGTGCGGCGCTCATCGTGTCGCGGTCGCGGATCTCGCCGATGAAAATGACGTCCGGGGCCTGCCGCATCGCGCTGCGCAAGGCCACCTGCAGCGTCCGGGCGTCGGAGCCTATCTCCCGCTGGTTGATGATGGACTTCTTGTTGCGGAACAGGAACTCGATCGGATCCTCGAAGGTCAGCACGTGCCCGGTGATCAGTTCATTGCGGTGATCGATCATCGAGGCGATGGTCGTCGACTTGCCCGAGCCAGCTGCGCCCACCACGAGGATCAGCCCCCGCCGCTCCATGACAAGGTCCTTGAGGATCTCGGGCAGGTGCAGCGCGTCAAGCTTGGGAATGTCATGCGGAATGAAACGGACGACCGCCGAGATCGAACCGCGCTGCAGGAACGCAGAAAGACGGAAGCTGCCGATGCCTTGCACCGGCAGGCCGATGTTCAGCTCACGCGAGTCCTCGAGTTCGCGGAAGTGGGCGTCGGTCAGGCGCTCCGCCAGCAGCGAGACGATCGCCTGGGGCGCGAGCCGCTCCTGGTTGATCGGCACGCAGACGCCGTTGATCTTGATCGTGATGGGCGACCCGACCGAGAGGAACAGGTCCGACGCCTGCTTTTCGGCCATCAGGCCGAACAGGCGTTCGAGCGACGTAGGAGTAGTCGACATGACGTGGGACCTCGGGCTTCTGAGAAGCAAAGCATACGACCGCGGGAGGGCGGTTGCGAATCCGTCCGATTGGATGAAAAGAGGCAGGTTGAAGCCACTGGCGTCCGCGCAGGTGGTCGCGGAG
>DAOMFI010000141.1:0-7198 GCA_035429725.1 Burkholderiaceae bacterium | reverse complement strand
AGGGTGCGCTCGGCCTGTTGCCGCAGGACCGGATAGCGCTTGAAGAACCCCTCGCACACGTCGGCCGCACCCCGCCCGATCCCTGGCAAGTGTCTCCACCAGCCCGCGCCGGTACGCAGCCGCACGACCAGGTCCGCCAAGGTCCCGACGCCCGCGGCAACCAGTGGCCTTGCCACGCGGGCCGGCAACCAGCGCCCGACCGCATCGGTCATGCGTGGCGGCGGAGCCTGCGTACGGCGCAGGGCATCGATCGCGGCGGGTACGGCACGCGCGCGCCGCGACCGCGGCGCGGCCTGGAACAGCCCGGCCAGGTCGTCGCGCTGGCGCGCCTGGGCCAAGGCGGTCAGTCGTCGGCGCACCCTCCCGATGATCGCGCGACTCGAGGCACCGGGCGCACGTGCGTGGCCAAGGAACTGCTCGACGGCCGCGCGCGAGCCCAGCCCTTCGAGCCAGGCGCGGTAGGCGGCCAATTCCGGCGCCAGCGGAAAGTCGGCGGCATCGGCAATTTGATCGTGGTCGGAGTTCGAGCGTTTAGCCATGCCTGCCCTTGGTCCACCCGTTTTCGCGGGCTCCAAGTTCTGCATTCTGACATAGCCAGTGTGATAAGAAGAGTTATCTCGCTATCAACGCATGCGGATTGACTCCGCCTCGACTAACCTACTCGTACGGCAACGGATTGCGTGGTTCCGCCCGCTGAATATTGAGGCTGAAATGTCGCGACGGCGTAGCCAAGGAGGGGTAGCAGAGTGATCGTCATCCGGGTCTGGGTGGTCTTCCTCATTTGGCTCACGTTTGCGCCGCTGTTCGTTTACCGCCTCGCCTTACGCTCCCGACGAGCAATGCATGGCGGATAGACTCGAAGCGGCAAATCCAGCCAGCTCCACACTACTTCCTGGCCGCTGCGAGACGCTGCTCGATCGCCGCAAGCGGTATTGCACCGGCAACGCGCGTGCCATCGGCAAAGAAGATGGTCGGCGTGCCGTTGATGCCGAGTTCGCGCCCTAGAGCAACATTCTGCTCAAGCGGAGTCTTGCAGTCGGCCGACGCTGTCGCGGGCGTCTTGTTCTGCACAATGTGTTCTTCCCAGCTCGCGGCACGATCTTTCGAGCACCAGATAGCCTTCGATTTCTCCATCGAGTCGGGCGACAGGATCGGGAACAGAAACGTGTAAATGGTCACGTCCTTCAACTCGGCCATGTTCTGCCACAGCCGCTTGCAGTAGCCGCAGTTGGGATCTTCGAACGTCGCTAACACGCGTGAGCCGTTGCCGCGTACCGTCTTCACCGCGCGATCGAGCGGCAAGGATTTGAAATCGACCTTCAATGCGGTGTCGAGGCGCTTTTGCGTCAGATCCTCACGCGTACGCGGATCAAACATGCGGCCAGCCAAAACGAAACTGACATCAGAATCGACGTAATAAATCTGGCCGCCAACCAATACTTCGTATAAACCACCGCGGCCTTTGAAGACTTGATCCGGCTTCTGCCCGCCGGATTTTTCCGCGAAGCGCGCTGCCACTTGCGCCTCCATGCTGCCGGCAGCCGGCGCCTTCTCAGCACCATCCATTTTCGATGCGCCTTGTGCCAACGCCGCGGAGGAGGCGAGCGCGATTGCAATGACGCTAACGCGTCCAATCCAGTGGTTCATGTTCTGTATTTCCGCAAAGGCAGAAAGACATATGAGGCAAAGTCAATGGGCCGCGCAGCGTGAAGAGCGCGGGCGAATCGTCAGCGTAGACCGCCGACGATCGATCAAGTTCAGCCGAACGCTTGGCGAATTGGGTCGTTTTCAGAGGCCCATTCACGGCAGCAAGGCCGACGTTGCGCTGCAATCCAAGATCCAAACCCCGTAGCAGCCGGCGGCGAAGGTGGCTTTGGCTAGGCGCGACGGTTGCCTTTGACAAGACACGGAATACGCGGCAATGGCTGCCAGCCCGACAAGCAGGGCAAGAGTCGAACCAACATGACGCACTAGGCGAAAATCAAGATCACCCTGGTCTCGAACTTCACCACTGACAGCGTCGTGCAGGTGCGCCGTCTCTTGTTCCTCGACGGCGGTGCCTACAGGCTCGTCGCCCGGCGCATCCGCAGCACGGCGTCGAGCATCGCCCGCGTGTCAGCCGCGGTGGCGATATGCCTCGACGCGCGCCGGCGGCAGGTTGGCCCAGACGCGGCGTTGCTCGACGAGTTCAAAGCAGCCAGGAACTCGTGCGTGACCGAACCCAATCTGGTAGGTGTACTGCACGAGGACTCCGCCGCGTTCGAGTACCGCGCAGATCTGTGCTCCGATCGCGCGCACATCGTCCCGTGACAGGGAAATCATCGGCAGGCTTGAGACCACAGTCGCGGCCGTCTCCCTGCCGTCATCGTCCGACAGCAATTGCGCGAGTTCGGCCGCGTCGCCGCGGATCACGCTGATTCCGCGAAACCGCTCCTGCAAGTGGCGCGCGAGAATTGGGTCGCGCTCGACGACGATCAGCCGGTCCGGCGGCACGCCGCGCGCGAGCAGCGCCGAGGTGATGGCACCCGTGCCCCCTCCGAGTTCGACGACAAGACCAGTAGAGTCGTCGACCGCGGCGGCCACCGCGCGCGCGAGCCGCGGCGAACTCGGACAGCAAGCGCCCACGGCGCGTGGGTTGCTCAGCAAGGCGCGCACGAAAGCGCTGGCCGAGCGCCGCGCTTCACGCCTGTCGCAGCAGTCCCTGGCTTCGATCAGGCGGACTGCGGCGGTCAAACCGGGACGGGAGTGAATACGGACCATCCAGAAGCACAACACCAACAGGACGGTCAAGGCTTCGCAGAGATGCAGAAACATCGGTAGCGCGCGTCCGGCCCGTCAGGGCGTAACGATGCCGCTCACGAAACCCGCGGGACCGAATCGAAGTGCGACTTCGTGATCGAACGTTCGGACCGCGCGCGCTGAATCAGGGCGTCGAGCACCTCGATGCTGCCTTCGCGCGAGCCGACCATCGACGGCGAGGTCACAAACTTGCCGTCGACTGCCATCGCCGGAGTTCCGTCGATCCGATAGGCGCGCCATACCTGGCCCGCACGGTTCGCGCGGGCACCGACAGTGAACGAGTTGTAGGCATCGAGCCATTGCTTGCGATCGATGCCGTTGGCTGCCATGAATTCGGCGATCTCCTCTGGCTTCAGCAGATGCTTCTTGTCGACGTGGATCGCCGAGAAGACTTTGCTCTGCAACTCTTCGGTCTTGCCCAGCGCTTCGAGTGTGTAGTAGAGGCGGACATGCGGGAGATTCCGGTCGTCCCATGAGATCGGAACGCGACGGTACCTGACATCCGCCGGAAGGCGCCTCTTCCAAGCCTGCAGAACCGGATCGTAGGAGGCGCAATGCGGGCAGACGTACTGGAAGAATTCGATAACCTCGATCTGGTTGCCCGTCTCGACCGGCTGCGGGGGCGAGACGGGGACGAATTCCTTCTTTGCTCCTGCGCCGCTGTCGTGGTTCGCGAAGGCGAGCGCGGGCAACACGGTGGCGGCCAGCAACAGGTGGCGGCGGGTCAGCGGCATGGCGGCTTGCTCCTCATCGAATGCCGACGTCGTGCGACGCGCAATTGCAAACCATGAAGTAGGTACCGAGTCAACGGCACCTAGACGTCGTGCGCGTGCCCTGCAACAGGCCGCGCCGCCCCCGGTTACTTGATATTGTCCAGCGCGTCGAAGACGATGCCCGGCGTCAGCAATTGCGGCAGCACGGCCGCCTGTCCAGAGCGGTCGTACAGCACGTACAGCGGCACGCCGTTGCGCCCGAACTCGGCCAGCGCCTGCGTGATGCGCTCGTCGCGATTGGTCCAGTCGGCGCGCATCAGGACGACGCCATCGGCAGCGAACCGGGCGCTCACCCGTTCGGTGTCCAGCACTGTCCGCTTGTTGACCTGGCAGGTCACGCACCATGCCGCGGTGAAGTCGACGAAGACCGGCCTGCCTTCGCCTTGCAGCTGAACGAGCTTGTCGCGTGAATACTCGATCCAGCCGTCACCGAGCACGGCCTTGCCTGCGGCCGGCGTTCCCGAGCTCACGATCGGCGTGAATGTCAATGCTGCGACCACTGCGCCGCTCAGGGCCACCCAGCGGAACGCGCTTGCGCCGCGTTGCGACAGCCCGAGCGCCCACAGCGCGAAGCCGACGGCCACCAAGGCGCCCAGCGCCAACGCGACCTCGCCGGCATCGACCTGCTGCATCAGCACCCACAACAGCCAGACGCAGGTCGCGAACATCGGAAAGGCCATCAGCTGCTTGAAGATCTCCATCCAGCGCCCCGGCCGCGGCAATCTGGCCAGCCAGCGGGGAAACAGCGTCAGCAGCAGATACGGCAGCGCCATGCCGACGCCGAGTGCCGCGAAGACCGACAGCGCGACGGCCGGCGGCTGCGTAATCGCGTATCCGAGCGCAGCACCCATGAACGGCGCTGTGCACGGTGAGGCGACGATCACCGCCAGCACACCGGTGCCGAAGCTGCCGCGCCAGTCGGACTTGCGCGCCAGCGCATCGGCCGCCTGCGAGTTGGCGACGCCCTGCCCGAACGTGAACTCGAACACGCTGAGCAGGTTCAGACCAATGACGAAAAACAGAATGGTCAGCGCCGCGATCACCCACGGCGTCTGTAGCTGAAAGCCCCAGCCGAGCGCCTGGCCAGTCTGCTGCAAGGCGAGCAGCAAAGCGGCCAGCAGCACGAACGAGAGCACGACGCCGGCCGTGAATGCGAGTCCGTGCGCCGCCAGCGGTCCGGATTGCGTGCGGTGTTTCGAAAGCCCGATCAGCTTCAGCGACAGCACCGGGAACACGCAGGGCATCAGATTCAAGATCAGGCCGCCCAGCAGCGCGCCGCCGAACGCAATCAGCAGCGTCATCGAAGCTGAGCTGCCAACTGGATCTTTGCCCGCAGTCTCAAAGGCGCTCGCCGCGACCACACCAGCAGAAACCGGTGCCTCGACTGTTGCGGTCCACCCGTTCGGAACGGCCGGCCCGCCGTTGGCGACGATCACGCCCTTCAGCGTCTTGAAATCGGGCGCGGCCGCCGTCGCCGCGGTCAGGTACACGGCAGTCTGCGTCCCTTCGCGCTTGAGGATCTGCGCTGCGGACGGTTCGATGCGGGCTGCTTCGAGCGGATAGAACTCCATTCGGTCCATCCGGCGGTCGCCCGGCAACGCCAGTGCCAGCCGGAGCCGCTTGCCTTCGAGCGTGGCCTGCGCCTCGGCCCCGGCCAGAGGCTGCGGAACCAGCGCGCGCGCCGCCGCGAACAGGCTCGCCGCAGAGGATGGTTTGGCCGACTCGCGCACCGGCAGCGTGAGAGTCAGCGTTGCTCCGCCCGGAATGCAGACGTCCTTGCATTCGAGCCAATCCGCCTTCGCCTCGGCCCGCACCGTAACGGAGCCGCCCGTCGCCAGATTCTGCGGGACGCTCAGCGTAGTCAACAGCATCGTTTCGGTCTTGTAGCCGAAGTTCACCATCGGCCCCAGCGGCAGCCGCTGCGGATGCGGCCATTCGATCGGCCCCGCGCTGAAGCCCGGCGGCAGTTGCCATGCGATTTGAGTGGGCAATCCGGCATCGCCGGGGACCTGCCAGTACGTGTACCAGCCGCCCGACGGCACCAGCCGCAGGCCGACCAGCAGCGGCTGGCCCGGCACCACTGCATCCGTCGCCGCGAGCAGTTCACCCTTGATGTTCGCCGCGGGCGCGCCGAAGCGAGGAAGCGATTCGATCTGCGCGGCCGCGGACGCAACCAGCCCGAAGCCGATAGCGAGCGAGCAGAACACAGACCTCACTCGTTTGGACAGCATGCTGACGGGCTCCAGTCGCATTCCATGGCTCCGCTCCCCGGCTCGCTGCGGCGAATTGGCACGTAATCTGATCATCGTCCGCAGGTTTGGTTGCAACGAATGGCCGGAAAGCGCGGTCGCTCGGTTAGTCCGTTTCCATGAAGCACGGGGGTAGTCGACTCGAGATGCAAATTCGGCTAACGTGGCCGCCCGCACTGACTGCAGAACTTCGAGTCGGCCGACAATTTCGTGCCACAACCCGTGCACTCTGCGATCAGCAACGCGCCGCAACGCTGACAGAACTTCGCATCGGCCCCGTTCGGCGCCCCGCACTTGCCGCAGGCGTCATCTGCGCTCGCCGGTGGCATACCCTGCGGCGGCGAAAATCAGTCGGCGAACCGCCGCGCTGATAGCGCTGTCCGCCGTGGTGATCGCCGCGGTAGCCTCTCCCGTGGTGGCCGCCCAAACCTCTGAGCAATCGCTCGAGAAAACTCATGACTGATGCCCCATCGCTTCGGATCCTGTCGATTGCTGGGTCGTCTGCCACTGACGTCGCTTTGATGTACCCCGCCAGCGGATGCCATGCAACGGCGATTGATTTGAAACCCTGAACTCGGTGGAGAGTCAAGCTGGCCAATTTCGACCGCGTTGGCGTTCGGCTCAATGACGATGGTCGGCGGCCCCGCCGTCGAATCCGTGGCGTTCCGCGGCCTGTTCGCACGCTTCGCGCTCGATCTGGACCGTCGAGTGGTGGATGTCGAACCGTGCGGCCAGCATTGAGCGTACTTGCTGCACCAGTTCGAAGGCTTCGGCGATCGTCGAATCGCCGACCACATGTACGGTCAGGCTGACCTTTCCGCTCGAGATCGACCAGACATGCAAATCGTGGACGCTGCTGACGCCGGGCATCGACGCAATCGCCCGCTCGACCTCGTCCATCCCGATGCCCTCCGGCACTCCTTCCAGCAACACGTTCAGGCTCTCGCGCAGCAAAGTCCAGGTGCGCGGGATCACCCACAGGCCGATCGCAACTGCGATCACCGAGTCGACCGCCGACCATCCGGTGAGCCGGATGATCAGCGCGCCGACGATGACGCCGATCGAGCCGAGCATGTCGCTCCACACTTCGAGGTAGGCGCCCTTTACATTGAGGCTGGTGTCCTTGCCCGCACTGAGCAGCCGCATGCTGATCAGGTTCACCACGAGCCCGAGGCTCGCTACGACGAGCATCGTGATCGAGTCGATCTCCGGCGGTTTCTGAAAACGCCGGTACGCTTCGATCATGATGTAGATCGCGACCATGAACAGCAGCACTGCATTGAAAGTCGCGGCGAGAATCTCGAAGCGGTAGTAGCCGAAGGTCCTGCGGCCGTCGGCCGGGCGCTTGCCGATGCGGATGGCCGCGAGCGCGATCGC
>DAOMFI010000140.1:0-7300 GCA_035429725.1 Burkholderiaceae bacterium | reverse complement strand
ACCCCTCCGCGGCGAACCGCAAATTATGGTTGTGCAACAAAGGCTTGTCAAACCGACATGCCCTTGCCCAGCGGCATTAGACCCACCGACCTACTCACTGCCGCTGGCTAGAGGACGTCATCCACAACAGACACTCAGGCGGGACGCAGTTAGCTAGCGAAAGTTAGTGCACGCTTTCTAACTTTTCAGCATCCTTCGACGGCCCGCGCCGGTTGACATCCAGGAGAGCAGCCCGATACTTGTGCAATGCACAAAATATACTCTCCTTGTGCCGGCGCAGCCGACCCGCCGCGCCCGAGACGCGGGCGGCGGGATTTCGAACCGGAATCCGGAACCGCCTGCGCACCCGGCCTGTTGATCGCACAGCTGGGACCGTCGCACCGGCGGCAGATTGCTTCTCACCTTCTGTCGCTTTCCCCGGAGGATCGCCGGTTGCGCTTCGGCTACGCGATCGGCGATGCGTCGCTGCTCACCTACGTGAGATCGCTCCGCTTCAGCCGCGACGCTGCCTTCGGCGGCTTCGATGAACAGGGCCAGCTGCTGGCGTTCGCCCACCTCGCGTTCGATGAAGATCAGTGCTCTTCGGAGCTGGGACTTTCAGTCGCCTCAGCGGCGCGTCGACGCGGCGCCGGTCTTGCACTGCTCGAGCGTGCCGCCGCGCATGCCCGTAACCGGGGCCGGCAGTCACTGATGCTGGCCTACATTCCAGAGAATGAGGCACTTGCCTCGCTGGCGCGCCGGGCCGGCATGACCTTGACCCATGATCCGGTCGAACCGCGCGCTTACCTGTCGCTGGAAGCCGCGACGCCGGCGTCGGTGCTGAAGGAGGCCTTCAGCGAAGCCATCGCCGCGATAGACCTCGGCTTTCGCGTCGGCAACGCCGCGGCCTTGCCTACATCTGCTTGAACAGGTGCGTGTAGTTGCGGCTGACTTCGAGCTTGTCGGGCCGGCCGCGGACCTGCACCAGCTGCCGACCCCGGAAGTCGCGCGTGACGCCGGCAATGGCATCGGCGTTGACGATCGTCGAGCGATGGATCTGCCAGAACTTCTCGGGATCGAGCTCCTCGACCAGTTCCTTGATCGGCTTGCGGATCAGCGCCTCGAAGGTCTCTGTCTGCACGCGCGTGTACTTTTCGTCGGATGTGAAGAACAGGATGTCGGCCACCGGGATCAGCTTCAGTTGCTGGCCCACGCTTGCCTGAATCCATTGCAACCGGCCGCTCGTCTTGGTCGCGCCCGGAGTCTCGGCGGCTTCGAGGCGCGCTGAGAGCTTGGCGAGCAGTTCGCCGAGATCGCTCGGACGCTGCCCCAGCCGCTTCTTCAATCGCGCAACCGTCACCTCCAGACGTTCGCGTTCAGCGGGCTTGAGCACGTAGTCGACGGCGCCGTGCTCGAAGGCGTCGACCGCGTACTCGTTGTACGCGGTGATGAATACGATGTGACACGCGTCGCCGATGGCGCGGGCGGCCTCGATTCCGGTCATGCCCGGCATGCGGATGTCGAGAAACGCCAGGTCGGGCGCATGCTCCCGCACCGCGGCCACGGCCTCCTCGCCGTTCTTGGCCTCGGCGACGATCTCGAGTTCGGGCCAGACATCGAGCAGCCGCGTGCGCAGCTGCTCGCGCATGAGCCGCTCGTCGTCTGCGATGATCGCCCGTGGCATGCGGCGATTATGTCAGGCCGGCTGCGGTGTGGCCTGCAGCGGAACGTCTGCTTCGAAGGTGTACGGCACGTCGATCGTCACGATGGTTCCGCTGGGATGATTGGCATCGATCGAAAGACGCGCCCGTCCGCCGTAGAGCGCCGCCAGCCGTTCCCGCACGTTTGCAAGGCCAACGCCGGTGCCGGGCTGTGACGCGGCAGCGAATCCGAGCCCGGTATCAGCGACCGTGACCCGCAGGCGGCCATCGACGATGTCGGCAGAGATCGTGATCGCTCCGCCCTCGGGCTTCGGCTCGAGACCGTGCTTGATCGAGTTCTCGATCAGCGACTGCAGCATCATCGGCGGAAACTGGGCCGACTGCAGGCCCTGCGGCACCGTCACCGTGTAGTGCAGCCGGTCCTCCATCCGGAACTTCAGGATCTCCAGATACGAACGACAGAGCTGGATTTCCTTGCCGAGTGTCGTCGAACCTTCGCGCATCTGGGGCAACGCGGCCCGCAGGTACTGGATCAGGTTCTTCTGCATCTTCGACGCCGTGGGCGGATCGGTCTCGATCAGGTAATCCACCGACGCCAGAGTGTTGAACAGGAAGTGCGGTTCGACCTGGGCCTGCATCATCTTGAGCTGGGCTTCCACGAGCTGACGCTTGAGGCTCTCCTCGGCGGCCGTCGCGGTCGCGGCCTGGGCGCGTCGCTCGGCGCGCTTCTTCCCGCCCAGTACCACCTTGACGATGATGCCCGTGAGAATCATCAGGAACGCGAAGCTCATCAGCCAATCGCCGCTGCGCTCGCGATAGGTGTGGACCTCGCGGGCGACCTTCCGGTTCACCTGGTCCTGAACGATGCTCTCGATCTCCTGGCGCGCGCTCTCTAGCGCCAGTTCGATCTTGCCGGGATCGGCGGCCACATCGGGCGGTATGACAACCGCACCCGAGCGATCGATGACGACTGCCGGCGGCTCTTCCACCGGCGGTGGCGCCGTCGCGGCGTCCTCGACCCGTATTCCGTCGCTGTCGATCACCACCTGCACGGGCTTGCCGTTGCGCTGCGAAGTAATCCGAAGGCCGTGCTCATCGATGCTGACCGAGCTTGCGCCCTTGTCCGCGGGAGCGTCCGGAGAGCGCGGTGCCTCGGGCGCCTTGGGCGGTGCAGGCGGTTTCGGCACGCCAGGGCGCTCGATGCGGATACCCTCGGGCCCGACCTTGATGTCAACCTTGACGTTTTCTTTCGGCGCCTTGCGGTCGATCACCACGACCGGCGCCTCGTCATAGAGCACATTGGTCGCGATGCCTGCGGCGGCCAGCAGCAGTATCGCCACCAGGGCGAACTTGCCCCAGCCGACCGTGGCCAGCCAGTCGCCGATGCGCCCGAAGATGCGCTTCAGCAGCGGCATGACCCGCTGCTGGAAAAACGACCAGGAGTGCGCAGCCCCACTGGCCACGACGGGCGCCGCGGCCTTGGCGCCGGCGACCGTCGCCGAGCCCGCGCGACGCAGCACCCCGCCCGTGGACGCGGGGTCCGGGCCGCCGTTGGGTGTCGAACCTGAATTAGGATCCATAAGCAAAGTTATCGCGATTGCCAGTGGGGTGGGCGGACAGTAGTGCCCCGCAACATGTCGATACGGTACGGAACGACCGCGTACGGCTCCACGGACATGCGACAGGCTGCACCAACCGAAGGCCAGACTGCGCCTAAGCGGTACGGCGGTCGCGAGCAGTCGAAACCGGCTTCGCGGGCCGGCTCCATAGGCCACCTCCCGCCGTGGCGCCGGACAGAAGGCAAAAAAATGGCCCGGAACCGGCCGGGCCAGGGAACTCCCCGGAGATTTGGCCGGGGCTGGAGGAAAGGAGCCCGGGACCGCGCAGGCCGCCGGCGGGAGCAACAGGCACGGAGATGGGAATGCGAAGTGCGCCCGCGCGCCCGACTGCTTTGCTTTGTTCAGGGTGGAGCCACTCTAGGCAGCGCGCATCGCTTCAGCGACCGCCTTGCGACGAACAGCGAATTTGAGGACGCCAAGCGCGCCCTCACAGGCCTGTCAGCGCGAAGCCGGGTCGTCAGGCATCGCCGCCGAAGCGGCGGTAAGGCCAGAACCCCCGATCAGGGTGCACCGATGATGCGCAGGACGAGGGAAAGTCCCAGGAGGATCCAGCCTGCGCGGCCCGCAACATCGGACCATGGATTAGCAGCCTTCAGCTGCGCAGCCTGCTGAATCAGTTCCTCGCGCCGGCGCTTCATGCGCTCAGGCGAACCCTCCTCGTCGGCGCTGGCCTGGACGATCGCCCGCAGGAACGGAAACTGGACCATGACCGAGAGCATCAGCACGGAAGCACCCAGGTCCCCTACGCCGTGCGCCCATCGACCCGCGTCGAACTGGACGAGTGCCAGGCCCGCCAGCATCGCACTCAGGACGAAGAAAGTGCTCCGCCAGATGCGCTCACCCGGGCTCGGGGGAGCATTGGGGCTCCGGGGCGATTTTGCGGGCGCGTTCATGACCTATTAGATGGCGCCCGCGGCCGACGGTTCAAGGGACTTAGGGCATCCCCTGCCGCCCCCTTCGAGCTTGCCGTTTCGACGCAGGCCTTTGGAATGCTGAGGCATTTTCCAAAGCAGTCAACTGATCCAGGACATTCTCAGAGCCTTCACAGGCACCGGAAGTGCCGGCCTATCCCACGGATAAGCCGGCTTACCCCACGGCCACGGCTCCCGTTCATCCTCTTCGGCGGTCAGCGTTCGCCCTCCGTGCCCGGAAAGTTCGGGGGTACGGCGCCCCGGGGAGTGATCAGAAGGCGTTATGGCTTCACGGGTTCCGCCAGCGCACTGGCAGACGGGTGCGGATGAGACTTGCGCCACGCCGACAGTTCGCTTCGCGTCAGCGATCCGTCTTTGTCGGCGTCGATGGCGTCGAATTGCTCCGCCAGGCGCGGCGCCGACTTGGCCTCGTCGCGCGAGATCGAGCCGTCGCCGTTCTTGTCCAGGCTGGCGTGCCGTCCGTGCTGACCGGAGCGGTGTCCCGCGCGGAGTTCGTCTCGCGACAGGACACCATCCTTGTTCGCGTCAAGACGATCGAATGACTGGGCGAGCCGCGGATGGGCGGCCGCCTCGTCGCGCGAGATCACCCCGTCGCCATTCTGGTCGAGTGCAGGGTTGCCGCGCGCGGGCGCGGAGCCGTCGGTGGCCGCAGCGAAGGCGGCAGAGGCCGAGACGAGCAGGACAGCGGTGACCAAGGGTCGAAATTGCATGAGCATCTCCGTAAAAGGGTGAGCTCATTTCACCGCGGGATCGGCGCTCTGTCGAAGTGAATTACCTTTGATTACGACTGCAACGCCTGAGTCAGCATTGCAAAGCTGAACCAACGTCTACTGAGGCTGAGGCGTCGACGGAGGAGGAGCCCCGGACACGGCACCCGGCATTCCGGGCTGAGGAGGCGGCGGAGGGGCCGTGCGCGGCGCGATGGCCGGCGCGCCGCCGACGCTCGGTGCCGTCAGGGTATTGCCCTCGCGGGCGAAGTTCGGAGCCGGCGCCGCACCGCTCATCGCCACCGCGGGTGGGGGAGGTAGCCGCACCTCCTGCCGCCCAGTGGCCGTCTCGAGGACGACCACTTCAGAGGTGATCGATGCGAGGCGAGTGCCCGGCACGATCTCCTGCCCGACCAGATAGACCCTTGGCGGCTTGCCATCCACTACCAGCACCGCACTGGAGTCTTTGCCGGCAGCAAAAGCGCCTAGCGCCTGGACATTCGTAGCCACTACCGCCTGCGCGACTGCGACCTTGCCGAACATCCGGGCTGCGGCAGTCGGGTCGGGGTCCCGCAGCGGCGGCGGCGGCAAGGGCGGCGGCGCGGTCGTGGGCGCGGGCGTGAAGATGCGCACCGACCAGTAAGCGCCAATGGCCACCACACCCGCGAAGAACAGCAGGTGAACCAATGCAGCAGTGACTTTCTTCAGCATCGCATCGTCTTGCCAAGGCGCAGATCATCGCGCGCGGTTCCGCGCCACGATTCATCCTGTTGTATTAGCGGCCCCGCCATATCCCGCCTAAGAGGGGTAAGGTCGCCATGTTGCATTGATAATATCCGTCGCAGTCCTCGTTGTCCGCGCCTAAAACACAGGAACTTCAAGGCCTTCGGCGCGCAACTTCAAGCTTTCTTTCGCCTCGTGCAGTGGTCATATGCGTTCGATGAAGCCCCAACGTCTTTCGCTCGATCGCGGATTCACGCTGATCGAAATCATGGTCGTGATCACGATCCTCGGGATCCTGGCCGCGCTGATCGTCCCACGGGTCGTGGGCCGCACCGATGACGCCCGTATCGCCGCGGCGCGGCAGGACATTGCCTCGGTCATGCAGGCGCTCAAGCTCTACCGGCTCGACAACGGGCGCTATCCGACGACGGAACAGGGCCTGCAGGCACTGATCACCAAACCTTCGACGGAACCGATACCGATGAACTGGAAACAGGGCGGCTACCTGGAGCGCAGTTCGGTGCCCAAAGATCCCTGGGGCCACCCCTATCAGTACCTGAACCCGGGGCTGCGGGGCGAAATCGACGTCTTCAGTTTCGGCGCCGACGGCCAATCCGGCGGCCAGAACACCGACGCCGACATCGGGTCCTGGTCGCTGTAGCTCGCCGGCCTGCGCGCCGGTTGCCGCCCCCGTTCGCCCACATCCAGACCGGTTTCCGATGACGACAACGCCGGCTCGCGTCGTTCCCGCTGCCCGACGTTCGCCTGCGGCCGGCTTCACTTTGATCGAAATGCTGGTCGTCATCGTGCTGGCCGGCATCCTCATTTCCATCGTCACCATCAGCGTCACGCCCGATCCTCGCCAGAAGTTGCTGCGCGAAGCGGAGCGCATCGGACAGCTGATGTCGCTCGCGGCGGACGAAGCGCGCATCCGGCAGTTGCCCATCGTCTGGGAGGCGGACCTGCGCAGCTATCGCTTCGTGGCGGAGGTCGGCGGCGAACGCCGGCTGCTCGGCGAGGACGACCTTCTGCGCGAGCGCAACTGGGACACGCCGCTGACGCGCCTGTCGCTGCAGGACGGCGCCGGCCCCCAGCCGGCACAGGTGCTGCTCGGACCCGGCGCACCGCCCGTGCGCATGGCGATTGCCCGTGAGTGGGTCCAGCCGCACTGGAGGCTCGAGTTGACGAACGAGGATGCGACGGTGCGCATCGAGTTCGACGAAGCGGGCCGCGCCACGGTGGTGCAATGAAACGCGCGGCGCGCGGATTCACGCTGCTGGAGGTGCTCGTCGCACTCGTGATCATCGGAGTGGCACTGGCGGCCGCGATGCGGGGCGCGATGTCGCTGACTTCGACCGCCGAGTACACGCGCGAGAAGATGCTGGCCATCATGACCGCCGAGAACCGCCTGCTCGAACTCAGGCTGGCGCGCGAACGGCTCGAGCAGGGCGAAAACAGCCTGCCGTGCGAGCAGGGCGGCCAGAGCTTCCAGTGCGTGCAGGCCATCAAGCCAACACCGAACCCCTTCTTCCGCCGGGTCGAGGTGCGCGTATTCAAGCCCGCCGGCGACGGCTCGCCACGCCTGCTGGCCGAGCTGATGACCGTGATGCCGACGAACCAATGAGCGCAGCGCGGAGCCGCCTCAAGCAAGCTCGCGCCGCAGGGCGCAGCCCGGAGGC
>DAOMFI010000139.1:0-7314 GCA_035429725.1 Burkholderiaceae bacterium | reverse complement strand
TCCTGAACGAGCTCGGCTTCAACAGCGACTGGATCGAGAAGTGCCTGGCCCACGAGGACGGGCGTTCATCGCGTGGCGTCTACAACAAGGCCGAGTACGCGGAACAGCGCCGCCACATGCTGCAGGAGTGGGCCGACATGATCGATGCCTGGGTGGCGGGGAAGTCGCACACGCCGACTCTGCTGCCGCCGACGATGAAGGTGGCGACGACGGCGGCGCCGATTTGAGTCGTTCCGAGCGGCCGCGGCAACCAAGGTTCTCCTGTGCGCCGAATCGCCGCGCGTCGGCGCGGGCAGTCGGGCTCGACGTCATCGCTGCGCGCGAACGTCAGGTCTCTGACCTGCTCCGGTCCCTCAGTCGCGCGGATCCCAGACCTGCCTTCGACCGAGGCCGTGTGAAAACCCCCTCACATGACCGGCGCGCAATGTCTAGAGTTCATAGGCATATCTGGCGCAGGAGCCGGTATGCCGCGATACGTTGAGGGCCGGGATCGACAGCAGGTCACGCTGCTGCCAGAGTGCCTGGAGGACTTCATAGCTGAGGACAACCCGGTTCGAGTCATTGACGCGTTCGTCGATGAGTTGGATCTCGCCGTCGCTGGCTTTGAAGGAATGGTGCCGGCCGCGACAGGCCGCCCTGCGTACCACCCCGGTGTGCTGCTGAAGATCTACATCTACGGCTACCTCAACCGCGTGCAGAGCAGCCGTCGCCTGGAGCGCGAGTGCCAGCGCAATGTCGAGCTGATGTGGTTGACGGGCCGGCTGGCCCCGGACTTCAAGACCATCGCCGACTTCCGCCGCGACAACGGCCGCGGCATCCGCCAGGCCTGCAGCCAGTTCGTGGCCATCTGCCGTAGGCTCAAGCTTCTCGTGGACGGTGTCGTCGCCGTGGACGGCAGCAAGTTCAAGGCGGTCAACAACCGCGACCGCAACTTCACGCCGCACAAGCTGGAGCAGCGGATGAAGCAGATTCAGGAGAGCATCGACCGCTACCTGGAAGCCTTGGACACTGCGGACCGCACACAGCCCGTCGACCTGCCTGTCAGGACGGAGCGACTGCAGGACAAGCTGGGCAAGTTGCGCCGCCAGATGAACGAGCTGCGAGAGGTGGAGCGACAACTGCAGCGGCAGCCCGACCAGCAACTCTCGCTGACCGATCCTGATGCACGCTCCATGGCCACCAGCGGCAGGGGCACCGGAATCGTGGGCTACAACGTGCAGATCGCCACGGACACCACGCACCACTTCATCGTCGCCCACGAGGTGCTCAACGTCGGCCACGACCGCACGGCCCTGGCATCCATGGCCCGCAAGGCGCAAGAGGGACTCGGGCGCAAGGGCATCGGCTTGATCGCCGACCGGGGCTACTACAAGGGCACGGAGATCCTCGCCGCCGAGAAGTCCGGTGTGCAGACCTACATCCCCAAGCCCATGACTTCTGGCAGCAAGTCCCAAGGGCGATTCAGCAAGGCCGACTTCGTGTTCGATGCCAAGGCTGATGCCTATCGTTGCCCTGCAGGCCAGATCCTGCGCAGAGGACCCGACAGGATCGACGGTGACGGGATGGTCCTTCACAGCTACGTGCGCTACGGCTGCAGCGATTGCCCGATGAAGGCCCAGTGCACGCCGGCCAGTTTCCGACGGATCCGTCGTTGGGAGCATGAGGACGTTCTCGACGACATGCAGCACAGACTGGACCGCAACCCCAACGCTATGAAGATCCGAAGGCGAACCGTCGAGCACGTCTTCGGGACACTCAAGTACTGGATGGGATCGACGCACTTCCTGATGAAGACGTCGAAGCATGTGCCGACGGAAGTCAGCCTGCACGTGCTGGCATACAACCTCAAGCGATTGATGGGCCTGTTGGGTATTGCTGAAACGATGAAGGCGATGAGGTTCGCGAGGGCGTGAGCCCTTCTACATGCTCATTCGAAGCGCGACTATTCCAGCAACTGCGCAATGCCGGCATAACGCGACGACACGCGTACTGGTCGACTTGAACGTCCCTCAACGGCCGATGCTCCGCACGTCCGCCATGCGGACCTCATCGGGCGTTCTCACACGGCCTCGACCCATTGCTGTCGGTCAAGTCATTGAAATTGAGACCGCAAAGCGGACGGTGACTGCCGGGCCAACCCGGTCGGCCAGGCTGTCGTCGTCCGGCACTCACGCGTGCGCACCACCATTGCCGATCAGGGGACTCAAAGTCAAAGCCTTCGCGCGATGCACATAGACGGCACTGTCGCCGTACGCGCTCCTACTGCTCAATGTGCCGGCCGCAGGTGCTTGTGCTCCGCACCCGCAGCCCCCTTCTTCGATGCGCCGCTGCCGGGCAGTCCGTGCCGGTGCGCCTCGTGCACCTCCATCCCGATCAGGTTCAACTTGCCGTGGCGCACGCCGCGCTGCGCGCACAGCAGGTCGGCGAACTGCCGCACCACACCGGTGGTACCGCGCAGCGTCAGCGTCTCCAGCCGGAACTCGTGATCCAGCGGCACCATCGTGCTGTTCATCACCAGATCATGGTGGTCGTGCTGCAGCGTGCTCAGCCGGCGCGTCACGTCGAGTTCGCCGCGACGGTACACATAGGACAGGCTGGCGACACAATCGGTGCTCTCGTCGGCCTTCTGCGAAGTGCGTTCCAGTTCGGAGCGCAACAGGTCACGCACCGCTTCCGAGCGGTTGACATAGCGCCGCTGCGCGATCCAGGCATCGAAGTCCTGCGCCAGCTTGTCGTCCAGGGAGATGGTGAAGCGTTGCATCGGATCAGCGTAGCAGATGGTCACATTTCTTGCGTACGTTTATGTCATATTTCCAGAACTTCATACGCAAGCCAAGGAGTTCCACATGCGCGTTCATCGGGCTCCACGATCGCGTCGTGCCCTGGCCGGTGGCGGGTTGCTGCTGGCCTGTGGCGGCGGCTGTCTGGCGCAAGGCGAGCCAGACGCGCAGCGCGTCGAGGTCACCGGCCACTACATCAACAGCCTGGGCAGCAGCGACGCGGCCAGCGCCGGCACCATCACCCCGCAGTTGATCGAAAGCCGCCCGCTGCTGCGACCGGGCACGCTGCTGGAGCTGATCCCTGGCATAGCGGTGACGCAGCACAGCGGCGCCGGCAAGGCGAACCAGTATTTCCTGCGCGGCTTCAACCTCGACCACGGCACCGACTTCGCCACCTGGGTGGCCGGCATGCCAGTGAACCTGCGCACCCACGCGCACGGCCAGGGCTACACTGACCTGAACTTCATCATCCCCGAGCTGATTTCGCGCGTGGACTACTGGAAGGGGCCGTACTACGCGCAGATCGGCGACTTCTCGTCAGCCGGCGGCGCGAAGATGGCCTACAGCGATGCGCTGAAGCAGAACATCGCCCTGGGCACGCTCGGCGACTTCGGCTACCAGCGTGCGCTGCTCGCCGGCTCGCCGGCCCTCGGCCCCGGCGCGCTGACCTACGGCTTGGAGTATCAGCACAGCGATGGCCCCTGGGACGTGCCGGCCGACTACGTCAAGTGGAACGGCCTGCTGCGCTACGCCATGCCGGTGGGCGACGGCCACTTCTCGCTGACGGCGATGGGCTACACCGGCACCTGGAACTCCACCGATCAGGTGCCGCTGCGCGCCATCGACTCCGGCCTGATCGGCCGCTTCGGCACGCTCGACGCCAGCGACGGCGGCAGCTCCATCCGCTACAGCCTGTCGGCCGACTATGCGACACCGCTGGCAGGAGGCGAGTTCAACAGCACGGCGTACTGGTTCAAGTACCGCTTGAACCTGTACTCGAACTTCAGCTTCTTCCTCAACGACCCGGTCAACGGCGACCAGTTCGAGCAGAGCGACGACCGGAATGTCTATGGCTGGACAGGAGAGTGGACGCGGCGCGCGACACTGTTCGACCGGCCCTCGCGCAACACGCTCGGCTATGAGCTGCGCCAGGACCGCATCAAGCCGGTGGGCCTGTTCGCCACGCGCCAGCGCGAGCGGCTGTCGACCACGCGGCTGGACGACGTGATCGAGAGCAGCGCAGGTGTCTTTGCGTCGAACGACACGCAGTGGGCGGACTGGATGCGCAGCATCGTCGGCCTGCGTTACGACCGTTACCGCTTCGATGTCACCAGCCTGAGCACGCCCAAGAACTCCGGCGATGTCTCGGCGGGCATCTGGTCGCCCAAGATGTCGTTGGTGTTCGGACCCTGGGCGCAGACCGAATACTTCATCAATGCCGGCTACGGCTTCCACAGCAACGACGCCCGCGGCGTGACGATCCGCGTCGATCCGGCCACCGGCGACCCGGCCGACCCGGCCACACCGCTGGTGCGCAGCAAGGGCGCCGAACTCGGGCTGCGCACCGAGATCATCCCGAACGTGCAGTCGTCGCTATCGTTGTGGTATCTGTCGCTGGACAGTGAGTTGGTCTTCGTCGGCGATGCCGGCAGCACCGAGGCAGGCCGACCGTCCCGGCGCTATGGCACCGAATGGTCCACGCGCTGGACGCCCATGCCGTGGATGCTCGTGGACCTGGACCTGTCCTGGAACCATGCCCGGTTCACCGAGGATGCACCCGAAGGCGACTTCGTGCCGGGGGCGCCCGACTGGGTCGTGGCAGCCGGTGTATCGGTGCCGCGTTACGGGCCGTGGTCGGGCGCGGTGTTCTTGCGCTACATCGGCTCTTACCCGCTGACCGAGGACAACAGTGTGCGCTCGGATCCACAGACGGTGATCGACGCGCAGGTCGGCTACGAACTGGCGCGCGGCCTGCAGCTTCGCCTGGATGTGTTCAACCTGTTCAATGCCGCGACCAACGACATCACCTACTACTACACCTCGCGGCTGCCGGGTGAGCCGGCCGCGGGTGTCGATGATCGGCACCTGCATCCTGGCGAGCCGCGCAGCTTCCGGGTCAGTCTTAGCTATCGCTTCTGATCCCAGCATGCGCTGTGGACCCAATGCCAAGACTGCAAGCAAGGGACCCTGCTGGACATCGGCCGCTCAACCTTGGAGCAGCGGACGGCCGGTACGTCGATTAGCGACCTCGACGACTCGACCCATTGGCGACTTCGGCGATCCTGAATTCATCGCCACGAAGCTGCCGGTCGCATTCACAGCGGCCCAAGGCTTTGAGTAGGGTGCCGCCAAGCTCCAACATGGGTCCAGCGCGCGGTGGCGCGAGATCAGTGAGCGGGCCTAGCTCTGGCCTAGCTCTCGTTGCCCGTCTCCACGATGTGGCAGTGGTGCGTGAGCCGGCCCAGCAGCGCAGTGGTCATCTTCGCGTCGACGACGAAGACCACGTTGTGGGCGGCGCGCGTGAACTCGCCTTTGGCCAGTTGCCCGACCAAGTTGCGATCCACCGCCGAGGCGTCGAAGTCGAAGCCGGCCAGGTCACGGTGCACCGGGAATCGCGCGGCGGCCATCTGGTGGCTCACCGAGCGCGTGGCCTGGTCGCTCGCCCCAGGTGACCGCCAAGCCGTGCAGCCGCAGCGCCTTCAGCCCGGCGATCGCGTCAGTCATGGCTGGCCTCCTGTTCGGCCAGTCGGCGCAGTCGGTCGTAGCGTGCCGTGTCCGCCTTGGGCGGCGTCAGTGTCTGCAGCGCGGTGCTCACGTTCTGCGGCCGCGACGGCGCGGTGCTGACGATGCGCAGCCTGGACATCCGGGACACGAGCGCCAAACTCAGCATCTCCACCAAGACCGGTCTGCTGGGGGCGGGGATCGACGGCACGATTCCACTGCTGGGCCAGGCGGATTGAACAGCAGCCCTCGCGCCGCCGGAGCCGCGTTCCGGATTTCGCCCGCGCCCCGCCCGGGGAGCGGGCCCGCTACCGCGCCGGCTCGGCGCGACCGCGGCGCAGCGTCTCCGACGGCAGCTCGCCGAAGCAGTCCTTGTAGGCGCGCGAGAAGTCGCCGAAATGCCAGAAGCCCCAGTCCAGCGCCACGGACGACACCGTGCGTGAGCCGCGCGCCGGGCTGCGCAGCGCGTCGCGCACGCGGTGCAGGCGCAGCCGGGCCAGGTAGGCCACCGGCGTCAGGCCCATCGTCTGCTTGAACGCATGCTCCAGTGCGCGTTCGCCGACCGCCGTCGCGCGGCACAGTTCGGACACGTACAGGCGTTCGCCGACATGCGCGAGCGCGTGGTCCTCGGCGATCTTGACGATGCGGCTGCGCTCCTGCTGGCCGAGTTCCTTGCGGTCGGGCGCGCGGCCCGCGGCCTCGCGCAGCGTGGCCAGCAGCGTCTCGACCAGTTCGACCTGCGCCGCCGCCCGCAACTCGGCGCTGTGGTTGAAGGGCGCGGGCTCGAGCGCCGCCGCATCCACCAGGCGCTTGCCCCACGCAAACAGGCCCTGCACCTTCGCGGCGTCGGCGCGCAGCGTCTCCACGCCGCGCGGCATGTGGAATTCATCCTCGCGCTGGCGCGCGCTCAGGTGCGCGCGGATGTACTCGGGGCGCAGCAGGAAGGTGAGGCTCTCCCAGCCGGCGTCGGCGACGAAGCGGACCTGGGCATTCGGCTCGGCGGCGAGCAGCAGGTCCGGGTGCACCGGCAGGCCGTTCACGCTGCCCGTCGCCTGCGGGCCGAAGGTGACGTAGCCGAGCAACCCCTCGTGGGCCGCGGTGCGCGTGCGCACGCGCACGTTGGTCGACTGGAACACGACGCTGGCATCGCCCAGCCGCACGATCACGCGCCGGGCGCGCATCGGGCTCGACTGCAGTTGCACCGCGTCCTGCGCGACCAGCTCGAAGCGCTCGCCGGCCATGGTCGGGTCGGTGGTCTCGACCACCGAGACGGCCGGTTCTCCAGCGGATGCGGAAGCGTTGTCCATGCTGCACTTGCCCGCGGAAATTCTATCGATCGCGGTTCTCCAGGTCGCGACGGAAATCCGATAGACCCGGCAAGGCGCCGACCCGAGACTGCGAGCCATTCCGCGGCCATGGCGCCGCCCGTCAGAGACCAGGCAAGACATGAGCCATCACGTCTTCATCGCCGGCGTGGGCATGACCCCGTTCGGCCGGCATCCAGATCTGAGCGTCAAGGACCTGACGCGGCAGGCCGTCACCGCCGCACTCGCCGATGCAGGTTGCGCGCCTTCACAGCTGCAGGCGGCGTACTTCGCCAACGCGACACAAGGCCACATGGACGGCCAGCACATGATCCGCGGCCAGCTCGCGCTGCGCGCCTGCGGCCTGCAGAGCCTGCCGGTGGTCAACGTCGAGAACGCCTGTGCCAGCGCGAGCACAGCGCTGCACCTGGCGGTGCAGCATGTGCGCGCCGGCGCCGCCGACATCGTGCTCGCGGTCGGCGCCGAGAAGATGTTCTCCGACGACAAGG
>DAOMFI010000138.1:4366-7487 GCA_035429725.1 Burkholderiaceae bacterium | reverse complement strand
TCGACCAGACGGTTGAGCTGCTGCGGATCGACCTTCGGTGCTTCCTGCCGCGCCTCGTCGAGCGCGATGCCGCTGCGCTCGAGCGCAGCGATCAGGCGCTCGATCTCGCGCTGCTGCGCGGTTGCGTGATCGATGAGCCCGTGCAGCGCCTTGGCGAGCGGGTCGTCGCCTTCCTGCGTGATGCCGTAGGCCGAGAACCCGAGCTGGTTGGCGGTGGCTTCGCGCTGGGCATCGATGTCCTTGTGCAGGATGCGTGCGGGATTGCCGACGGCAGTCGCGCCCGCCGGCACTTCCTTGACGACCACCGCATTGGATCCGATGCGTGCACCGTCGCCTACGGTGAACCCGCCCAGCACCTTCGCGCCGGCGCCGACGATGACGTTCCGCCCCAGCGTGGGGTGGCGTTTCGAGCCCTTGGCGAGCGACGTTCCACCCAGGGTGACGCCCTGATAGATCGTCGTGCCATCGCCAATCTCGGCCGTTTCGCCGATGACGATGCCCATGCCGTGGTCGATGAATACATGCCGCCCGACCCGCGCCCCCGGATGGATCTCGATGCCCGTCAGCCAGCGGGACAGATGCGAGATGAAGCGCGCGAGCCAGCGGAAGCCACCGCTCCAGCAGGCATGCGCCAGGCGGTGCATCGTCAGCGCGTGCAGCCCGGGGTAGCAGGTCAGCACCTCCCAGCGCGAGCGTGCCGCGGGATCGCGCTGCAGGATGCAATCGATGTCTTCGCGCAGGCGCGTGAACATGGATGACGCTTCAGGGTGTGACAACGCCGATTGTACGGACGGCGCGTCACCTGCCTGCGCTTAGCTTCTCTGCTTGCGGCCGGCGCGATCCGCGCGGGACTCGATGACGGCCGCCAGCACGCCGCGCAGGAGGTCGACCTCGGTCTGCGTCGGCCGCGCGCGGCCGAGCAGGCGACGCAGTCGAGGCATCAGGGTCTTGGGTTCGGCCGGATCATGGAAACCGACAACCGTGGCCGCACGTTCGAACTCCACGTAGAGCTTTTCCAGCGCATCGACGCTGGCGGGCGGGTCCTCGGCGTGGAACCGCTGTTGCTCCGGCCAGATAGCGGTGCTCGCGCGCAGCGCAAGCTGGCACTCGTACGCAGCCACCTGGACCGACTGCGCGAGGTTCAGCGACGCAAATTCCGGGTTGGCCGGTATGGCGCAGCTCAGCTGGCAGCGCATGAGGTCCGCATTGGATAAACCGCTGCGTTCGGTGCCGAAAACGAAGGCGACCTCGCCAGCAGGCATTACGTGTAATTCATCGGCGAGCCGCAGCGCGACGCTGCGCAGGTCCAGCAGCCTGGGCCCGAACTCGCGGTCGTAGCCGGTCATCGCGATCGCCAGCGTCACGCCGGCGAGCGCCTGCGTGAGATCGGCCGCAGCCTCGCTGGCGGCCAGTACATCGGCCGCACCGGTCGAACGCGCGATCGCGTCGGCATCCTGCCGATAGTCCGGGTCGCGCGGCGCAACGACCACCAGACGCGAGAAGCCCATCGTCTTGATCGCGCGCGCCGCGGCACCGATGTTCGCGGCCAGTGTCGGCTCCACGAGGACGAAGCGGACGCGTGTGAAAAGCAAGGCGCTGGCGGGGGAATCTGTCACAGGTGCAGTGATCGACTAAAATGGCCAGTTCAGTCTAATCGCGACGGCGGTCCTGCCGCACGCGCCCCACCATGCACCCGATGCTCAACACGGCCGTGAAGGCCGCGCGCAAGGCAGGTTCGGTCATCAACCGCGCCAGCGTGGATCTCGACGCCGTGCGGGTCGGTTCCAAGGGCCGCAGCGACTTCGTCACCGAGGTGGATCATGCGGCCGAGCGCGCGATCGTAGAGGTGCTGCTCAAGGCCTACCCCGACCACGCCGTGCTGGCGGAAGAGTCCGGCGCGAGCGGCAACTCGGAGTACACCTGGATCATCGACCCGCTCGACGGGACGACGAACTTCATACACGGATTCCCGCAGTATGCGGTCTCGATCGCTCTGCGCCACCGCGATCTGATCACGCAGGCCGTCGTCTATGACCCGACGCGCAACGAACTCTTCACCGCATCACGCGGGCGCGGCGCCTTCCTCAATGAGCGGCGCATCCGTGTCTCGCGGCGCGACAAGCTCGCGGAGAGCCTGATCGGCACGGGCTTCCCTTTCCGCAGCCTCGACCATCTCGACGAATATGTCCGGATGTTCAAGAGCATCACGGAGCACACCGCCGGCATCCGGCGGCCGGGAGCTGCGGCGCTCGACCTCGCCTACGTCGCCGCCGGCCGGCTCGACGGTTTCTGGGAGATCGGCCTGTCGCCGTGGGACATGGCCGCCGGCAGCCTGCTGATCCTCGAGGCAGGCGGACTCGTGTCCGACTTCGATGGCGACCCCGGCTACCTCGCGGACGGTCGCATCGTATGCGGTTCGCCCAAGATCTTTCCGCAGTTGCTGCAGCTCGTGCGGCAGGTCCATCGCGGGTCGCGCACGACCGGTGCGTCGAGCTAGATCTGCAGCGGGCACGACTCACCACCGAGAACCCTGCGCCCACCCGCCCGTGACGACGCGCGACGAGCCTCGCGGGCATACGCCCATGATGCAGCAGTACCTGCGCATCAAAGCGGAACACCCGAACGTGCTGCTGTTCTACCGGATGGGAGACTTCTACGAGCTCTTCTACGACGACGCCGAGCGTGCCGCGCGACTGCTGAACATCACGCTGACCTCGCGTGGTGCCTCCGCGGGCACGCCGGTGAAAATGGCGGGCGTTCCTGTCGTGTCGGTCGAGCAGTACCTGTCGCGCCTGGTGAAGCTCGGTGAGAGCGTGGCGATCTGCGAGCAGATCGGCGATCCCGCGACCAGCAAGGGGCCGGTCGAACGGCGCGTGGTGCGCGTCGTCACGCCCGGCACGTTGACCGACACCGGTCTGCTGCCGGACAAGGTCGATGCACCGCTGCTCGCGCTGGCACCGCCGCGCCAGCGCGGCGGGCCGTTTGGCCTCGCCTGGCTCGTCCTGTCGTCAGGGGAGCTGCGGGGCACACTGGCGGCCTCGTCCCAGCTGACGTCGGAACTCGCACGCATCGCTCCCTCGGAGATCCTGATTGCCGACGCCTGGGCCGAAGCGCTCGCGCC
>DAOMFI010000138.1:0-4266 GCA_035429725.1 Burkholderiaceae bacterium | reverse complement strand
TCGGACTACGTCATCCTGGACGCGGTGACACGCCGCAATCTCGAGATCACCGAGACGCTGCGCGGCGAAGAAGGTCCGACGCTCTTCCGCCTGCTCGATCACTGCGAGACCGCCATGGGCAGCCGGCGCCTGCGTCACTGGCTGCACCACCCGGTCCGGGAAGCCGCGGAAGCCCGTGCGCGCCACCGTGCCATCGCCGCGCTGCTGGAGGCCGCGCCGCTGCATGGTGATCTGCGCGACGCGCTGCGCGGCCTGCCGGATCTCGAACGCATCGGCACCCGGATCACGCTGCGCTCGGTGCGGCCGCGGGAACTCGCCGCACTGCGTGATGCGCTCCCTGCCGTCGAGCGACTGGCCGGACTGCTCGCCGCTGCTGATGCGGCAAGACTGGTCGAACTGCGCCGGCCCTGCAGCCTGCCGGCGGCACTCGTTTCGGCTCTTCGCGCCACACTGCACGCAGAACCCGCCCACTCCGTCCGCGACGGCGACGTCATTGCGGCCGGCCACGATGCCGAGCTCGACGAGTTGCGCGCGCTGCGTGACAACTCCGGACAGTTCCTGATCGACCTCGAACAGCGCGAGCGGGCGCGCACCGGCATCGCCAACCTTCGGGTCGAGTACAACCGGGTGCATGGCTTTTTTATCGAAGTCACGCATGGCCAGGCGTCGAAAGTGCCCGACGACTACCGCCGGCGCCAGACACTGAAGAACGCCGAGCGCTACATCACTCCGGAACTCAAGGCCTTCGAGGATCGCGCGCTGTCCGCGCGGGAACGCGCGCTGGCCCGCGAGAAACACCTGTTCGACGCACTGGTCGAAGCCCTGGCAGCGAACGTGCCGGCGCTGCAGTCGGCGGCGGAAGCCGTCGCGGCGCTGGATGCGTTCGCTGCGCTCGCTCATCACGCACGGCTGGCGCGCTGGGTCGAGCCGGAACTGACGGATCGCGCCGGCATCGAGATCCGCGCCGGGCGCCACGCTGTCGTCGAGCGGGAGCTCGAGACCTTCGTGCCCAATGACTGCGTGCTGCATCCCGGCCGTCGACTGCTGGTCATCACCGGTCCGAACATGGGCGGCAAGTCGACATACATGCGGTCAGTCGCGCTGATCGTCCTGCTGGCCTATGCCGGCAGTTTCGTCCCGGCCGCCAGCGCGAGGCTCGGTCCGATCGATCGCATCCTGACCCGCATCGGCGCGGCCGACGACCTCGCCCGCGGCCGCTCGACCTTCATGGTCGAGATGACCGAGGCCGCCGCCATCCTCAACAGCGCCACCGAGACCAGCCTGGTCCTGATGGATGAGATCGGGCGCGGGACCTCGACGTTCGACGGCATGGCGCTGGCCGGAGCGATCGGTCGCGAGCTGGTCGAGAAGAACCGCTGCCTGACGCTCTTCGCCACGCACTACTTCGAGTTGACGCAAATGGCCGAGCAGCACGCGGAGGTGGCGAACGTCCATGTTGCCGCCGCGGAAGCCAACGGCAAGGTCGTGTTCCTGCATGAGGTGCGCGACGGGCCGGCGAGCCAGAGCTACGGGCTCGCTGTCGCTCAGCTGGCGGGGGTGCCGTCCGGCGTTGTTCGCCGCGCCCGCGCCCTGCTCGTTCAGCTCGAGGAGCGCTCGCTCGGGGTGCAACCGCAGCTGGACATGTTCGCCAGCGCCGCGCCGGCCACGGCCATTGACGACTCAGGGGATGCACTGCGCGAAAAGCTCCGTGCGATCGACCTCGACGCCCTTTCGCCGCGTGAAGCACATGCGCTGCTCGACGAATTGCAGCGACTGGCGGGCGATCCGGGCTGAGTCAGTGCAAGGTTTTGGGATCCAGCCGAAGGAAGTCCGGCACCCCGGGCGCCTCGGCTTCCTCGAGCTCCTGCGCCGTGGCCTGGCGCACATCCAGCACGCGGATGTCGAATCGCAGCGCGATTCCGGCCAGCGGATGGTTGCCGTCGAGCACCGCCATGCCCTCGGCGATGTCGGTGATCGTGAATATGCACCGATCCTCGCCGTCCGGTCCGGCGGCCTCGACGCGCAGCCCCACGGTCACTTCGGCGCCGAGGTCGTTCACCGGCGTCAGCATGACGAGTTCCGGGTCGTACTCGCCGAACGCATCCTCGGGCTCCAGTTGCAGCATCAGGTGCGCTCCGACCTCCTTGCCGGCCAGCGCCTCCTCGATCCGGGGAAAGATGTCCTCGTGTCCGTGCAGGTACTGCAGCGGCTCTTCGGTCTTGTCGAGCAACTGGCCCTGCGCGTCGTACATCGACACCTCGAGGCTCACCAGCGCGTCAGCGGCAATTTTCATCGTGTTTCCAGGTCCGTGAAGATTATGCCCCCGAGGGCATTCCTATAATCGTCCGCATGAATAACCGTCCGTTGCGCAGACTGGGCAATTTTCCGGTCGCGCAGTTCATGCACGACGCCTGGCAACGGCGGCCACTGCTGGTGAGAAATGCGCTGCCCGGTTTCGTGCCACCGGTCGGCACGCGTCGGCTGCTGGAAATGGCCTGCATGCCGGAGGCGGAAGCACGCCTGATCGAGCGTGCAAAGGCGGCCTGGAAGGTCAGTCATGGCCCGTTCCGGCGTCTGCCGTCGCCGCGACGGCCGCGCTGGACCGTGCTCGTGCAGGGCGTGGACCTGCTCGACGCCGGCGCCCAGGCACTGCTGCAGAGGTTTCGCTTCGTGCCCGACGCGCGGCTGGACGACCTGATGGTCAGCTACGCCACTGAAGGTGGCGGCGTGGGCCCGCATGTCGACTCCTACGATGTCTTTCTGCTGCAGGCCCATGGCCGGCGTCGCTGGCGCATCAGCCGCCAGCGCGACCTGCGACTGGTCAGCGGCGCACCGCTGCGCATTCTTGCCGACTTCCGTCCCGGCGCGGAATACGTCCTCGAACCCGGCGACCTGCTCTATCTGCCGCCGGGCGTCGCGCACGAGGGCACTGCCCTGGACGAGTGCCTGACCTACTCCATCGGTTTTCGTGCACCGACTTTCCAGGAATTGCTGGAGCCGATGCTCGCCGACTTTGCCGAACACACGATGTTGCGCGGCCGTTATTCCGACCGCGGACTCAGGCCGACGCGGCGGCCAGCGGCCCTCCCCGAGAGCATGCTGCGCACACTGCATGCCGAGCTCGTAGCGCCACGGCCGCGCCAAAGCGATACCGCCCGCTTTCTGCTTTCCTACCTTTCCGAGCCCAAGGCCCAGGTCGTCTTCGAGCGCCCGCGGCGGCCGCTGCAGGCGGCGACGTTTCGGACTGCAGTGTGTCGCCGTGGTGTCATGCTCGACCAGTGCACGCGACTGCTGTATCACCGCGGCGCGGTCGGCATCAACGGCGAGCACGAGGTCCTCGAGCGTGGCGTCCGCGGCCCGGTGCAGCGCTTGGCTGACACCCGCGGACTCACGCCGGCTGCGCTGCAAGCGGCACCGGCCGGGACATTCTCGCCCCTGCACCGCTGGTATCTCGCCGGCTGGCTGCACCTTGACCATGGAACGCCGCACCCATGAAGCCATCCGAACTGTCCCTGGCAGGCGGAACTCCGGAACGCGCACTGATCACCTCCCGGACCGAAACGCATGAGGCTGTCCTCATCGCCCTGAGCATGGCCCAACGATGGGTGCGGTGCCTTCATCGCGACCTCGGCGTCTTCGACCTCGGCAGCGTGGCTGTCGAAGAGCATCTCAATCGGTTGCTGCTGTCCCACCGTTCGGCCCGCGTGCAGTTGCTGGTCGACGACGACACCTGGCTCAACACGCGCGCACCGCGCCTGCGTGCCCTGCAGCGCAGGTTTGCGCACGCGCTCGAGATGCGAGTCGCCTCCGAGGACGATCCGGTCGCCGACGATGCCTGGGTGCTGATCGACGATCACACCGCCATTGAACTCAAGCCGACAGCCGCCGCGCGCGGGGATCTCTGGACCCACAACAAGCCGCGCGTCCAGCCGCTGCTCGCAAGCTACGTACGGCGCTGGGACGCGGCGGGACACAATCTTGCGGTTGTCCCCCTGGGCCTCGGCTGAACGGGCGGCACGCATTGGCCTTTATGCTGCGGTGCAACTATAATGACGGCCCGTGACGACAGCGGTGTGATTCGTACCCTTCGTCGCCCTCGGACACAGCGTTTACGCGAAATCCAGAATCCCACATCAAAACTCAGGAAGGGTGCACATGAAGAAGTCACTTTTGGTTGCCTCAATGATGGTCGTCGCGCTTGCGGCATGCGGTAAGAAGGAAGCCCCGGCTCCTGCGCCCGCCCCGGCTCCGGCCGCCGCGCCGGCC
>DAOMFI010000137.1:0-7488 GCA_035429725.1 Burkholderiaceae bacterium | reverse complement strand
GCGCGATTCGAGTGATCCTTCAGTTGACCATTTCGCTGGCGCGGACGCGGGGTACGCTTTACAAACTGGATCAGCACCCATAATCCCGATGGCCAAGCGACAAGACTACGTCGGCAAACCCCGCCTGCTGCACCAGGTGATCGAGCCGCGTGCGCTACTCGAGGTGGCAACGCTGCCGTGTAACTTGCCGATGCTGGCCCGCGCGCCGCGCGGCGACGGCCACCCCGTGCTGCTGTTGCCCGGCTTCATGGCGGACGAGGGCACGCTGATCGTGCTCAAGCTCTATCTGCAGAACCGCGGCTACGAGGTCCAGACGTGGGGCTTCGGGCGCAACGTCGGGTTCAGCAGCCGGCACGCCAGCGCGCTTCAGCAGAAGATCCGTTACATGCACTACAAGAGCGGCCGGAAGGTGAGCCTCGTGGGCTGGAGCCTGGGCGGCATGTTCGCCATGTACGGCGCGCACGAGGCGACGGAGTGCGTCCGTTCGGTCATCACGCTCGGCAGTCCGGTCACCTTCGACCGTGGGGGCAGCCAGTCGCCGCCGCTCGTCAAGGCGCTCTATCGCCTGATCTCGCATCCGATGGGAACGACGGCGCACCTCACGCAGTCGCGCGCGAAGTACCTCCGGCAGCCGAAGGCGCTGCCGGTGCCGATCTCCTGCATTTATTCCCTCACGGACGGTGTCGTACCGCCGCAGGAGGCGACCATCGACGGCAACCCGGCGCTGCACGAGAACATCCGTGTACCGGGCAGTCACCTCGGGCTGGGGTTCAACCCGCTGGTGCTCTGGATCGTCGCCGACCGCCTGGCGCAGCCCGAGGGCGAGTGGCGGCCTTTCGTGGCGCCCGCGGGGCTGCTCGGGCGGATTTACCGCCTGACGACGTCCTTCCGCCGCGCGCCGGCCTAACCTTCGGCCGGCCCGCCGCCTTGGCCCGCGCATGTTTGCGCGCCAGGGCGAGGTACTCCTGGAAGGAATCGCGCAGGCACTGGGCGAAGACCTCCGGATCCGGCATCTGCTCGCGGCACGAGGTCGGCGAAATGATGATCCGCCCGTCGTAGCTCGTCACCGCGAACACGAGGCCGAGGCCATCGTTGATCGGCATGATCCCGGAGAAGTACGTCATGCGCGCCCCGGCGAAGTAGAGCGCGTCAGTCGGGCCCGGCACGTTGGTGATCGCGCAGTTGGCGATCGGCGCGCGCCGCCCGGCCCCGAGCAGCGCGCTGCCGAGCAGCTTGCCGGTGATGGCCAGCGTGGCCGCCGGCGCCTGCGTTCCGATGTCGGTGAGTTCGCGCGCTCCGGTCGCCCGCGCAATGAGGCTGGAGGAAGCGGTCTGCCCCTTGATGAACGCCAGCCGCTTGCGCGCGTCTGCGATGTCGACGCCGAGCTTCAGGTGCTCCCACGCCACTTCCGGCCGGCTCTCGGGGCCGGCCTCCGGGTCGCGCACATAGACGGGCGTCAGCGTCGAGAGATCCTGCTCCGGCAGTTCGTCGTTGCGTTCGAGGTACTTGCGCAACGCGCCTGCGCACACCGCGAGCACGACGTCGTTGATCTTCGCGCCGGGCACCAACCGTCGGATCTCGCGGAACTCGCTCAGCAGGAAGCGCCGCGTCTCGAACACCCGGTACGGCGACACGATGGAGTTGAAGCGCGTCACCGGCAGCCCATCGTGCTTCTGGAGCAACTCGGCGGCGAACGAGCGGGCGGCAGGAGCCACGCTCGCGAGCGCGTACGACAGCGGGCGCAACAGCCGCCTGGGCGAAGTCACTGCGTTCATCAGGCCGCGCGTGACGAGTTCGAGCGAGCTCGGCGGCGACTCAGGGAACCACGGCTCGGGCGGCTCCAGCGGCGACGGCTGCGGCGTCGTGTCGTGCAGCAGCGTGATGATCGCCGTGCCACGCCGGGTGTCGATCGCCGAGTGGTGCAGCTTGGTCAGCAGCGCGAAGCTGTCCTTCGGCAGGTCGAGCAGGCTGTCCAGGCCTTCGATGACGTACAGCTCCCACAGCGGCCGGTTGAGGTCGAGCGGGCGCGCGTGAATGCGCGAGGTCTGGATGCAGAACTGGCGCCAGTCGCCCGGCCGCGGCAGCGCGACGTTGCGCACGTGGTACTCGAGGTCGAAGTTCTCGTCCTCGATCCAGTACGGCTCGTCGATCCCGAACGGCACGGTGCGCAGCTTCTGCCTGAAGACGTGCGAGCGGTGCAGCCGGCTCTCCACCAGCGCGAGGATGCTCTTGAACGAGAGCCGGCCGCCGGGCGCCGTCGACGGGTCGTAGATCGTGATGAGGCTGACGTTCGAATTCGAGTGCGCGCTCTCGGTGGCGAGGAAGAGCGCATCGTTCTTGTTGAGCTGGCGCATGTGGGCGGTTTCCTGCGGCGGCGCGCTACGCGGGGTCAGGCGCGCGAACTCCTGCTACTTCTTCAGACCGTCGAGCATCTTGCGGAAGGGCTTCTCCGCGGCAGTCACGGTCTTTTCCGGACCGGTGAGTTTGAAGAAAACGTTGCCACCCGGTCCTTCGACGATGGCGCCGAGCAGCCGGTAGCCGGGCTTGGGGGTGGAAGGTCCCATCATCGAGCCGCCCAGGTAGGTGCCCTTCACTTCCACCGCGGTGGCCGGCAGGCCGGCGATCTTTTCCTTCTTTACCTTCGCGTCCTTGGCCGCAGACGTGCCATCCGCTTTCTGGAACTGTTCGATCCAGCGCTTCACGTTGGCATCCACTCCGCCGCCACTGCCCTGCCCGAAGTAGAAGACCGCGAGTTCGGCAGGCTCCGCGTCGCCCTTGGCCGCGGGAATGCTGTAGGTGGCCGCCCGCATGGGCCGCTCGCCCTGTGACTTCCACTCGGGCGGCGCGGTCCAGGTCAGGCCGCCCGCCTGTTCGGCACGGGCGATGCCCACGAGGGCGAGGCTCACAACCATGAATGCGATGAGACGTTTCTTCATGGGGTGAGCGTAGCCGAAACGCCTCGGCCGCGTGCAGGCTCGGTCAAGGTTCGGCAAGTCGGGCGCGCGCACCGAGCGGTTGCCCGTACCATCGCGGCTTTTGCGCTACTGCAGGGTCCGATGCGTTCGCTCACCGCCGTCATTGCTGTCTTCACCGTCGCTGGCTGCGCCACGATCGCGGTGCAGGAGTTCGATCGTCACTACGGCCAGCCCGATCCGGCGCGTTTCGACACGCCGGCCGCGCCGGTGGCAGGCGGCGTCTCGTACCGGCACGACGTGCAGCCGATCTTCGAGCGGCGCTGCGTGGCCTGCCACGGCTGCTACGACGCGCCGTGCCAGCTCAAGCTCACCGCATGGGAAGGAGTGGCGCGCGGCCTGAGCCCGCAGCCGGTGTACGACGCCGACCGCCTGGTGGAAGCGCCGCCGACGCGCCTGTTCACCGATGCGCAGCTGCCGTCGCAGTGGCGCACGCGCGGATTCTCGCCGGTGCTCAATGAGCGCACGCCGACGCCGGCCAACAACACCGCCGCGAGCCTGCTCTACCGCAGCCTGGCGCTGAAGACGGAACATCCGCTGCCGACGACACCGGTGCTGTCGGGCGCGTTCGATTTCTCGCTCGACCGCAAGGCGACCTGCCCGCGCATCGAGACCTTCGATGCCTACGCGAAGGAGAAGCCGCTCGCCGGCATGCCCTACGGCCTGCCGGGGCTCGAGCCGCGCGAGGTCGCGACGATCGCGCGCTGGCTCGAAGCCGGAGCGCCGTACGACGGCGACGTGCCGCTCACGCCGCTGCAGCAGCAACAGGTGCAGGCGTGGGAAGCTTTCCTCAACGGCGTTTCGGCGCAGGAGCGGCTGATGAGCCGCTACGTCTACGAGCACCTGTTCCTGGGGCACGTTGTATTCGAGACTGACCCCACGCACCGCGCGTTCCGGCTGGTGCGCTCGACCACGCCGAGCGGGCAGCCGGTGGCGGTGATCGCCACGCGCCGCCCCTACGATGACCCGGGCACCGCGCGCTTCTATTACCGGCTCGAGCCGGAGCGCGAGACGATCCTCGCCAAGACGCACATGCCCTATGTGCTGAGCGCTGAGCGGATGGCCAAGTACCGCGCGTGGTTCCTCACGCCGGCCACCACGGTGACGCAACTGCCGTCGTACGCGCCGGAGGTTGCCTCCAATCCGTTCATCGCGTTCCGCGAGCTGCCGATGGACGGGCGCTACCGCTTCCTGCTCGACGAAGCGGAGTTCTTCGTCATGAACTTCATCAAGGGGCCGGTGTGCCGCGGGCAGCTCGCGCTCGATGTGATCGAGGACCGCTTCTGGGTGTTCTTTGTCGACCCGCGCTCGGGGCTGCAGACGGCCACCCAGGAGCTCGCCGCGCGCGAGCGCAGCGACCTGCGGTTGCCGGCGGAATGGGGCAGCAATTCGCCGGCGCTGATTCCGTGGGTCGAATACTCGAAACTGGAACAGCAGTACCTGCGCGCCAAGAGCGCGGCGCTCGATGCGGCGGCCGCTGCGGGGCTGAAGATCGATACCTCGCTCATCTGGAACGGCGACGGCCGCAACCCCAACGCGGCGCTGACGATCTTCCGCCACTTCAACAGCGCGAGCGTGGTCAAGGGCCTGGTCGGCACCGAACCCAAGACTGCGTGGATCATCGACTACCCGCTCCTCGAGCGCATCTACTACCTGCTGGTGGCGGGCTACGACGTCTACGGCAACGCCGGCCACCAGCTCAACAGCCGGCTCTACATGGACTACCTGCGCATGGAAGGCGAGTTCAATTTCCTGGTGCTGCTGCCCAAGGAAGCCCGGCGGTCGACGGCGGCGTATTGGTACCGCGGCGCACCCGACGTGGTGACGGAGTACGTCTACGGCCGCAACGCGCACTTCGACCGCGCGAGCGACATCGCCTACAGGACCAGCGATCCGCAGCGCGAGCTCTACGGCCTGCTGCGCGCGCGGGTGGCGCCGACGCTGACGCCGCGCTTCGACCTGGCCGCGGTGCCGGACCCTGCGCTGCGCCGCGAGCTCGAAGCGCTCACCGCCGTGCGCGGTGCCAGCCTCGCATGGCTGCCGGAAGCCTCGATGCTGCGCGTCGAGCACGCGGGCGAGCCGCAGTACTTCAGTCTGCTGCGCAACACCGCGCACAAGAACGTCGCCCACATGTTCAAGGAAGCGCAGGAGCTGATTCCGGCGGAGAACACGCTGACGGTCGTGCCCGGGTTCATCGGCGCGTACCCGAACGCGATCTACCGCGTGCGGCCCGAAGACCTGCCCGCCTTCACCGCCGCGATCGCGTCGCTCCGCTCCGAAGCCGATTACCGCAAGCTCGCCGATCGCTTCGCGGTGCGGCGGACGAATCCGGGCTTCTGGGCGGTCAGCGATCAGCTGGTCGATGCGTACGCGGCGTCGGCGCCGCGCGAGGCGGGCATTCTCGACTACAGCCGGCTGGAGAATCGCTGAGTGCGGGCAGGCCTTCGCGACTGAGGCCGGCAGCGCTGCCGGGTGAACCTAAAAGCGGTACGAACGTACCGATCTCCGGTTCAAGCTACTCGCGATACCCCGCCTCGCGCTGATGCCGGATCGTCAGGATCTCGACCGTCGCAACGGCGTCGCGAATCCGGTACAGCGCGACATACCCGGTTCGGCCGCTCGAGATGACAAGTTCGCGGATTTCGCCGCGCACGGGGCGGCCGATAAACGGGTGGTCGCGCAATATTCGCGCCGCGTCGACGATGCGCTGCGCGGCGCGGCTTGCGCTGGCCGGATCGTGCTCGGCGATGAAGTCGAACAGGTGGTCGAGGTCGGCCAGCGCGCGAGCACTGAAGTAGACAGTCGCCAAGTCCTAGCCCTGGCGGCGCCGAGTTGTACGGGCCGGTTCCGTGGCTGCAGTGCCCTTACGCACGCGCCGGGGCCGGGCCGTTGCCTTGCCGGCCGCGCGGGAGAGCAGGTAGGCGGCAACGTCTTCGGCGGCGTAGAGTGCGCCGCCGGCATCGACTGCTGCCGCGGAAGCCTCGGCGTCCTTGAGGAAGGCCTCGCGCGCTTCGGCCAGGGCCGCCTGACGCTCCAGCGCCTCGACCATCCAGGCATGGGCCGTCTTGCCCACTGCTTCGGCGAGCGGCGCGATGCGCCGCTTGAGTTCATCCGGTAGCTTGATCGTGGTCGTGGCAGAAGCCATGGGTCAACTCGGTCGGTGCAGAAGGTGATACCAAAGTAACACCCACTGGACCGGACGGTCAACCCGGTTTCCGCGACCCAACTAACCGCGCAAGTGGAACAACGTTGATACGGGCGCTACTAGCGGACACAGGCCCAAGCCGACCCGCGCTCGGTCATTCGAGCGTCAGCCGTCCAGTGCGCGATGCAGAACCCACTCGCCCGGCACGCCCTTGAGTGCGTAGACGCCCTGCGGTTCGTAACCGATGCCGGCACCGGCCGTCAGGTCCTTGACGGTTGCCGACACCAGCACCTGGCTGGGCCCGGCGTGCGACATCACGCGCGCACCAATGTGCACGGCGATGCCGGCCACTTTCTCGCCGTTGGGTTCGATCTCGCCGGTGTGCAGGCCGGCGCGGATCTCGAAGTTGAGCGCCTTCGCCTCGCGCACCATTGCCAGCGCGCAGGCCACGGCGCGGGCGGGACTGTCGAAGGTGGCGAAGATGCCGTCGCCGGCCGTGTCGACTTCGCGCCCGCGATGCGTGGCAAGCTGCGCGCGCACGAGGACCAGGAAACGCTCCAGCAGCTCGCGCCACGCGCGATCGCCGAGGCGCGCCGCAAGTTCGGTCGAGCCGACGATATCGGCGAACAGCACGGTGGCGAGGCGACGCTCCTTCGCCGGCGCAGCGACCCCATTTTGCGGCCGACGTGCCGCACGGGCGCTCCAGCGGCGATGCAGTTCATCGACGAACTCGGCCGCGCCGGTGTACACGCGCGTGCGCACGCTCACCTGCTGCAGGAAGCCCATCAGCCGGACGTCGCTGCCGCTGTGGTTGTCGGCCAGCACCTCGCCGACGTCGCGCGGGTCCGATAGGCGCCGTCGCTTGGCCATGCGCAGGAAGAGCCTTGCCAGCCAGTTGCTGAAGTTGCCGCCGATCAGCAGCAGGTGGTTGTGCTCGAGCTCGTGGAACAGGCGCTCCGGTGCCAGGTGTTCGCTCTGCAGGCCGCAGATGAACTCGAGCAGGTCTTCGTCGGAGATCACGTAGCCCGGCGAGGCCGAGACCCGCCCGAGCAGGTGGTAGACGACCGGCCGCTTGAGGTGTTCGCGCTCGGTGGAAAGATCCGCGACGCGATTGGGCGCGTAGGCCAGCACCTCGGTCGACGGCTCCCCGCCGAAGCGTTCGGCATTGAGCGCCTGCTCGAGCAACGGATCGAAGGTCGTGCTGACGAAGAGATCGAAGTCCGTGATCTGCGCCAGCTGGGTCAGCGCGCGAGGCGGCGCAAACGTCGCATCGCGCAGCACGCCGCGCAGCCGTGTGTACGCCTCCTCGCGGCGCCCGCGTGCGGCCAGGAACCAGCAGACGACGTCGTTCAGCGTGTAGGGCGTGGGCAG
>DAOMFI010000136.1:0-7600 GCA_035429725.1 Burkholderiaceae bacterium | reverse complement strand
GCCAGGTCCTCGAGGAACGCGCGGACGTCGCGTGGGCCCGACAGGCGAAGCATTCCGTTCACGCGGTCGCCGACGGCAATCGACAGCCCCCCCATCCGCTCGACGTCCGCGAGCGCGGCTTCGTCGGTGACGTCATCGCCCAGAAAGATCGGCCGCCGGTCTGCGAAGGGCGGTTCGCCGAGGAATGCCCGGATGGCGCCGGCCTTGCTGGCGCCCTTTGGACACAGTTCGAGTACCTTGTGTCCCTCGAGTAGCAGGAAATTCCCGCCGGTCTCCCGCGCAATGAGGCGCGATTCGCGGCGCAGGTCCTCTTCGGCGTCCGGCGCGCCCCGGTAGTGCACCGCGACCGAGAAACCCTTGTCCTCGAAAAGCGTTCCGGGCAGGCGACCGGACAGCTGCCGCAAGCGTTCGCGTGCGTGGGTCATCGCGCCCTCGTCGCGTAGCGCGGCGACGTGCCAGTGGCCCTGCGCATCCCGGCGTTCGAGACCGTGTACCCCGGCGGCAGGCCATCGTCGGGGCCTGAACAGCCGATCGAGCTCGGAGATCGGCCGGCCGCTGACGAGTGCCACCGCGCCCTGCAGTGCCCGGCTGACGCGACTCAGCAGACCGAGCAATGCATCATCGACATGGACGGAATCCGGCGTTGCCGCCAGCTCGAGCAGCGTGCCGTCGACATCAAGAAAAAGGCACCAGCGTGATTCGGAAATGATTGCCTCCATGCCGGACCCGAGCCACGCGCCCCGCCCTCGGCGATGGTGAGATCGAGCGATCGCCGCGGCGTCGCTTTTCTCCCAGGAGACCAACTCGCTGGACGATCGCCCGTCTCGCAGGAGTAGTCTATTGGCCTGCGACGGCGCAGAAGAAACGAGAAATCGTCAATTGATTATTGAGGCAAATTCACCAATGCCAAGATCGCTGCCACCACTCACCGCACTGCGGACCTTCGAGGCAGCCGCGAGGCTCGGCAGCTTCACGCGCGCGGCTCGCGAACTGCACGTTACCCCGGCTGCGGTGAGTCACCAGATACGAGGACTCGAGGAGTACCTGGGGGTAACGCTGTTCCGGCGCACCACGCGGCGGCTGGTCCTGACCGAGCAGGCGATCGGCGCGGCAGAAAATCTTCGCGACGCCTTCGATCGGATCGGGCGGGGCGTCGATCTGCTGCGTTCCAGCGGCCGCAGCGGGACGCTCTCCGTCAGCGCCACGCCCGCATTTGCCGCGCGATGGCTGGTCGGCAGGCTGGCGCGATTCCAGAGGCAGCACCCGCGGATCCAGCTGAACATCAAGGCGAGTCCGTCACCGATCGATTTCGACCAGGATGACGTGGACGTCGCAGTGCGCATCGGCCGTGGCGGCATGGAGGGCGTCATCGCTGTCCCGCTGTTCAATGAATGGATCGCGCCGGTCGCGAGTCCGGCGTACCTGAGGCAGCATCCGATCAGACGCCCGGCGGAAATCGCGAAGACCGCCCTGCTGCATGACGGCTCGATGCGCAGGGCGGGCCGCCCGCAGGGATGGCAGGAATGGTTTCGGGCCGCAGGAGTCCCGCTTGCGGATGCCCGTCACGGAACGCATTTCGACGACGGGCAACTCGCCCTCCAGGCAGCGGCGGCAGGTGGCGGAATCGCGCTCGGCCGGCTCGTCTATGCCGTCGATGACCTGACGGCGAAGCGGTTGCGCATCGTCCTGCCGCCCGTCATCCGGATGGACATCGCGTACTACCTGCTGATTCCCGAATCCCGCGCCAACCTGCCGACCGTGAGTGCCTTCCGCAACTGGATGGAAGGCGAAGCGGCCGCCTTCCGCCGGTCGTTCGCGAAGATTCCAGGCGTCGGACGCGGTCCCGGATCAGCTCCAGCTTGAAGACAGCGGTGCCTTTGTACCGGCCCGCTCAGCCAGTCGCCGCGACTTCGTCCGCCGGCGGCACCGGCGTCCACGAACTGTCGGGATCGAAGGTCTTGATCGTCTCGACGGCCTTCGCCGTGTCCTCGCCGAGGTCCTTCTGGTACACGTTCCCGTCCTGGTTGACGATGAACGTCTGTACGCCGCTGGAACCGTAGTCCGCGGGCCACGCGATCAGCGCGAACCCTCCGGTCATCACGCCGTCCACGAAGTATTCCTTCGCGCCGCCCTGCGCATTCGGTCCCTGCGCATACAGCAGGCGGTAGTAATAGCCATGGTACGGAGTGCGGCCCTGTCCGCGCCGATAGCCTTCCTCGGCCGCGGCCGCGACGAACGGGCCTGCAGGGCTCTCGGTCTCGCCCTCGGCCGTGGGCCAGTACAGCCCGTTGTGCATGCCCTCGTCGCTGATGAGCTTGAGCGCATAGATGCCCGGAGGGTCGCCGTCGCGCCCTTCCGACGCATATTCCTTCTGCGCGTCGACGAATCCGCGGCAGACAGCGATCGCGCCGAGCTCGTTGCGTCCCACGCGGCGATAGATCAGTTCGTCCACGCCGGCCGCGCCGTCGAGTCGCCACTTGCCGTGCTTCTCGACGATCGGGATCGGGAACGGCCAGTCGTTCGTGCCGACGACCAGGGTCATCGTGCCCTTGCTTTCCTCGGCGAGCGAGTGCTTGGCGTTGTACGCATCGAGGAACTGCTGCCGGCTCGCCTTGTCCTGCACCGGGTCGCCGGACGACAGCAGCTCGTCGACGTCGGGACCGAGGATCTTCCTGAGCGCGGCCTCGTCGTTCTGCTGTACCGCCGCGATGAATGCATCCACCGCTGCCTCGGGGCTCTTGAACGACGCATGCTTCTCGGTCCTGCCACAGGCAGCGAGCACGCACGCCGCGGTCACGGCGAGCAGGACGGCGAATCCAAAGCGCACGCGATCCGAACTGAAGTTGCTGGTGATCATGTGCGTCTCCTAGCGCTTGCCCTTCTTGCCGCCACCGCCACCGCCACCACCGCCGCCGCCTTTGCTGCGCGCGCCCTGCGGCATGCTCTGCTTGCCACGCTGGCTCGCCTGGCGATCGGCGGCACCGCGATCGGATCCGGCCATGGCGTTCTGCCGCCCGCCGCCGCCACCGCCCTGGGATCGCGAAGGCTGGGCCTGCGGTCGCGGCTGCTGAGCCGGCTTTGCGGCCTGCTGCGGCCTCGGCGCGGCCTGCGACTGCCCGTAGCCGCGATCCTCGCGGCTCGAGGCCTGCGGTCTCGAAGCCTGAGCGCCGGCATAGCCGCCCTGCGCCGGCTTGGCACGGTCAGGCTGGGCACCAGCGTAGCCACCCTGTGCCGGCTTCGCGCGATCGGGGGTGGCACCGGCGTAGGAACCTTGCACCTTCGGCGCGGGCCGTGCCTGCTGGGTCGTCGCAGCGGGACGTCCCGCTGCGGCAGTCTTGGCGCCGCCGCCCTTGGCCCCCGCGTACGTCGACTGTCCTTTCCAGTTCGACGCCGTCGCCGTATTCGACGGCCGCTTCACGTCCGCCGGCATCGGCCTGGGCTGGCGCTGGTTCAATTGCTGGAGTTCCGGCCGGTTGGGCCTGGCCGAACTGATCGGGCTGCGCGCCTGGTAGGTCCCGCCGTTCCTCTGGTAGGTCGTCGCACGCTTGCTGCGGTCGTTCCAGTAGTTGTTCTGGCCGTTGTTGATGACGACGATGTTGTTGTTGTTGAAGCCATGCTGGTAGTTCGGCGGCCGGTTGTAGCCGTTTGCCGGGTAATACCCGTTGCCGTACACCGGGCGGTAGGGATACGGCGGGTAGTACGGCATGCCGCCGTAGCCGTAATTCGGGTAATAGTAGTTGTGGTGCTTCCAGTAGTCGTCCTCGTCGTCGTCGAAGACCTCGTTGACCAGCATGCCGGCGCCGAACGCGAGCAGGCCGGTCATGACGAGGGTGCCCGTGCTGTGGCCGGCGGACTCGGTCGTCGTGGTCGTGGTGGTGGTCGTCGCCGGAACTGTCGCCGCCGCCGCCGGCGCCGGCGCATACACGGCCACCGGGTCGTACTGCGGCACGTAGACGACCTCCGGGTTCGGTGACGACACCGTCACGACCTCCTGGCCGTTCTGCTCCTGCGTCTCGACCTTCAGCTGCGGCGAGCTCTTCAGGTTGCCGACGTCCTGCGCCTGGCGTCGCAGCCGCTGCACGGCGTCGAGCACGCCCTGCTGGTCCGCAGTGAACGCCTGGCCGAGTTCCGTCGTCCAGTCGAGCTGCATGCACATCATGTCCACGGTTTCCGGGAACTGCAGCAGCGCGCGGATCGGCGGCGTGAAGCCGACCTTGAGCGCGGCCTCGTCCAATGCCTTGCCCTTCAGGCCCTGGTTCTGCAGCAGCCAGTTGCCGGCGTCGAGCACTTCCTGCGGATTCGTGGACGCGATCAGCACCTGCGCGAGCATCGAGTCCGGGTAGAGCGCGATCGGCGCCAGCAGTTCTTCGAGCGCCTCCGGTGTCCACGTCATCCCGACGACGGACTGGGCAGCTAGGGCGGCCGCCTGACCCATTGGCGCGGTCCCGGGCGTGGCCGCGGGCTGACCGGACGGGCTCGGAGCGGCGGCAGGCGCCGCGGCGGACTGGTCCCCGCCACCTGAAGGCTCCTTTGATCCGCAGGCTGCGGTTACAGCGGCGACGCCGAGGACAATCGCGAGCGGCAGCAACCGCCCGTTCGTGGAGACAGGTTTCATCTGCAGGTACTCCCGACGCTTTGTCCGCGGTTTCGGTGAAATTCTTGAGCGGCAGCAACTAGTCTCCGCAATCATCGCGCTGCAGCACAAGTCGGGATAAGTGAAATCACCCGGCCACGAGGATGGCTAGGGCAGCGGTGAGCTTGATGTCGAAACGCACCGTATTAGTGCGTCTTGAGACGGAGACGCACAATCGTGGTGCATCTCGGCTGCGGAATGCCACTCCAGTGACGCCTGAAGGGCCCTCTTTGCTCCAGACCGGTGCGCTGGCATACTAGGTGCATCCTGCCGCTATCCCGATACATGCACGAGCTCGTCGCGGCGAGCGAGCCCGGGCACCCGAATTCGCTGCAATCGAGAGGAATGCCATGACCACTGCTGCCGACGTTCTCAAGCTGATCAAGGAACGCGAGGTCAAGTTCGTCGACCTGCGCTTCACCGACACCAAGGGCAAGGAGCAGCACGTCACCGTGCCGACCCGAGTCGTCGACGAGGCTTTCTTCGAGGACGGCAAGGGCTTCGACGGTTCGTCGATCGCAGGATGGAAGGGCATCCAGGAGTCCGACATGATCCTGATGCCGGACCCGACGACCGCCGTGGTCGATCCTTTCTACGAGGAGACCACGCTCGACCTGCGCTGCGACGTCATCGAGCCGTCGAACATGCAGGGTTACGAGCGCTGCCCGCGCTCGCTCGCGAAGCGCGCCGAGGCGTACCTCAAGTCCACCGGCATCGCCGACGCGTCGTTGTGGGGGCCGGAGAACGAGTTCTTCGTGTTCGACAACGTGCGTCACGGCAGCTCGATGAACGGTTGCTTCTACGAGGTCGACTCGGCCCAGGGTGCGTGGAACGCCGGCCGCGACACCGACGGCGGCAATCTCGGTCACCGGCCGGGCGTCAAGGGCGGCTACTTCCCCGTCCCGCCCGTTGACGCGTACCAGGACCTGCGCACCGCGATGTGCATGGCGATGGAGGAACTCGGCCTCAAGGTCGAAGTGCACCACTCCGAGGTCGCCACGGGCGGCCAGGCTGAAATCAACGTCGCGGCCAACACGCTGGTGAAGAAGGCCGACGAGGTGCAGATCCTCAAGTACGCGATCCACAACGTCGCGGCCAGCTACGGCAAGTCGGCGACCTTCATGCCGAAGCCGCTCGTCGGCGACAACGGCAACGGCATGCACGTCAACCAGTCGCTCGCGAAGGACGGCAAGAACATCTTCGCCGGCGACAAGTACGGCGGCCTGTCGGAGATCGCCATCTACTACATCGGCGGCATCATCAAGCACGCCAAGGCGCTGAACGCGATCTGCAACGCGAGCACCAACAGCTACAAGCGGCTGGTGCCGGGCTTCGAGGCGCCGGTCATGCTCGCGTACTCCGCGCGCAACCGCTCCGCGTCGATCCGCATCCCGCACGTGATGAATCCCAAGGGCCGCCGCATCGAGGTGCGCTTCCCGGATTCGACGGCGAACCCGTACCTGTGCTTCGCCGCCATGCTCATGGCCGGCCTCGACGGCATCAGGAACAAGATCCACCCCGGTGACCCCGCGGACAAGGACCTCTACGACCTCGAGCCCGAGGAGGCCAAGCACATCCCGACCGTGTGCCACTCGCTCGACATGGCGCTCGAGGCGCTGGACAAGGATCGCGGCTTCCTCAAGGAAGGCGGCGTATTCACGGACGACGTCCTCGACGCCTACATCGGCCTCAAGATGCAGGAGGTCACCAAGCTCAGGATGTCCACGCACCCGGTGGAGCTCGAGCTTTACTACAGCGTCTGACGGCGGGCGGTACGTGTGCCGGGCGGATGGTCCATGCCTTCCGTCCGGCGCTCTCCGGCCATCCGTTGACGCACGTCCCGGATTCACCACCGTGGCTTGGCCAGCAATGGGTGCCGGCGCTATGCTCGATCGCCATGAAGACCCGATTGCCGCTGCTGGCGCTGTGCCTGCTCGCTGCCGTGGCGCAGGCGCAGGAGTCGAAGGTCCGCATGTGGATGTGGAAGGACGCCAACGGCGTCGTCCATTATTCCGACGTGCCGGGGCCGGGGGCGGTCCCCGTGGACATCGCGGTGTCGCCGGGCCAGTCCGGCGCGTCCGCGCCGTCCAGATCCGGCAACGAAGGCTCGTCGCCGGCACCCGCGGCCTCCGCTGGCTACAACTCGCTGCAGATCGTCCTGCCGGCGAACGAGACCTCGTACTTCGATGCCGATTCGGTGGTCGAGGTGCAGATCGCGGCCGATCCGTTCCTGCGGCCGGGCGACAGCATCTATCTCTTTCTGGATGGTCAGCGGGTCGGGAGTTCCGGCGAAGCGATGTCCTACTCGCTTTCCAGCATCGACCGCGGCACGCACACGCTCACCGCGGCGATCGTCGATTCGCAGGGCAACGAGAAGATTCGCAGCGGGCCGGTCGTCTTCTACATGAAGCAGACCACGATCGGCGCGCCAGCGGCCGTAGGGCCCAACCTGAAGCCCCCGCCGCCAAAACCGACTCCGAAGCCGAAGACCGGCGGCTGACGGTTCGCCGACGCTGCGCTTCCGCAGGGAGGCGCGGTGGCCGCTGATCCGCGCAGCGTCTTCCGGCCGGCGCAAACCGAGCTTTGCAACCTGCTCGACGGCATCGCCTCGAGCGTGCTGTGGCTCGATGGCGACGCCGCGGTCGTCCACCTGAACGAGCCCGCCGAGGATCTCTTCGGCGTGAGCCGCAACCAGGCCGCCGGGCGCAGCCTGCGCGACCTCCTCAAGGGCAATGTCGAGCTCGCGGGCGTGATCGACCGGTCGCGGGCGACCGGCGCGCAGTACTCGCGTCGCGAGCTGCCGTTCGAGGCCGGGCCCGGCGCACCCTTGCGCATGCTCGACGTCACGGTGACGCCATTCGACCAGCCGGGGCGACCGGGCGGCGTCGTCGTCGAGCTCGCGGACGTGACGCAACACCAGCGCATCCTGCGCGAGAACGCGCTGCTCACGCAGCTCGGCGGCAGCCG
>DAOMFI010000135.1:1546-7613 GCA_035429725.1 Burkholderiaceae bacterium | reverse complement strand
GCCTCGACCGCCACGACGCGCGGCTTGCCTGCCGTCAGCGTGCCGGTCTTGTCGAACGCGACCACACCGATGCGGCGCGCCAGTTCGAGCGCCTGCGCGTCCTTGATAAGGATGCCCTGGCGCGCGGCAACACCGGTGCCGGCGATGATTGCCGCCGGCGTGGCGAGTCCCAGCGCACAAGGGCACGCGATGACCAGCACCGAGACGGCGTTGATCAGCGCGGTCTCCAGCGGCGCTCCGGCGTAAAGCCATCCGCCGACCGTTGCCGCGGCGATGACCAGCACGATCGGCACGAACACCGCTGCCACGCGGTCGACCAGCCGCTGTATCGGCGCCTTGGCGGACTGGGCGTCCTCGACCATGCGAATGATGCGGGCGAGCATCGTCTCGGCGCCGACGGCTCGCGTCTCGACCTCGAGGCGGCCGGGCCCGTTGATCGAGCCGGCGCTCACCCGGTCGCCCGGCGCCTTGTCGACCGGCAGGCTCTCGCCGGTCAGCATTGATTCGTCCAGGCTGGATGCGCCGGCGCGGATCAGGCCGTCGACCGGGACGCGGTCGCCGCCGCGCACGATGACGACGTCCCCCAGGCGCAATTCTTCCACCGGGACCTCGATTGTGTGGCCGTCGCGCAGCACGTTCGCAACGGTCGGCCGCAGCGCGGCGAGCAGACGGATGGCCTCGGACGTCTGGAATTTCGCGCGTGCCTCCAGCCACTTGCCGAGCAGCACGAGCGCGATGACCACGGCCGCGGCCTCGAAGTACAAGTGTGGCGCATGTGTGGCGCCGTGATCCTCGCCGCCCTCCAGCCAGAGGTAGAGCGAAAGGCCGTAGGCTGCCAGCGTCCCGAGCGAAACCAGCAGATCCATGTTGCCGGTGCCTGCCCGCACGGCCTTGGCCGCGGCAACGTAGAAGCGTCGCGCGCACCAGAACTGGACCGGCGTTGCCAGCAGCCATTGCAGCCAGGCCGGCATGGACCACTCGAAGCCGAATAGCGGCAGGTGCGTACCGACCAGAAGCGGCAGTGCGAGGACGAGTGCGAGCAGTGCATCGCGCTGCAACCCGCGTGTGCGATCGACGGGCGTTGCGGTGGTCGTTTCGGAGGGTGCGGTGGCGCTGTAGCCGGCCGCGGTGACGGCCTGGATCAAGTCGCGCACGGTCGCCGCGCCGGCGACCAGCTCGACCTGGGCAGACTCGGATGCGAGGTTGACGCCGACGTTCGACACGCCCGGCACGGCGCGCAGCGCTTTTTCAAGCCGCGCGACACAGGTCGCGCAGGTCATTCCCTCAATCTCAAGGCGAACCGTCTGCAGTGGCACGGCGTAGCCGGCGGCATCGACGGCATGCACCAGCGACCTTGGCTCGAGCGCATGGCCTTCGACCGCGGCCGACTCGGTGGCGAGATTGACCGCGACGTGCGTCACGCCGGGCACTTTGGCAAGCGCCTTCTCGACGTGGGCTACGCAACTGGCGCACGTCATGCCCTGCACGGGCAGCACGATGCGCTCCGGCGCCGGGGCCGGTGTGCCTTCTGGCATGGTGGCGGTGCGGGAGTCATCCATCGTGGGCACTGTAGTCCTTCGCACGGCAGGCAATCGACAGGTAAGTCGCGCGCTTGAGCGGGGTCAAGCGCCCTGCGGCCACACCCGTTCTTAGAATGAGGGCGTTCTGCCTTCTTGCAATGGATATGTCCGAGTATGGAGTGACTCTGGACCCCGCCGAGTGGCAGGTCGTCAACGACAGTGTCATGGGCGGTATGTCGACTTCGCGCATCCTGGCGGCGCCGGGTGGCGGGCTGCGGTTCGAGGGCAGGGTTTCGCTGGAGCACGGGGGCGGCTTCGCTTCGGCGCGCTGTGCCTGCTCGCTGCAAGAGGCCCTGTCCCGCGGGCCTGTGGGGGGATTCGCCTTGCGCGTGCACGGTGACGGCAAGCACTACCGCCTCACGGTATTCACGCGCAGCGTTGCCTCGAATGCGCGCGAGCCGTTTCACTATCAGGGGAAGTTCGAAACCACCGGCGGCGAGCAGGAGATCCGGCTCCCGCTCGCCGCATTCAAGGCCAGCTTGCGCGGTCGTCCGGTGGTGGCACCCGACCTCGACCCGGGTCGGATCATCGCAGTCGGTCTGCAGATCTCGGACCGGCAGGCCGGTCCGTTCGTCCTCGACCTGCGCGCGGCAGCGCCCTTTGCCGCCTAGGCTTCAGCCGGGCTGCATCGCGCACTGCATGCAGGCCTTGAGCGCAGTCGTGCGCGCCGGCAGGCCGAGCAACGCCAATTCCTCGGCTTCGTTGCGGCGCCTTACCCCGAACCACCGCTCGATCGCGGCTTCGAGTCGCGACCACAGGCCGACCTCTTCGAGCAGCGGGTTCAGGAAGTTGGTGATCACGCAGTAGTGTGTGGTGCGGGTCCCCGTGTGATGGCGTCCATGATGACGCGGAGTCTGCAGCAGATGGAGCCGTTGCAGCACGCCGACGACGAAGGGCAGCTCGCTCCGGTTCATGTGCGCCCACTTGTGGATCTGGTTGGCGTTGGCGACCAGCGCCGCAAAGAGGAACACGTGCCACGACAGCCAGCCCGTCGCAGCGGCTGCGCCGATGACGACGACACCGGCGAGCAAGAGGTCCCACGAACTCTGCAGCCAGGAGCGGGCCAGGAATTCGCGCGGACGCCAGTGGTGGCGCAGGTTGTCATGGGCGATGCGTCCGAGCAGGGGCGTCGCGGGACGCGCATAGGCGTCCTCGGCCCAGTGCACGAGACCGGATACGAAGTCGGCCAGCAGGACGGTGGCGACGCCTTGTGCAAGCAGGGAGCTCATGGAGTGCTCGTTCGGTGAGCCGCGACATCGCGGCGACGCCACGGTGCCGCGAAACTGCCGGAATCCGAGCCTTGCCAGATCGGGTATCGTTTCCCGATACCGAAGGACGACGGGGGCGACACGCATGACCGAGCAGCTGATCGACGCGCTGAAGCGCGTGCTGAAGAGCCGACGCCTGACCTACGCCGACCTGGCGGCCGGGGTCGGACTGTCCGAAGCGAGCGTGAAGCGGCTCTTTTCGCAGCACACGTTCACGCTGGAGCGGCTGGAGACCGTGCTGCGGTGGCTGGAGATGGACTTCTTCGAACTGGCCCGGCTGGCTCGCGGCGCGACCGACGCGCCGCAGCAGATGACCGAGGCGCAGGAGCATGCGCTCGCGGCCGAGCCGCAGCTGATGGGGGTGTTCTACCTGCTGTTCAATGACTGGCAGCCGGCGCGGATCCTGGAGCGCTACGAACTCGGCGAGCCGGTGCTCACGCGTCTGCTGGCGCGGCTCGATCGGATGGGACTGATCGAACTGCTGCCCGGCAGTCGCGTGAAACTCCGCGTCAGTCGCAATCTGCGGTTGCGGCCGAGTGGTGCGATCCGCGCCCGGCATGGCCAGCGCGCGATGGCGGAGTTCCTCGCCGTCGAGTTCGACCGACATGGCGGGCACTTCCGCTTCGAATTCCGGGATGTCTCGGCGGCTTCGTTCGCGGTGCTGGAGCGCAAGATCGACCGGCTGGCCGCGGAGTTCAACGAGCTCGCCGAACTGGACAGCACCCTGCCGCCGGAGCAGCGTCGGTCCGTGGGACTGGCGCTCGGCATGCGGCCGTGGCGTATCGGGCAAGTCACCGGACTCAAGGAACGGCCACGGCGCGCCGGCAGATAGCCGGAATCCTCGCGGTCCGCGGCGTCAGTCCGCGACGGCTGTGGCGCTGGCTGCCGCTGAAGAGGCCGCAGTAGTCGCGGTCGCCTGCGTGAACGACAGCACGGCCTCGCGGTAGGCCGAGGCCGAGCCGCGCATGCCCGAGTGGGTCGCGCCCTCCAGCTTGACGACCTGCTTGTCGCGGCTGCCGGCGCGCTGGTAGAGCTCGTCGGCCATCGTGTGCGGCACAACGTTGTCCGCCGTGCCGTGCAGGATCAGCAGCGGGACGGTGACCTTCTCGATGCGCGCCGACGAATCGAAGCGCTGCGTGACCACCAGGCCGATGCCCGGCACCCATCCCCAGCGCATGCCTTTCACGAGGTCGGGAATCGACGTGAATGTCGCTTCGACGATCAAGCCTCTCAGTTGGTCGGCCGGCAACTGGCTCGCGAGGTCGATCGCCAGGGCACCGCCCAGGCTGTGTCCATAGACGTAGCGCCGGGTGGCGTCCGGTTGACGCCGCACCAGTTCGTCGAAGGCCGCGCGTGTGTCTTCGCCAGCCGTTGCCTCCGACGGCAGGATCTCGGTGCTCCTGCCGAAGCCCCGGTAGTCGACGGCCAGCACGTTAAAGCCGAGATCGTGCCACCGCGCGATGCGGAAGACGCTGCCGTTCATGTTCCAGCGGGCGCCGTGCAGGTAGAGCACCGTCGGTGCGCCTGCGGAGTCCTTCTGCGGTACATACCAGAAGTGGAGCGTGTCGCCATTGGCGAGGCGGACGTCGTACTCCTCGGTGCCGTCGAGCGGCTCGGCGAACCAGCGCGGGTTATCACGCGCCGGGTTGAAGATCGCCTGACGCTGCCATTCGTCGAGCGAGGTGCAGCCGGCGACGGTCCCCAGTCCGATGAGAGCGACGGCGATCGCCGCGAGCCAGCGGCGCAGGGAAAGGGTGGGCGAGCGGGTCATGGCGGATTCGACCGGATCGGTGGCCGGAGGTTCGCCCTGCGCCCGCCCGTCGCGCGGCCTAGATCGCGCCGATGAAGTCGCGCTTGCCGAGTTCGACGCCGTTGTGGCGCAGGATGTCGTAGGCGGTCGTGGCGTGAAAGAAGAAATTCGGCAGCGCCATGTGGGCGAGATAGGGAAGTCCCTTGAAGCTCAGCGTCTGGTCGCGGATCTTCATCTGCACGTCCCGCTCCTCCGCACCGGCGAAGCGAGCCGCCTGGAAGCCCTGCACGTAGTCGACCGTCCGCGCGATGCGCGCCTTGAGCGCCTCGATCGTCGTCTCGTTGTCGTCGTACTTGGGCGGCTCCTCGCCCGCCAGCCGCGCAACGGTGCCCTTGGCGAAGTCGCACGCCACCTGAACCTGCTTGGTCAGGGGGAACATGTCCGGATACAGCCGCGCTGCCAGCAGAACGGCCGGATCGATCTTCTTCGCCTCGGCATGCGCCGCAGCCTTGTCAAGGATGGCGGAAAGGTTGCCGAGCGTCTTCGCGAAGACCGGCACCGACATCGAGTACATCAGGTTCATTTGGCGTCCTTCTTTTTTCGGGTCCTGAGGGCGAACATCGTGCCACGGCAGTTGGGCGAGCCGCAGCGGCATGCATGCTGCTTCTTCAACGTGGGCGTGAGCCGTTCGTCGATGATGAGTCCGTAGTCGTAATTGAGCTCCTCGCCGCGGCGGATGTCGCGCAGGGCTTCGATGAAAACGCGGCCGTCGTCCGTCTCCTCGCTCTCGCAGTTCGGTTCGCACGAGTGGTTGATCCAGCGTGCCGCATTGCCGTTGACGTTGGCGTCGATGACGGTCTTGCCGTCCGACAGCGAGAAGAAGAACGTATGGTTCGGATCGTCGGGATCCGAAGGCGGACGGCGGTCGGCCTCCTTCCAGGTGATGCGCTCGCCCTTGTACTCGATGATGCGTTCGCCGGCGGCGAGCTTGCGTGCGGCATACACGCCGCGGCCATGGATCTTGGAATTGCGGATGACGATGCGCGGCTTGCGCGTTTGGGACATCGGAGGTTCCTGCGAAAGATGCGTGGTAGCTGAGGCGGATTCGCGCTGCCGGATGAATTCGGCCGCCGGAAGTATCTCAGATCGTTGCCATGCCGGACTCAACCTGTGAACAGGCGCTTGAATTCCTCGAGCGGGCTGGACTTCAACACGTCGAGCAGATTGTTGAACTGATCTGTCCAGAGCGAGAATCCGGGCGTCGGCGCGATCGGCTCGGCCACCGCCAGTTCCACGGCCTTGAATGGCTCTGCCGTGGCCGAGAGCAGCACCCAGTCGGTCGTTGAAGCCGGTTCGGCGGGATGATCGCTGACCAGGCGCACCTGCAGGCCCTCGGCTGCTGCAATGTTCGCCAGCACCGGCTTCAGGTCGAGGAAGCGGTTGGATATGTGCACTGCCAGCACGCCCCC
>DAOMFI010000135.1:0-1446 GCA_035429725.1 Burkholderiaceae bacterium | reverse complement strand
CCGCACCTGATGGTCGCCGCTGCCCTGTTCCCGCACGCGCAGCGTGCCGTAGAAGTTGCGCTGCATGAACACCACGTCGTCGCGCATGAACTGGAGATACTCGCCCGCATACCAGAGCGTGGCGAGCGAGGCGACGACCGCCGGCCCGACAAGCCACTTGTTGCGCCAGGCGACGACGACCGCGAGCCCTGCGAGCAGCACGAGCGCCAGCGGCAGCTCGAGATACGCAGGGAAGATGCGCGGCGCGACCAGTCCGACGAACAGGCCTCCGAGAGCACCTCCGAGCGAGACCATCAGGTAGAAGTGCGTCAGAAACTTCGGTGCCGGCTTGCGGTGCGCGAGTTCACCGTTGCAGAAGAGCACCGCCATGAACATGCCAAGCGTGTAAAGCGGAACAGCAAGGCCGACGTCCATGACGCCACGAGCGGCCGACAACCCGGCGGCCATGCCGACGATCAGCAGCAGCGTGATGAAGAGCCACCAGTTCTGTTCATACCAGCCCCGCCCGCCGCGCCCCTCGAAGGCGATGACGAAGGTCAGCAGGTAAAGCGACAGCGGCAGCACCCAGAGGAAGGGAACCGAGGCGATGTTCTGGGTGATGTGACTGGTCGATGCCAGCAGCATCACCGAGCCGAGCACCGAAAACGCCAGCCACAGCAGGTAGTCCCGCGCGCGCGGCGCGGGCGCCGGCTCGCTGGAGGCAGCGGGGACGGAATCCAGCGACGCGATGTGCGGCCCGTCCTGCAGGCCGACCTTCCACGCCGACCAGCCGCAAACGAAAACGAACGCCGCATAGGCCGCACTCCACACCATCGACTGGGTCGTGGAAGTGGCAAAGGGCTCAACGGCGAACGGGAAGGCAAGCAGCCCGATCAGCGAACCGAAGTTCGACAGTGCAAACAGCCGATAGACGGACTTTTCCGGAAAGTGCGGCGCCACCCACTTCTGCAGCAGCGGGCCGGTCGTCGACAGCAGGAAGTACGGCAGGCCGATCGTGGCCGCGAGCAGCAGCAGGATGCGCAGCGCCGCATCGGCATCCGCCGTCGGCTTGAGCGCTGCGCTCGGAATGATCGGCAGGAAAAGCAGGCTCGCCAGCAGCAGGACGATGTGCAGCCGCGTCTGCCGGCGCAACGAGAAGTGCCGCGTGATCACGTGCGCGTACGTGTAGCCGGCCAGCAGCAGCACCTGGAAGAACACCAGGCAGGTGATCCAGACGGCGGAGCTGCCCCCGAACCAGGGCAGGATCTGCTTGGCGATGATCGGCTGCACCAGGAACAGCAGGAACGCCGACAGCAGGATCGTGGACGCGAAGAGAATCATCGGGGGCCCAAGGGCCGGGGGCAAAGCGCGCAATTCTAGGCGCGAGGCGCCGCTCGTGTACGCGAAGGCCCGACGGCGTCGGGCCTTCGCACGTGCACTCGCTCCGACTAGTTGGTCGGCTCCGCT
>DAOMFI010000134.1:6232-7887 GCA_035429725.1 Burkholderiaceae bacterium | reverse complement strand
ATGCCATCGACCTACAGACCTCCTGAGTACCCGTACGTGACGCCGCTCGAGATCACGAGCGGCGTGGTGGCCCGCACGCAGGTTGCGATCGTCGGTGCCGGACCGATCGGGCTCGCGGCCGCGATCGATCTGGCGCAGTACGGCATCGACTTCATCATCGTCGACGACAACAACACGGTCAGTGTCGGCTCGCGCGCAATCTGCTACGCGAAGCGCGCGCTGGAAATACTCGACCGGCTCGGCTGCGGTCAGCCGGTCTGTGCGCGTGGAGTGAGCTGGAGCGTCGGCAAGGTCTTCTTTCACGACGAGCTGGCCTACCGCTTCGATCTGCTGCCGGAGGCGGGCCACCGGCGACCGGCCTTCGTGAACCTGCAGCAGTACCACCTCGAAGAGGCGCTGGTCGTTCGTCTGGGGGCACTCGGGCACCGCGTGCGCTGGCGCAACCGGGCCGTGGGCATCGAGCGCGGCGACGCCGAAGTCCGGCTCGACATCGAGACTCCGGACGGTCACTACACGATCGCCGCCGACTACGTCATTGCCGCCGACGGCGCGCGCAGCCCACTGCGCGACATGCTGGGACTCGAGTGGAAGGGGCAGGTCTTCCGTGATCGCTTCCTGATCGCCGATGTGCACATGAAGGGCGAGTTCCCGACGGAGCGCTGGTTCTGGTTCGATCCTCCGTTTCATCCGGGCCAGTCGGTGCTGTTGCATCGGCAGGCCGACGACGTCTGGCGTATCGACTTCCAGCTGGGCTGGGAGGCCGATCCCGACGAAGAGAAGAAGCCCGAGCGGGTGACCCCGCGCATCCGGGCAATGCTCGGCGACGATCGACCGTTCGAGCTGGAGTGGGTCAGCGTGTACACCTTCCAGTGCCGGCGGCTCGATCGCTTCGTGCACGGGCGCGTGATCTTTGCCGGCGACGCGGCCCATCAGGTGTCTCCGTTCGGTGCGCGGGGGGCCAACAGCGGCTTCCAGGACACTGACAATCTGTGCTGGAAACTGGCGCGAGTGCTGCGCGGACAGTCGCCCGCGTCACTGCTCGACAGCTATGACCGCGAGCGCGTCGAGGCGGCCGACGAGAACATCCTCAACTCCACGCGTGCGACCGACTTCATCACGCCCAAGAGCACGGTAAGTCGCGTCTTCCGCGATGCGGTCCTGGATCTGTCGCGCCGATATCCCTTTGCGCGCCGGCTCGTGAACAGCGGTCGACTGTCACTTCCCACGACGCACCGTGCGAGCCCGCTTTCAACGCTCGACCGCGACGCGTTCAGCGGAGCGATGGTGCCTGGCGCCCCTGCCGCCGACGCGCCGGCGCGCGTGCACGGGCGTGCCGCGTGGCTCCTGAATCAGTTGGGTGGGCGGTTCGATCTTCTGGTGTTCGCTCCCGTCACGCCCCAATGGCTGGATGAAGTCAGGCGTTCGCTCGGTGGTGAACTCAGTGTCGCGCTGGTCGTGCCGCAGGCCGCGGGTGATGAACCCGCCGACTGTCGCGTCATCGAGGATAGCGATGGACTGATACGACAGCGCTATGACGGCGCCGCCGGGACCGCCTATCTGCTGCGGCCAGACCAGCACGTGGCGGCGCGGTGGCGCGCACCCAAAGTGGCGGAAATCCGCGAGGCGCTGGTGCGCGCCCAGGGGCGGGGAGGGCA
>DAOMFI010000134.1:0-6132 GCA_035429725.1 Burkholderiaceae bacterium | reverse complement strand
CTGAACACCGATCCCAACATTGCTCAGCCGGATGACTTCTATCAGGCACTGATCGACGCGCATGCCGGCCTGACGGAGGCGCAGAGCGCGGCGCTCAACGCGCGCCTCATCCTGCTGCTCGCGAACCAGGTGGGCGATCTCGAAACGCTGCGTGCCGCGATCGCAGCGGCCCGCGATTCCCTCGCGAGTTAATCGCGCCTGGTCGCCACCAGGGGCACGACGCCTTCAACGTCGATGGCGATACGCTTGCGGTCCGCCTCGACCGCAGCGAGCGGTGGCACTTCCTTCAGTGTTCGCAGGCTGCGGCCCGTGAGATCCTGGTAACTGCGCGTGCCGCTCACCTTCCAGCTCACTTCCTCGTCCGACAGGTGCCGGATCACCTTCGCCGGCGTGCCGACCGCCAGCGAGCGCGGCGGAATGACCATGCCGGCCTTGACGAAGGCGCAGGCCGCGACGATGGCCGATTCGCCGACGACAGCCTCGTCCATCACGACCGCGTTCATGCCGACCATGGCATTCCGTTTCACGACGCAACCGTGCAGGATGGCGCCGTGGCCAATGTGGCCGTCCTCTTCGACAACCGTGTCGGTGCCCGGAAATCCGTGCATCACGCAGCAGTCCTGAACGTTGCTGCCGCGCTCGAGAATGATGCGGCCGAAGTCGCCGCGCAGGCTTGCGCCCGGAGCGACATAGCAGCCCGGCCCGACGATGACGTCGCCGATCAACGTGGCCATCGGGTGCACGAACGCGGTCGGGTCGACCACGGGTATCACGCCGTCAATCTCGAAACACGGCATCGTTCCTCCTGCAAGCAGTTGTACTGCGGTCGGGCGCCCGGCCGCCCGAAGCCCGACCGCCTAACTCAATCGGCGCGAGTGCACGTGCGAGCCGAAGGCTCGCGTACACGAGCGACGCCTAATTTGCGTGCCACCGCCTTTGGATGACGCGGAAGCGGTTCGCAACGAAGGCGGAGTCGGTGTAGCTCGCTGTTGCGGCCGGATTGGCGCCGGTCGCGTGGTAGTCCGAGAACGCCGCCGACTGATTCACATAGACGTTCCCGGTCAGGTTGATCGACAGCGACACTCCGGCGCGCAGCGTTGCCGCAGTCATCGCGTCGATGACGGCCTGGTTCGTCGAGTAAAGGCCTACGGTCAGTGCGCCGTGCTCCTTGACGGTTTGCTCCGACAGCGCAACCGCGGCCATCGCGTCGGGTACCTTGACGACGAAGCTGATCGGCCCAAAGCGCTCCTGCAGGTAGGCTGACGCGCGCGTCGGGTCGGCTTTCAGCAGCACGGGCGTGCGCACCGTGGCGGCGGGGAACTCCGGATGTTCGATCCTGCGCGACGCGAGTACGACGTCCGCCAGTGATGGCGCTTCCTCGATGCGCTTGAGCGTGTCTGGCGACTGGATAGCTCCCAGCACGGCCGTCGCGACTGCGGCATCCGACAGCAGCTTGTCGACCGCGGCGCCGAGATCCGCTGCGACCTGGTCGAAGCTCTTGTGGCCTTCATCGGTCTCGATGCCGCCGGCCGGCACAAAGATGTCCTGCGTCGTCGTGCACATCTGGCCCGAGTACAGGCTCAGCGTGAACGCGAGGTTCTTCAGCATCGCCTTGTAGGCGTCGGTCGACTCGATGACGACGTTGTTCACTCCTGCGAGCTCGGCGTAGACCTGCGCCTGCCGCGCATGATCGGCCAGCCAGCGGCCGAAGGCGTTGCTGCCGGTGAAGTCGATCGACTTCACGGCAGGGTTCGTCGCCAGTGCCTGCGTGACCTTCGGGTCGTCCGTCACCGCAAGCGTGACCAGGTTCGGGTCGATGCCGTTTTCCGCCAGCACGTCGCGGATAATGCGCACGCTGATCGCTGCCGGAAGAATGGCGTTCGGGTGCGGTTTCACGATCACGGGGTTGCCGGTCGCAAGCGCCGCGAACAGGCCCGGATAGGTGTTCCAGGTCGGGAACGTTCCACAGCCGATCACCAGCGCCACGCCGCGACCGACGATCTCGAAACGCTTTTCCATCACGATCGGCGGATTCTTGCCCTGCGGCTTCTCCCAGCGCGCCTCGCGCGGGACAAAGCGCATCTCACGCCAGGCATAAGCGACCGCTTCGAGGCCGCGATCCTGTGCATGCGGACCGCCGGCCTGGAACGCCATCATCCAGCCCTGGCCGGTGGTCAGCATGACCGCGTGCGCGATCTCGAAACTCGCCTTGTTGATGCGCGCCAGCGCTTCGAGCAGCACGCCGGTGCGGCCATCGGGGCCGAGCCGCTGCCATGCCGGCATCGCCGCGAGTCCCGCGTCGACCAGCGCCTGAGGTTCGCAGGCCGGGTACTGCACCTCGAGCGGGACGCCGTACGGAGAATGCTCGCTGGCGACCCAGCCCTTCTGTCCGGGCTGGTCGAGTTCGAAGTGGCGGCCGGCGTGACCCAGAGCCGCTGCCTTGCCTTCGTCGTTGGCGGATTCGCCGTAGACCTTCGGGCTCGGCTGCTCCGGGTAGGCGGACCAGAATCCGCGCGTCTGAATGGCGGCGAGCGCGCCCTCGAGCGTGGCGCGGTGCTTCTCAAGTAGCGGGTGCGTCAACGGGACCTCCGGGGTGTTGCGACGCAGAAGCGCCGGCGGGCGCGGATGCAGCCGGCCGGGCGCTTGTCATCGGGGAACGGGCAACGCTACTATTGATTGAACGGACGGTCAACGAATCGCATTGCGTCGCATTTCGTCGTCGCGCCGGCCGAGGAGTCTTCCCGATGGCTTCGTACGAGACCGTCCGCCTGGACGTGGCGGACGGCGTGGCAACGCTGACACTCAACCGTCCCGACCGGCTGAACAGCTTCACCGTCGCGATGCACGGCGAGGTGCGTGCGGCGCTCGACACCGTCGATGCCGACGTTTCGGTGCGGTGCCTTGTGCTCACCGGTGCCGGCCGCGGCTTCTGCGCAGGGCAGGATCTCGCGGACCGCGCGGTGGCGCCGGGCAGCGAGGCTCTCGACCTCGGCGCTTCGATCGAGAACTACTACAAGCCGCTGCTGCTGCGTCTGCGGCGGCTGCGGATGCCGACCGTCTGCGCGGTCAATGGCGTGGCGGCCGGCGCCGGCGCGAATATCCCGTTTGCGTGCGACCTCGTGTTCGCGGCGAAGTCGGCCAGCTTCATCCAGTCGTTCTCCAAGCTCGGATTGGTGCCCGACTGCGGCGGCACCTGGTGGCTGCCGCGGCTGGTTGGCCCGGCGCGCGCGATGGGTCTGGCGTTGCTGGGCGACAAGCTCCCGGCCGCGCAGGCGGAGGAGTGGGGCCTGATCTGGCGCACGGTCGAGGACGACGAACTGATGCCGACCGTGCTGGCCGCGGCGCGCCAGCTGGCGGCGGGGCCGACCCGCAGCTACGTCCGCACGCGCGAAGCCGTTGAAACCGGCATGAAGCTGTCGTTCGAGGCGTCGCTCGATCTCGAACGCGACTTCCAGCGCGAACTCGGTCGCTCGGCCGACTATCACGAGGGCGTGACGGCGTTCATGGAAAAGCGCGCGCCGCGCTTCAGCGGGAACTAGCGATGGCGCCGGCTCTTGCGCGGGAGACCGTCATCGGTGTCGTTGGCGCCGGCGCCATGGGGGCCGGCATCGCGCAGGTCGCGGCGCAGGCCGGTCATCGTGTGCTCCTGGCCGACGCCCAGGCCGGCGCCGTCGAACGCGCGGTTGCTGCGATGTCCAAGGCGTTGCAGGCACTCGCCGGCCGCGGCAAGGTCAGCGCGGAAGACGCGCGCGACGTGCCCGCGCGCATCCAGCCGGCGGAGCTGATGGACTTTGCGGCGTGCGGCTTGGTTATCGAGGCGATCGTCGAAGATTTGAGCGTCAAGCGGGCGCTGCTGGCGCAGCTCGAAGGAATTGTGAGTCCCGGCTGCATCCTGGCGACCAACACCTCGTCGCTGTCGGTCACGGCGATCGCGGCAGGACTCAAGCATCCCGAGCGCATCGTCGGCATGCACTTCTTCAATCCGGCCACGCGCATGAAGCTGGTCGAGGTCATCAGCGGTGTCGAGACCGCGCCTGAGACCGCGCAAGCGGTGTTCACGGCCGCCGAGGCCTGGGGCAAGAAGCCTGCCTTTGCGAAATCCACGCCGGGGTTCATCGTCAACCGCATCGCGCGTCCGTTCTACGGCGAGGCGTGGCGCGCCTACACCGAAGGGGCGGCCGACCCGGCCACGATCGACGCGATCGTGCGCGACTGCGGCGGCTTCCCAATGGGGCCGTTCGAGCTGATGGACCTGATCGGACATGATGTGAACCTGTCGGTCAGCACGTCGGTGTTCGAGGCCACGTTCGGCGAGCGTCGGTATGCGCCGTCCCTGGCACAGCAGGAACTGGTGCGCGCCGGCCGGCTCGGACGCAAGACCGGGCGCGGCATCTATGACTACCGCGGTGGCGTAGCGGTGCCTGCCCCGCAGGTCGAAACCGGCGCCGAGCCGGTACGGCGTGTGGTCGCCGTTGGCTCGCTGGGCATTGCCACGCCGATCATCACGCGGCTCGAGGCTGGCGGTGTCGACGTCGTGCGCGTACAGGGGCCGCGCGCGGCGCAGGATGTGTCGTCGGGCTGGCTGGAGATCGGCCCGGCACGCCTGATGATGACCGACGGCCGTCCGGCGACCCGCCGCGCGATGGAAGAGAAGCACGAACACCTGGTGTTGTTCGACCTGGCGCTGGACTACGCGACGACGCCGCGCCTCGGGCTGGCGCGTGCCGACCAGTGCGGCATGGCGGCCTTCCGGACGGTGTGTGCGACGCTGACAGGGGCTGGCTTCGCCTGCTCACCTCTCGATGACGTAGCTGGGCTGGTCGTGATGCGCCTGATCGCCATGCTGGTCAACGAGGCGGCCGACGCCGTGGCGCACGGCGTTTGCAGTGTCGATGCGATCGACGTGGCGATGCGCTACGGCGTCAACTATCCGCGCGGACCGATGGAATGGTCCGAACAGGTCGGGCTGCGTGTCTTCGCGCGCACGCTGGCCAACCTGCGCGAGCACTACGGCGAGGAGCGCTACCGCACTTCCGCCTTGATCACCCGCAAGGGCTACACCGGGGCCTCCTTCCATGACTGATTCGATGGCACACGACGCACATGCGATCGCCGAAGCGGTGAAGCTCGGCATGTTCATGGACGACGCCGCCTCGCGCGGGCTCGGCATGCACATTGAGGCCGTCGGCCCCGGCTATGCACGAATTGCGATGTCGGTACGACCCGACATGCTGAACGGTTTCAAGATCTGCCACGGCGGCTTCATCACGACGCTAGCCGATTCCGCGTTCGCGTTCGCCTGCAACAGCTATAACGAAGTCACCGTCGCCTCGGGCATCGTTGTCGACTTCCTGGCGCCGGCCCACGAAGGAGATCGTCTGGTGGCGGAGTGCCATGAAGTGGCGCGCACCGGCCGCACCGGGGTCTACGACATCAAGGTCACGAACCAGGACGGCAAGACGGTGATGGTGATGCGAGGCCGCTCGCACACGATGAAGGGCAAGCAGGTCGTTCAACTCTAGGAGACGAACGATGCCGGTCAAGAAACCCGCGCCCGCCGACCTCGAGCCGATCGAGCGCGCCTCGCGCACTGAACTGCAGGCGCTGCAACTGGAGCGCCTGCGCTGGTCGCTCAACCACGCTTACGAAAACGTCGCGCACTACCGCAAGGCGTTCGACGCGGCGAAGGTCAAGCCGTCGGATCTGAAGACACTGGCGGACCTTGCGAAGTTTCCGTTCACGCTGAAGAAGGACCTGCGCGACAACTATCCGTTCGGCCTGTTTGCCGTGCCGCGTGAGAAGGTCGTGCGGCTGCATGCGTCGAGCGGAACGACCGGCAAGCCGACCGTGGTCGGCTACACCGCGAAGGACATCGACACCTGGGCCACGGTGATGGCGCGCTCGATCCGTGCCGCCGGCGGCCGCGCCGGCGACATCGTGCACGTGTCGTACGGCTACGGATTGTTCACCGGCGGGCTGGGTGCGCATTACGGTGCCGAGAAGCTCGGCTGCACGGTGATCCCGATCTCGGGCGGCATGACCGAGCGGCAGGTGCAGATCATCGCGGACTTCCGGCCCGACATCATCATGGTGACGCCGTCGTACATGCTGGCGATCGCCGAGGAGATGGAG
>DAOMFI010000133.1:0-7996 GCA_035429725.1 Burkholderiaceae bacterium | reverse complement strand
GCTCGAGCGTGATGCGGCTTTCCGCCACCGGCAGGCTCAGCAGGATCTTGATGTTGACCTCGTGGTCCGAGGTGTCGACGCCGGCCGAGTTGTCGATCGCATCGGTGTAGAGCCGGACGCCGTTGAGCGCCGCCTCGATGCGGCCGCGCTGCGTGAAGCCCAGGTTGCCGCCTTCGCCAACCACCTTGCAGCGCAGTTCGGCGCCATTGACGCGCACCGCGTCGTTGGCCCGGTCGCCGACGTCACCATGGCCCTCGGTGGATGCCTTGACGTAGGTGCCGATGCCGCCGTTGTAGAGCAGGTCCACCGGTGCGCGCAGAATCGCCGAGATCAGTTCGGTCGGCGTCAGCTGCGCCGCGGCGATGCCGAGCGCGGCCCGCGCCTGCGGCGACACCGGAATGGACTTCTCGGCGCGCGACCAGATGCCGCCGCCGGCCGAGATCAATCGGGCGTCATAGTCGGCCCAGGACGAGCGGGGCAGCGCGAACACGCGTTCGCGCTCGGCAAAGCTCTGCGCCGCATCGGGTGACGGGTCGATGAAGATATGCCGATGGTCGAACGCGGCAACTAGCCGGATGTGCTTCGACAGCAGCATGCCGTTGCCGAACACGTCGCCCGACATGTCACCAACCCCGACGCAGGTGAAGTCCGTCGTCTGCGTGTCAATGCCCATCTCGCGGAAGTGTCGCTTGACGCTCTCCCACGCGCCACGCGCCGTGATGCCCATGCCCTTGTGGTCGTAGCCCGCGCTGCCGCCCGAGGCGAACGCGTCTCCCAGCCAGTGGCCGTACTCGGCGCTGATCGCGTTCGCAAAGTCGGAGAACGTCGCCGTGCCCTTGTCGGCCGCGACCACCAGATAGGGATCGTCGCCGTCGTGGCGCACCACCTGCGGCGGCGGCACGACCTTGCCCTGCACGAGATTGTCGGTGAGGTCGAGCAGCCCGCGCAGGTAGTCCTGGTAGCAGGCCACGCCCTCCTTCATGAAGGCTTCGCGGTCGGTCGCGGGCGGCGCCTTCTTCAGCACGAAGCCGCCCTTGCTGCCCACCGGCACGATGACGGTGTTCTTCACCATCTGCGCCTTTACGAGACCCAGCACTTCGGTACGGAAGTCCTCCGGCCGGTCAGACCAGCGCAGACCACCGCGCGCGACCTTGCCGCCGCGCAGGTGCACGCCTTCGAAGCGCGTCGAGTAGACGAAGATCTCGAACATCGGCCGCGGCTCGGGCAGCGCCGGCACCTTCTTCGGGTCGAACTTGAACGACAAGAAACTGCGGCGCGGTCCCTCGGCGCCGCTGGCGCCGACCCCGGTGCGCCAGAAGTTCGTGCGCAGCGTGGCCTGGATCAACGCCAGCAACTGCCGCAGCACGCGGTCTTCGCTGGCATTCGGCACCTTGTCGAGCGCCTGCTCGATCGCGCGTACCTGGCTGGCCGCGCCGGCATCGTCGCGTTCGGCGGGATGGAAGCGCAACCGGTACAGGCGCGCCAGCATGCCCGCGATGCGCGGGTGCGCCGACAGCGTCGCCTCGATGTACGGCTGCGACAGCGGAAACCCGATCTGCCGCAGGTATTTCGCATATGCGCGCAGCACGACGATCTCGTCCGCGGCCAGCCCGGCCCTAAGGACCAGGCGGTTGAAGTCATCGTTCTCGACGCGACCCTCGAACACGCGCGCAAACGCGTCTTCGAACAGCGGCGCCAGGACTTCGATATCGAGCTCGTCGCCCGCCGGCGCTTCGAGCTCGAAGTCGTGGATCCACATCGGTTCGGCGCCGTCGGGCGTGATCTCGTACGGCCGCTCGGCCAGCACGCGCACGCCCATGTGTTCGAGCATCGGCAGCGAGTCCGACAGCGGCACCGGCGCGCTGCCGCGGTAGACCTTGAAGCCGAGCCGGTTGGGAGCAGCGTCGCGCGGCCGATAGAAGTTCAGCACGAGTTCGGTGCGCGACAGCAGTTCGAGCCGGTGCAGATCCTCGACTGCACTGACCGGGTCGACGTGCTCGCGGTAGGAGGCGGGGAACGCCGCGCCGAAGCGCCGCAGCATCTGCGCCGCGCTGGACTCCTCGGTCGTTTCGCTCAACGCGGCACGCAGGTCGTCTTCCCAGCGGCGCGCCGTCGCTGCCAGTTGTGCCTCGAGCGCGCGGCGGTCATAGGCCGGAATACGGCCCGGCGTCGTGCGTACTGTGATGTGGATGCGAGCCAGCGCGGCGTCAGTCAGCAGCACGTCGAACTCGGCGGCCGATCCGTTGAAGGCCTCCAGCAGGATCCACTGAAACTTGCGCCGCAGCTCCGTCGTGTAATTCTCGCGCGGCACGAAGATCAGGCACGAGACGAAGCGCTCGAACGCATCGCGCCGGATGAAAAGGCGAAAGCGCTGGCGCTCACCGAGCTGCAGGATGCCATTGGCGATCTCCGACAGCTCTTCGACGGTGATCTGGAACAGTTCGTCGCGCGGATAGGTCTCGAGGATGTGCGTCAGCGCCTTGCCGAGATGGCTGGCCGGCGCGAGCCCGGCGCGCTCGGTCACGGCACGCACCTTGCCGCGGACCAGCGGCACTTCGGTCACGCGCGTGCTGTAGGCGGCCGAAGTGAACAGTCCGACGAAGCGATGCTCGCCCACCACGCGGCCGCTGCTGTCGTAGCGCTTGATGCCGACGTAGTCGACGTAGCCTGGCCGATGCACGGTCGCGCGGGTCGTGGCCTTGGTCACCAGCAGCATCGGCGACGGCGCGGCGGCCAGGCTGCGGGCAGCCCGCGGCGCCGTCGAGAAACTGATCGAGATGCCCTTGGCCGCACCGGCTTCGCGCAGGATGCCGAGCCCAGTGCCTTCGACGCGCACAAGTTCCAGTTCGCCGTCCCTTTCGTGCAGGTCGTTGCGCCGGTACCCGAGCAGCAGCAGGTGATCCTCGGTCAGCCACTGCAGAAACGCACGCGACTCGGCCAGTTCCTCGCGCGGCACCGGTGGCGGCTGCTCGTCGAGCTCGCGGATCACCGCACGCAGCTGCGCGACCATTGCCTTCCAGTCTTCCACGGCGGCGCGGACATCGCCGAGCACGCGCTCGATGCCTTCGGCCAGCCCGGCACGCGCCACCGGATCGGACAGGCGATCGACCTCCAGATGCATGATCGATTCGCGCGGCCAGTCCGGCCGATCCTCGCGCGTCGCGAGTTCCAGCAGGTTGCCGTTGGCGTCGCGCCGGACCGCGAAGATCGGATGGATGATCAGGTGCAGCGTCAGGCCCTGCCGATTGATCTCGACCGTCGTCGAGTCGACGAGAAATGGCATGTCGTCGTTGACCACCTCGACGATCGTGTGCCGCGACCCGAACCCCGTGTCCTGCAGAGAGGGATTGAGCACTCGCAGCTTGGGACCGCCGGGCGCGCGCTGGCGTGCGAACTGCAGGTGCGAGTTCACCATGCCGTACAGATCCTCGGCGCTGCGCTCACAGACGTCTTCCGGGTCCGCCAGCCGGAAGTAGCCCTGGCAGAAGGTCGTGACCATGGCCCGCTCGCCGGGGGTGGTGCGGGCGCCGATCAGGGCGAGGACCTCGGCGAGTCGCTGCGCCTTGCCTTGCTCCGGGCTGGAGGGTGTCGGTGCAATGCCCGTCATGGTGTGTCTCCGTGTTCTGGTCGGCGGCCTCGTGAGCCGCCGGCGCCGTTGACCTGCCAGTATGCCTATGCACGCGGCGATTCGCGATCGTGCGGTGCCGGATAATCCGGATCGCCCTCGGACAACGCGCGCGACATGCTGCCCTTCATCGCTCCACGCCTGGCTTTTGTCGACGTCGAAACCACGGGCTCGAGCCCCGAGCGCGAGCGCGTGACAGAGGTTGGAGTCGTCGTCGTCGACATGGACGGACACGACGTGCGGGTCACCGAGTGGTCATCGCTGGTGAATCCCGGTGTTCCGATCCCCGCTGATATCCAGTGGCTGACGGGCATCACGAACGAGATGGTGCGCGACGCGCCGGCCTTCTCCGCGCTCGCCCAGGAGCTGTACGACCGGCTCGAGGGTGCGATCTTCGTTGCCCACAACGCACGCTTCGATTACGGCTTCCTGCGCGCCGAGTTCGCGCGTGCGGGGCTCAGCTTCAACGCCCGGACGCTCTGCACGGTGCGGCTGTCACGGCATCTGTATCCCGACCGCTCGCCGCACACGCTCGACGCCATCGTCGAGCGCTTCGGCCTCGACGGCGAGCAGCGGCACCGTGCGCTGGGCGACGCACGCGTGCTGTGGCGCCTGCTGCAGAAGCTCGCCGACCGCCATCCGCCCGCGGAACTGGAACTCGCGGTGGCAACGCTGCTGCGCCACCCGAGCCTGCCGTCGCATCTGCCGCCCGACGCGCTCGACGGCGTCCCGCACGCGCCCGGTGTCTACCTTTTCTACGGCCTGAACGAACACCCCATTTACATCGGCAAGAGCGTCGACCTGCGGGCGCGCGTCAGCGGGCACTTCAACGCCGAGCATCGGGCGCCGCGCGAACTGCGCCTGTCGCAGGAGGTCCATCGCCTCGAGTGGGAGGAGACGGCCGGCGAACTGGGCGCCTTGCTGCGCGAGGTCGAGCTCATCAAGACGCGGCTGCCGGCGCACAATATCGCGCTGCGCCGCAAGCTGAACCAGGTCATGCTGGAGCTGGACGACGATGGCCGGCCACGCTTCCGCCCCGCCGCGACGTTGCCCCTCGATAGCTTCGGCCGGATCTACGGGCCGTTCGGCTCGCGCGCCGCCGCGCGCCAGACGCTGGGCGCGCTCGCGTCAGAGCACGGCCTGTGCATGAAGGTGTTGCAGCTCGAGGGGCGGCGACGCTCAACCGACGGGGCTCCCTGCTTTCAGCGGCAGTTGCGCCGCTGTGCGGGTGCCTGCGTCGGCGAGGAGTCGCTGGCCGATCATGCGCAACGCCTGCGCAATCTTCTGGCGCCCTGGCTGGTCCCGGCGTGGCCACACGAAGGTGCCGTCGCGCTGGTCGAGCGCGCCGAAGACCGGCTGCGCGAGGACATCCACGTGTTCGACCGCTGGTGCTGGCTTGGATCGGTCAGGACGCTGGAGGCCGCTGCGTCACTGGCACGCACGGCGCCGCGCGCCTTCGAGGCTGACGCGGCGCGGCTCGCGTTGCAGGCGTTTACGGGCCGGTACCCGGTTGAGTGTGTCGCGCTTGGCGCGGCTCAAGATGCCTTTGCCGAAACGCTGGCATCCTGATCTTTCCGTAGTGCGCAGCGAGACGACGATGAAGAATTCGTATGGGTTCGGCAAGACGGTGGCGCTCGACTTCGACGGCGCCCTGCAGAAGGTGACGGCAGAACTCGCCAGGGAAGGTTTCGGCGTGCTGACGGAGATCGACGTACAGGCCACGATGAAGAAGAAGCTCAACATCGATGTTCGTCCGTACCGTATCCTCGGCGCCTGCAATCCGCCGCTCGCGCGCCGTGCGCTCGTGGCGGAACCGACGGTCGGCCTGCTGCTCCCCTGCAATGTCGTCGTGCGGGAGTCCGACGAGGGCGCGATCCAGGTCGAGTTCATGGATCCGGCAATGATGGGACAGCTGGCGAGCAATCCCGCACTCGTTGCCGTGGCGGGCGAGGTACGCGAGAAGCTGCAGCGTGTGATGGACGCTGTCTAAGGGAAGACGGCGGCGCTCGTTTGCGGCAGCCGATGCCTATTCCGCTTCGGTCAGCGCCGCCACAGCGGGCTTCAAGGCAACTCCGGGTCGCAGCCCGAGGCGTGCGGCGCGCGCGTTGACGTTCGAGATCACGCCACAGTCCCAGGCGTCGCGCGCCTCGCCGATGCGCGCACTCACGTGCGAGACGGTGACGGCAGCGATTCCCTGGGCCTCGAGTGACGTCAGCGCGGCAATGCCGGCCTCGTCCTTGCCGATGCCGGCATCGTTGAACACGTACAGCCGCGCCGCTACCGCGCGGGCGTAGTGCGCGGCCGAGACTCCGCCGTGCGAGCCGGTCACGACGATCTTGCCCGCATGTTCCGGCGTGACCTGGGTGACCGAGTCGAGCAGTGCCACGCCGGCGGAAGGATCGTCCATCGGCACAGGTGGCATCAGCGTGTCCCGGTCGCCGGCATAGCCTCGGCCGGGACCGTGACCTGCGGATAATTCTCTCGGAAACGCTTCAGTTCGGCGTCGGCTTCGTCGTGACGGCCCGCGCGCCGCAGCTTGATGATCCGCTCCAGCCATTCGCTCGCCGTCGGCGCGTGCGACGCGTCGGCGTCAGCGCGCACCGCACCCGTGGCCCCGACACCGGCGGCGGGCGGCGCCGCCGGCGCCGGGCGCAGCGCTGGAGGCTCCGCGCTCGCTGTGTCAGCACTCTCGTTGCGACGACGCTCGCTCGACTCGAGCGGTGCCGCCTGACGCTTCGCCAGCTGCGCCGGCAGCCCGGCGGGCGCAGCTTCCGCACTCGCCGGCGGAACTGGCGCTGCAGCCGGCGCAGGCGCATCGCGCAGGGCAGCAACTTCTTCCTTCGCGCGTGGCGCTTCGGCCGGCAGCGTGACTTTCGCCTCGCCCGCTGCGACCTTCGCGTTCACGCGCGAAGACTCCGCATTCGCATGCTTCTGCGGTTTGGCCGTGGCAACCGGTGCCGGCGCGACTTCCTGCGATACCGGCGGCGCTGCGGCGGACTGTGGTGGCTCTGACGACGGCATAGGCGCGGGCGGCGCCGCGCGTTCGGCCACAGACTCGACCGGCGCCGTGAAACTGGGCATCTCGCGCTCGGTACGCGTCGCCATCATGACGGCCAGCGACGACAACAGAACCGCAGCAGCGGCCGCGTAAGGCCAGCGTTTGCGTGGCGTCGCGCGCGGCGCAACGATTGGTTCGCGCGCGTCGCGCGGCCCCGCCTGCACCTCGCGCGCAGCCGCGGCGAGGATCGCGGCGCGCGTGGCCGCCGACGGACGCTCGTCGAGCGCATCGGTGGCCGCGCGATAGCCGCGTTCGCTCCGGTCCCGACTCATGTTGATCCCCACGCGCTAAGTGCCGGCCCCGCCGAGGGGGCGCGAGCTGGACATCCGGCATGCTCTGCGGCATGCCGGGTGCCGACGAGCGGGCGAGCGCCTGCCCGCGCGAGCGCGGCCTGCAAGGCCGAGCGCCTTCGGAGCGGCCGTGCGGCGCTTAGGTTGGCCCCCAGGGCGCTACGCGCCGGCCCCCAAAGGGGGCGCGAGCGCCTTCGGAGCGGCCGTGCGGCGCTCATTGCCAATCCTCCATGGCGCTGCGCAGCTTCGTCATCGCGTAGCGCAGCCGGCTCTTGACCGTCTCGTGCCCAGCCTGTGTCACCACCGCGATCTCCTCGAGTGACAGGCCGCCCTCGGCCTGCAGCAGGAACGCCTCTCGCTGCGCGGCCGGGAGCGCCTCGACCGCTTCGACGAAGGCGCGCGCCTGCGCGCGCGACAGCGCTTGCACATCGGGGCGGTCGGCGTCGCTGCCCGCCACTTCGAGCGGCGTCTCGTCTGGGTCGTTGGCGGCGTCATCGAGGCTGACGGCGTCGTCCTTGCCGCGCCAGTGGTCGATCATCTTGCTGCGCGCCACGGTGTAAAGCCAGGTGGTGAACTTCGCCCGCGGCTCGAAGCGCGCGGCATTGCGTATGACCGCCATCCACGTCTCCTGCAGCAGATCTTCTGCCAACGCCGCTGCCGCACCCTGGCGCAGAAAGTAGCGGAAGACCGGCCGCTCGTGGCGCTCGTAAAGCTCGCCGAACGCACGCGCGTCGCCCGCCGCGTAGGCGGCGAGCAGCTCCTCGTCGGTCGGCCCTGCTTTCATCGCGGGCGATTGTGCCCGCAACCTCGGCTGGCCGATCGAGGCCGCAGCGCCGGGATTCAGCACGTCGGCAGCCGTGGCGAGCGTCGCGTTCAGGGACGCGGCGGATCCGGAACGAAGCCCGCTGTCGCCGGGAACGGATTCGGCATGGGGCGCGGCCGCGGGATCACGCCCATCGCAAGCAGGTTGTCGCGGCTGTCGTAGTGAATCGCGATCAACTCGTCGGGCGTGGACTGGGCGCG
>DAOMFI010000132.1:0-8079 GCA_035429725.1 Burkholderiaceae bacterium | reverse complement strand
AGGGTGGCGCGTCGTTCGATGACGGCGCGCGCAGCGCGCGGCGCCGGAAGACCATAGAGGTCCGTCATCTGCTGTGCGGCGGCGGCGCAAAGCGCATCGAGCGTGGGTTCTTCATGGGTACCACCGGTACTGATGACGAGCGCCAGCACACCGGCGTTGGCCGCATCGAGCGCGCCCCGATTGAACACCCACTGGCCGTGGTGGCGACGTGCCGAGTCCTCGGCGAGGGCGTTGAACAGCCTCGGCAAACGCGGCTCGGCCTCGCGCGCATATTTCAGGTACACGGTCGTGATGGGCTGGTAGCGGAAGCGCTCGATCATCCGCAGTTGCAGCCGCATGGCGTCCGCATGCAGCCCGAAGACGCGCTGCAACTGGGCCGCGGGAGCAGCGTACACAACAGCGTCCACGTCGAGCGAGGCATGATCGCCGCCGCTGCGAATGGCGAGGCTCCAGCCGCGCTCGGAACCGCGGGCGAGGTCGACCCGACTGTTCCGACGCACTGCGCCGCCGCGTTCGAGAAGGTAGCGCTCGACGGCATTCGGCATCGCCGCGGACAGGTTCGCGCGGGGCAGCCACATCTCGGCCGCCATCGCATCGGCGCCAAGGCTGTCGCGCAGAACGGTTGCCAGGACCTGGGCCGAGGCCTCGGCCAGCGGTGTGTTGAGTGCCGCGAGCGTAAGCGGGCGCCAGATGCGCTCGACCAGACGCGGCGTTTGCCCCAGCTGCTGCAGCCATTCGCTCGCCGGCCGGTCGGGCAACACCGTCCAGTCAAGGCCTCGTGCGCGCGGCAGAAATCCCGCCAGCGCCAGCCGGTCGCGCCAGCCCAGGCCGCGAGCGGTCAACAGCGCAAGCGCCAGATGCCACGGTGCCGGCAGCCGTGCGGCGCGCATGCGCATGCCGTCCGGGTAGACGATCTCGAACGGGCGGCGCGCAAACGCGGTGTCCAGCTCCACCCCGACCTGTGACATCAGCGCAGCCGTCGCCGAATAGGCGCCGATCAGCAGGTGCTGGCCGTTGTCGAGCTCGTGCCGTGCGCCGGCAAGTTCAAGCACGAGTCGGCGTGCTCGCCCGCCCAGTTCCCCCCCGGCCTCGAGCAGCGTGACCCGATGGCCCCGGCGAGCAAGCTCGGCCGCCGCGGCACAGCCGGCCCAGCCACCGCCCACCACGGCAACGCTCAGACCCGTCGTCACGTTGAGACCCAGGTCTTCCACGCGATCCACAGCTTGCGCAACGGCGTCAGCGCGATGCGCTGCTGCAGGACCTGGAAATTCTCGCGCTCGATTTCGTCGAGCAGGGCGACGTAGATGGCACCCATGATCAATCCGGCGCGTTGGGCTCGGCGGTCCTCCGCCGGCAGCAGCGACAGCGCCTCCCGGTACTGCGCACGGGCGCGCTCGGCCTGGAAGCGCATCAGTGGCACGAAGCCCTCCACGTAACGCGCATCCAGGAGGTCGGCCGCTTTGACGCCATGACGCTGCAACTCATCGAGCGGAAGGTAGATGCGGCCGCGGCGCGCGTCGTCACCGACGTCGCGAATGATGTTGATGAGCTGCAGCGCGCATCCGAGGCGACCCGCGTACTGGATCGTCTGGGGATTGACGTATCCGAAGATGGAGGCCGACATCTCGCCGACGACGCCCGCGACCAGATGGGCATAGCGTTGCAGGGCGGCATAGTCGAGGTACCGGTTCTGGCGCAGGTCCATCTCCATGCCGTCGATGACGGCGTCCAGCCGCTCGCGCGTGATGCCGAAGCGCGCGTCGATGAATGGCTGCAGGGCCCGCGTCACCGGATGATTCGGCGCACCGCGGAACAGCGCCGCAAGCTCGTCGCGCCACCAGGCGAGCTTGGCCTGCGCCACCCCGGCATCGCGGGTCTCATCGACCACGTCGTCGACTTCGCGGCAGAAGGCGTAGACCGCCGTGATGGCGCGGCGGCGCTCCGAAGGCAGGAACAGGAACGAATAGTAGAAACTCGAACCGCTCGCCGCGGCTTTCTGCTGGCAGTACTCGTCCGGAGTCATTGCCGCTTCCGTGCCGGTCGGCGACTCGCACGCGTCGGGCTGCGGGCAGCGCCGCACAGGGGAGCCGTGCCGCAGCCGCGGGAGTGTGCTTCGAGGGTCATGGTCGGTCGGGCTGGGTTACCCCATGCGGCCTCAGGCGGGCAAAGCGTTGCCGCGCAGGCTGCGCCACCCCATCAGCAGCCAGTCGCGCGTGACCAGCATCGGCCGGCGGCCGAATACGTCGCCGCCGCACGCGTCGATGCGCTCGAGGATGCGCAGGCCGCCGTGCACGACCAGCCTGAGTTCGAACCCTGCGCGGCCCGGCAATACTCGCGTCAGCGGGGCGCCGGAGTGTAGCAATCGCCTCGCACGTTCGACCTCGAATCGCATCAGCGCGAGCCATGCGCCGTTCACGCGGCCAGTGGCGATCTGACTCTCAGGCACGCCGAACTGCTGCAGGTCCTCCTGCGGCAGGTAGACGCGGCCCTTGCGCCAGTCCACGGCAATGTCCTGCCAGAAGTTCGTGAGCTGCAGGCCGGTGCAGATGGCGTCCGACTGAGCCAGGGCCTGCTCGTCGCCGCGGCGATACAGCGCCAGCAGCAGGCGACCGACCGGATCGGCCGAGCGGCGGCAGTAATCGCGCAAAGTCTCGAAGGTCGCGTAGCGCGTGGTCGTCACATCCTGCTCAAAGGCTGACAGCAGGTCGTGGAACCGCGCTACCGGCAGGCCGTGGTCGCGGATCGCGGCGGCCAGGTCCGGCCAGTCGCTGGATTGCCCGCGTTCGATGCGTCCGAGCTGTTCGTGCAGCCCGGCCAGCGCGTTCAGCCGCTCGGCCGGTGCGGCATCGCCTTCGTCTGCGAGGTCATCGGCGGTGCGCGCAAAGCGGTAGATCGCCCGGATGGCCGGACGCAGCGCGGGCGGAGCGAGGAGGGATGCAACGGGGAAGTTCTCGTAGTGACCGACGCCCATGCGAATCACGCTAGCACAGCGCATCCTCACACTGCGGTCGTGTCGCCTTCCGCTAGAATTCGCCCCTCGTTCCGCGCCGTGCTGGCCTGCGGCCGCGGCGCGAAGGTGGCGAAATTGGTAGACGCACCAGGTTTAGGTCCTGACGCCTTCACCGGCGTGGGGGTTCGAGTCCCCCCCTTCGCACCAACCGATTCTGACCTGCCGCGGTCGTGCGGCTCAACATAAGAACCAGACCATGCAACAGACGATGGACACCCCGGGCGCGCTTGAGCGCCGGCTCGATCTGACCGTTCCCGCGGATGCGATCGAGAAGGAAGTGCAGGCGCGGCTGGCCAAGCTGGCGCGCAGCGTGAAGATGCCGGGCTTCCGCCCCGGCAAGGTGCCAATGAAAATGGTCGCCGCCACCTATGGTCCCCAGGTGCAGGCCGAGGTGCTGAACGACAAGGTTGGCGAGGCGTTCAACTCTGCGGTCAACGCCAGCAAGTTGCGGGTCGCCGGCGCGCCGCGGCTCGAGCCGCGCAAGGTCGAAGGGTCGAGCGACCTGGCCTTTTCGGCCACGTTCGAGATCTACCCCGAGATCGCCGTCGGCGATCTCTCGAACACTCAGATCCAGCAGGCCACCTGTGCGGTCGGTGATGCCGAGGTCGATCGGACGCTCGACATCATGCGTCGCCAGCGGGCCACCTACGAAGACGTCGCGCGCGCCGCTGCGGCCGACGACATTGTCACGGTGGACTTCGCCGGCGCCATTGACGGCACGCCATTCGAAGGCGGCAGCGCGACCGACTTCGTGTTCACGGTCGGCCAGGGGCGGATGCTGCCGGAGTTCGAGTCGGCCGTCGTGGGCATGGCGGCAGGCGACAGCAAGTCTTTCCCGCTGACCTTTCCCGCCGACTACAACGCGAAGAATCTGGCCGGCAAGCCGGCCGAGTTCACGGTCACGGTCAAGAAGGTGCAGCAACCGGTGCTGCCGGCGCTGGACGCAGAATTCGCCAAGGCCCTCGGCATCGCCGACGGCGACCTGGACAAGATGCGCAAGGAAGTCCGCGCCAATCTGGATCGCGAGGTCGGGACCCGGCTCAAGTCCCGGACCAAGGACAGCGCGATGTCGGCGCTGCTCACCTCCACCAGCTTCGACGTGCCGAAGTCGCTGGTCGAGGAGGAAAAGCAGCGGCTCGCGGACCTTGCGCGACGCGACCTCATCGCACGTGGCGTCAAGGCCGAGGAAGCTCCGCTGCCGCTCGAGCTGTTTGCCGAGCGGGCCGAGCGCAGGGTGCGCCTGGGGCTGCTGGTCGGCGAAATCGTGCGTGCCAACGGCTTGCAGCCCAAGCCGGACCAGATCCGCAAGCTGGTGGAGGAACTGGCCCAGAGCTACGAGCGGCCTCAGGACGTCGTCAACTGGTATCTCTCCGACCGGAAGCGGCTCGGCGAACTCGAGGCGATGGCGCTGGAGGACAATGTGACGCGCTGGATACTGGATCACGCCAAGGTCGTGGATGTGCCGGTTGCGTTTGACGAACTGATGGGCCATAACCAGCGCTGACGAGTTGCAGCCAGGAGACAGTTGGATGAAGAGCCACATGAGCCCCCATGCCGCCGCGCAGGCGCTTGAACCGCAGGGTCTGGGGATGGTCCCGATCGTTATCGAGCAGAGCGGCCGTGGCGAGCGGGCCTATGACATCTACTCGCGCCTGCTGCGCGACCGGGTGATCTTCCTGGTCGGGCCGGTATCGGACCAGACGGCGAACCTGGTCGTCGCGCAGATGCTGTTCCTGGAGTCCGAGAACCCGGACAAGGACATTTCGCTCTATATCAACTCGCCGGGCGGCTCCGTCTACGCTGGCCTTGCGATCTACGACACCATGCAGTTCATCAAGCCCGATGTTTCGACGATCTGCGTCGGCATGGCGGCCAGCATGGGCGCCTTTTTGTTGGCGGCAGGCGCCAAGGGCAAGCGGTTCTCGCTGCCCAACTCGCGCATCATGATCCACCAGCCGTCAGGCGGGGCCCAGGGCCAGGCGAGCGACATCGAGATCCACGCGCAGGAGATCCTGAAGACGCGCGAGAGGTTGAACAAGATCCTGGCGGATCGGACCGGTCAACCCGTCGAAAAGATCGCGAAAGACACGGATCGCGACAACTTCATGACCGCGGACGATGCAGTAAGCTACGGATTGATTGACAAGATCTTCGTCAAGCGCGGCGAGCAGCCGTAGGCGGCGAAAGTCGGGGGACGATTCCACACGTATGACGGACAAGAAGGGTTCCAGCGAGAAGCTCCTCTACTGCTCCTTCTGCGGAAAGAGCCAGCATGAGGTCAAGAAGCTGATCGCTGGCCCGTCTGTGTTCATCTGCGACGAGTGCATCGATCTCTGCAACGACATCATCCGCGACGAGACGACGACGGACGCTGGCTCCGGCGGCGTCAAGTCGGACCTGCCGACGCCGCGCGAGATCGGCGCCATCCTCGACCAGTACGTGATCGGGCAGGACAAGGCCAAGCGCATCCTCTCGGTCGCGGTCTACAACCACTACAAGCGCCTCAAGCACCTCGGCAGCAAGGACGACATCGAGCTCGCGAAGAGCAACATCCTGCTGATTGGCCCGACCGGGTCCGGCAAGACGCTGCTGGCGCAGACGCTCGCGCGGCTTCTCAACGTCCCGTTCGTGATCGCTGATGCCACCACGCTGACTGAAGCCGGTTACGTCGGCGAGGATGTCGAGAACATCATCCAGAAGCTGCTGCAGAACTGCAATTACGAAGTCGAGAAGGCGCAGCGCGGCATCGTCTACATCGACGAGATCGACAAGATCTCGCGCAAGAGCGACAACCCGTCCATCACCCGCGACGTCTCGGGCGAAGGCGTGCAGCAGGCCTTGCTGAAGCTGATCGAGGGCACGATCGCCTCGGTGCCGCCGCAGGGCGGGCGCAAGCACCCGAACCAGGACTTCGTGCAGATCGACACGACCAACATCCTGTTCGTCTGCGGCGGCGCGTTCGACGGCCTCGAAAAGGTCATTCGCAACCGTTCGGAGAAGAGCGGAATCGGTTTCGGCGCCGAAGTGACGAGCGCGAGCGAGCGGTCGGTGGGCGACGTCCTGCGTGACGTGGAGCCCGAAGACCTGATCAAGTTCGGCCTGATTCCTGAACTGGTGGGCCGGCTGCCTGTCGTTGCCACGCTGGACGAGCTGGGCGAAGACGCGCTGGTCGAGATCCTTGTGGAGCCGAAGAACGCCTTGATCAAGCAGTTCCAGCGCCTGTTCCACATGGAAGGCGTCGAGCTCGAGATCCGGCCGGAGGCTCTCAAGGCCATTGCCCGCAAGGCGATCAAGCGCAAGACCGGTGCGCGCGGCCTGCGCTCCATCGTCGAAGGCGTCCTGCTGGATGTCATGTATGACCTTCCCAGCACGAAGAACGTCGCCAAAGTGATGGTCGACGAGAACACGATCAGCGGCGGCAAGCCGTTGCTGATGTACGCCGACCAGCCCAAAGTGGCCGGCGCACCACGCTGATAAATCTGCCTTCTGTCGCCCGTCGCACGGTGACGCGACGGTCCGCGTCGCGTGCTAGATTGAACCCACGTGAAGATTCTCCGGGCTTGCATTGACCGGACCCGCACCCATATCCAGCGCTGAATCTTCCATTTAAGGGGACGTCCCGATGTCTACCCAGATCCTGCCCCCCGAACGCATCACTCTGCCCTTGCTTCCGTTGCGGGACGTGGTCGTGTTTCCGCACATGGTGATCCCGCTGTTCGTCGGGCGCCCGAAGTCGATCAAGGCGCTCGAGGCCGCGATGGAGGCGGGAAAGAGCATCATGCTCGTGGCGCAGAAAAACGCCGCCAAGGACGAGCCGACGGCCGAGGACATCTACGAGATCGGCTGCGTGGCCAACATCCTGCAGATGCTGAAGCTGCCTGACGGCACCGTGAAGGTGCTGGTCGAAGGCGCTCAGCGCGCACGCATCGAGCGCATCGAGGACGGACCGAGCCACTTCACGGCCGATGTCGTGCCGATCGTCCCTGACATCCATCCGACCGCCGAGGCCGAGGCCCTGCGGCGCGCGATCGTCAGCCAGTTCGATCAGTACGTGAAGCTCAACAAGAAGATCCCGGCCGAGATCCTGACCTCGATCGCCGGGATCGACGAGGCCGGGCGCCTCGCCGATACGATCGCGGCGCACCTGCCGCTGAAGATCGAACAGAAGCAGAAGATCCTTGAGATGCAGGGCCTGAACGAGCGGCTCGAGCACCTGCTTGCCCAGCTCGAGACCGAGATCGACATCCTGCAGGTCGAGAAGCGCATCCGCGGCCGCGTCAAGCGGCAGATGGAGAAGAGCCAGCGCGAGTACTACCTGAACGAGCAGGTCAAGGCGATCCAGAAGGAGCTGGGCGAGGGCGAGGAAGGTGCCGACCTCGAGGAGCTCGAGAAGAAGATCAAGGCGGCCCGCATGCCGAAGGCCGCGCGCGACAAGGCGTACTCGGAACTGAAGAAGCTCAAGCTGATGTCGCCGATGTCGGCCGAGGCCACCGTCGTGCGCAACTACCTCGACACGCTGGTCGGGCTGCCATGGAAGAAGCGCAGCCGCATCAACAACGACTTGACCAACGCCGAGAAAGTGCTGAACGACGACCACTACGGGCTGGAGAAGGTCAAGGACCGCATCCTCGAATACCTTGCTGTTCAGCAGCGCGTCGACAAGGTCAAGGCGCCGATCCTGTGCCTGGTCGGGCCTCCGGGCGTCGGCAAGACTTCGCTCGGCCAGTCGATCGCGCGCTCGACGAACCGCAAGTTCATCCGCATGGCGCTGGGCGGCGTGCGCGACGAGGCCGAAATCCGTGGCCACCGCCGCACGTACATCGGCTCGATGCCGGGCAAGATCCTGCAGAACCTCGGCAAGGCCGGCGTGCGCAACCCGCTGTTCCTGCTCGACGAAGTCGACAAGATGGGGATGGACTTCCGCGGCGATCCGGCCTCAGCGCTGCTGGAAGTGCTCGACCCCGAGCAGAACCACACCTTCCAGGACCATTACGTCGAAGTCGATTTCGATCTGTCGGACGTGATGTTCGTCGCCACCAGCAACACGATGAACATCCCGCCGGCGCTGC
>DAOMFI010000131.1:0-8178 GCA_035429725.1 Burkholderiaceae bacterium | reverse complement strand
GACGAGATCACGCCGTACTACGACCCGATGATCGCCAAGCTGATCGTCTGGGGTGAAGACCGCGCGCAGGCCATTGCCCGCATGCAGGACGCGCTCGCGAAGGTCCACATCCTGGGCGTCGCCAACAACGTGGACTTCCTCGCGCGGCTCTTCGCCAACCCGAGCTTCTTGCGGGGCGAACTCGACACCGGGCTCATCGAGCGCGAGCGGGAACAGCTCTTCGCCCACGCCGCGCACGACGAGCGCGTCGGCAACGAGCTGCTCGCCTTTGCCTGCGCGCGCGTGCTTTCTGACGAGGCAAGGGGCGAAGACGCGGACCCGTGGAGTTCAACGCACGGCTGGCGTCTCAACACGACGTACACCCGAACGCTGACATTCAAGTCCGAGCGCGGCGTGCACGATGTCGAACTCGAATACACGCGCGGCGGCTACCACTTTCACCATGCGGGCGCGCACGCGCCGCTGGTAATCACGCGGGTCGACAATTCGCGGCTCGGCATCGCCTTCGGTGGCCGCTCGTTGCTGGCCGACGTCGTGCACCAGAACGACGAACTGCATGTGTTCTCGCACGGCCGGCACCGCGTACTCACGCTGGTCGACATCATTGCCCAGTCCGGGCAGCACGAGGCCGCCGGCGGCAAGCTCACCGCCCCGATGCCGGGCAAGGTGATCGCAGTGTCCGCCGTCGCCGGCGCGAAAGTGACGCGCGGCGCCGCTCTGATGGTGATGGAGGCGATGAAAATGGAGCACACGATTGTCGCTCCGGCCGACGGCATCGTGGCCGAGGTGCTGTACGCGGTCGGCGATCAGGTGGCCGAGGGCGCGGAGCTCGTGCGCTTCGCCAACGACTAAGCAGGCAACGCAAATGACGCTGCGCGTCGTGTTCTGTTCCCGCGAGACCACCGCGGAAACCTGGACCGCCGCACTACGCACGGCGCTCGAGCGCGAAGGACTCGCGGCCGATGTCTGGTGGCGCGATGCACTGCGGACTGGAGCCGACGACAGCGCGCCCCAGGCCGAGGCGGCCGTGGTCTGGCGGCCTCCGCCGGCGCTCTTCGCGGAGCAGCGTCGCCTGCGCGCCGTGTTCAACCTCGGCGCCGGCGTGGACGCGCTGTTGGCCGTGCCGGGGCTGCCGCCGCATGTTGAAATCTACCGGCTCGAGGATGCTGGCATGGCGCGCGCGCTGTCCGAGTACGTGCTGGCCGCCGTACTGCGGGCCTACCGACGCCTCGATCGGTACGCCGCGCACCAGTTGCAGGCGCGATGGAAGCCGGAACCACTGCCGGCGCGCGAGCGCTTTGCCGTCGGCGTGCTCGGACTCGGCGTCATCGGCGCGGACATCGCCGCGACACTGGCGCGCCATGGCTTTGCTGTTCGCGGGCACGCGCAGTCGCGCAAGGAGATCGACGGAGTGGAATGTCGCGCCGGCGACGCCGAGTTCGCGAGCTTTCTCGACGGCCTCGACGTGCTGGTCAGCGTGCTGCCGGACACCGCCGCCACGCGCGGACGCCTCGACCGCGGCGCGCTGCGGCGCCTCGCGCCCGGCGCGCATGTCGTCAACGTGGGACGCGGCTCCGCCCTCGTCGAGGCCGACCTGCTGGCGCTGCTCGATGCCGGCCACCTCGGCGGGGCCACGCTCGACGTGTTCGCGACCGAGCCGCTGCCGTCCGATCATCCATTCTGGTCGCGGCGCGACATCGTCATCACACCGCACGTGGCCGCCGAAACCGAGCTCGAGCCGGCCATCGCCCAGGTCGCGGACAAGCTGGCGCGCTGGTCGCGTGGCGAACCGGTGACGGGCGCGGTCGACCGGACACGCGGTTACTGACTTCGGTCCGCCGCCGCTCAGCCGGCGTCGCCCGGGGCGCCCGGCATCCGGTTGACCTCGGTGAAGGCAAACTGCACGGCGACCGCTTCGACTTCGCAGCCTTCGTCGGCAAGGTTCGCGCCGAAGTAGCGCGCCTGGATGTAGTGCGCGAACTCGTGCGCAAGCGACTCGTCGAGCGTCCGGCGCAGGCGCTGGTAGTAGCGCGCGTCGTCCGTCAGGTAGATCTCGTTGCGCGCGACCACATACACGTTGGCGAAGAGCGGCGGGCGGAATTTCCACTGCCCGGCCACGGCCTCCTGGAACTGCGCGAGCGGCGTGGTGCTCTCGAGGCGGATCTCGGGCACCGGTTCGTCCGGGCGCAGCGTGACATTCATCTGCCGGGCCACCGATTCGAGGATGTAGCGAGGCTCGAAGCGCAGCGTCACGCGCTGGACGGGATCAGCCGATGCCGTGCCTGCGGAGCCCGCCGTCAACAGCAGTCCAGCCGTCAGCGCGGCCCGCAGCAGCACCGTCCAGCCCTGCAGGTTCGCGCAATTGCCCAGATCGAAGTGCCGCATCGGAGTGCCCCTCGGCGGCTGTCGCCGCCTGTCGATGTCGGCATCCTGCGCGGCGCCGCACTCCAGCGCGACGGAACGTTCGACATTCAGACCGCGAAAAAGCCGCGCTGCCCGCGACGGCTATTCGTCCGCCCCGCGTTTGCACGCCTCGTCCTACACTCCGCCTTCCGCCGTTGGCCGGACTGCCGTCGCGGGATCTGGTGAGCGTCCGGCTGGTAGCCTCTACGCACTCGACATGCGCGATCCTCTGGACGGGCTGGCTGTGACGTTTGCTGAACACATGGCAGCGTCCGTGCGAGGCCTCGCCTGTGCGCCGCCCTGCAGCAACTGAGCGCCGGCCCGATCCGGCCCGCCACACGTCGCGCATGCACTGAACCGCCACGGAGCAACCCGATGCCTGATCTCTTCGACAACCCGATGGGCCTGATGGGATTCGAATTCGTCGAATTCGCCTCGCCCACGCCGAACGTGCTGGAGCCGCTGTTCGAGAAGCTCGGTTTCAGCCTTGTCGCCCGCCATCGCAGCAAGGACGTCGTGCTCTATCGACAGGGCGACATCAATTTCATCGTCAACCGCGAGCCGCGCAGCCTGGCGGGCTATTTCGCCGCCGAGCACGGCCCGAGCGCCTGCGCGCTGGCGTTTCGCGTGAAGGATTCGCACCAGGCCTACGCGCGCGCGCTCGACCTGGGTGCGCAGCCGATCGAGGTGCCGACGGGTCCGATGGAGCTGCGCCTGCCGGCGATCCGCGGCATCGGCGGCGCAGCGCTTTACCTGATCGACCGCTTCGAGGACGGCAAGAGCATCTACGACATCGACTTCGAATTCCTGCCCGAGTTTGAGTCAACCCTGGACCGTCATCCACGCGGCCACGGCTTCCGCCTCATCGACCACATGACGCACAACGTATATCGCGGACGCATGGCGTTCTGGGGCAGCTTCTACGAGCGCATCTTCAACTTCCGCGAGATCCGCTACTTCGACATCAAGGGCGAGTACACGGGGCTGACGAGCCGCGCCATGACCGCGCCGGACGGCATGATCCGCATTCCGCTGAACGAGGAATCGGGCAAGGGCGGCACCGGGCAGATCGAGGAATTCCTGATGAAGTTCAACGGCGAAGGCATCCAGCACATCGCGCTGCTGACGGACGACCTCATCGCCAGCGTCGACTCGCTGCAGATGGCCGGCGTGCCGTTGATGACCGCGCCCAATGACATCTACTACGAGATGCTCGAAGAGCGCCTGCCCGGCCACGGGGAGCCGGTCGCGCAGCTCAAGGCGCGCGGCATCCTGCTCGACGGCTCCACCCAGGGCGGCGAGAAGAAGCTGCTGCTGCAGATCTTCTCCGAAACGCTGCTTGGGCCGGTGTTCTTCGAGTTCATCCAGCGCAAGCGCGACGACGGGTTCGGCGAAGGTAACTTCAAGGCGCTGTTCGAAAGCCTGGAGCGCGACCAGATCCGCCGTGGCGCGCTCACCGTCGACGCGTAGCAGCTCACGATGCCGTTCCTCGATTCCGCGCACGGGGCCGCGCTCCCGAGTCCGGCCCTGCGCATGACGAAGCGATGATGGCAACCGGGAAACACGCCATGGCCGCCGGCGACGCCGGGCGATCCGCAGGCGCCGACTGGATGATTCCGCAGCGCTGGGCGGACTACACCGCCGCCGAGCACGCAGTGTGGCGGACGCTCTACGAACGCCAGGCCGGCTTGCTGCGCGGACGGGCGTGCGACGAGTTCGTCGCCGGCATGCAGGCCCTGCCGATCGCGGCCGATCGCATCCCGGACTTCGAACGCCTGAGCGAAGTGCTGATGCGACACACGGGATGGCAGATCGTCGCCGTGCCCGGACTCGTGCCCGACGAGGTCTTCTTCGAGCACCTGGCACATCGGCGCTTTCCATCGGGCCGTTTCATTCGGCGCGCCGACCAGCTCGACTATCTCGAAGAGCCCGATGTGTTTCACGACGTGTTCGGTCATGCGCCGATGCTGATGAACCCCGTGCTCGCAGACTTCATCCAGGCCTACGGCGAGGGCGGCCTGCGCGCACAGCGGCTGGGCACCTTGCCGATGCTGGCACGCGTCTACTGGTACACGGTCGAGTTCGGGCTGTTGAAGCAGCACGGCGGCCTGCGCATCTACGGCTCGGGCATCGCCAGCTCGAGTGCCGAGAGCGTCTTCGCGCTGGATGACGACTCGCCGCATCGCATCGGCTTCGACCTCGAACGCGTGATGCGCACGCGCTATCGCATCGACGACTTCCAGGAGTGCTACTTCGTGCTCGATCGGCTCGACGATCTGCTCGAACTGGCGCATATCGACTTCGCTCCAGTGTACGAGCGGGTGCAGCGACGGGACGAAATCGCACCGGCGCGGCTTCTGCCCGAGGATCGGGTCATCACGCGCGGCAGCGGCCGCCATCACGCTGCGCGCCATGCGGGAGCCAGCCATGCCACCTGAAAGATGCGTACTCGTCACCGGCGCTGCCGGCGCGCTCGGCCGCGCGGTCGTGGCGCACTTCGCGACGCGTGGTGCGGCACTGGCGCTGCTCGACCGTGACGCCGAAGCGCTGGCCGCGCTGGTGCGTGAGGTGCCGGGCATCAACGCGTTGCCGCTGGCGACCAACCTGCTCGACCCGGCGGCGGTCACCGCGGCGGTTGCCGAGGCGGCGAACCGCTACGGCGGCATCGCGGCCGCCGTGCACCTGGCCGGCGGCTTCACGATGGGCGAGGCCGTGCACGAGACCGCCGCCGCGACCTGGCAGCGCATGCTCGACCTCAATGTGAATACGATGCTGCATAGCGCGGCGGCCGTCGTGCCGGTGATGCGACGTGCGCAGCGTGGCTGCATTGTCAACGTCGGCGCGCTGTCGGCACTGCGTGGCGCGGCAAATATGGGCGCCTACATTGCCTCCAAGAGCGCGCTCATGCGGCTGACCGAATCGATGTCAGCCGAGCTGCGCGAAGATGGCATCAACGTCAACGCGGTCCTGCCGAGCATCATCGACACGCCGGCCAACCGCCAGTCGATGCCGGATGCCGACCCGACGCGGTGGGTCGCGCCCGCCGCACTGGCGGCGGTCATCGGATTTCTTGCGAGCGACGATGCGCGCGCGATCCACGGCGCGCTGATACCCGTCACCGGACTCGTCTGAACCAGGAGACTTCCATGTTGAAGATCGACCGCATCCACCACGTCGCCTATCGCTGCCGCGATGCCAAGGAGACCGTGCTCTGGTACCAGAAGATGCTGAAAATGGACTTTGTCCTCGCCATCGCGGAAGACCGGGTGCCGTCGACCAAGGAGCCCGATCCCTACATGCACATCTTCCTCGACGCCGGCGGCGGCAACGTGCTCGCCTTCTTCGAGTTGCCGACGAAGCCCGAGATGGGGCGCGACCCGAATACGCCGGTGTGGGTGCAGCACATCGCGTTCAAGGTGAAGGACCGCGCCACCCTGCTCGAGTACCGCGCACACCTGGAGGCCAACGGGGTCGAGGTGCTGGGCGTGACCGACCACGGCGCCTTCCATTCGATCTACTTCTTCGACCCCAACGGCCATCGCGTCGAGCTCGCCTGCCCGGACCCGGACGAGGCCGAGACGCTGCGCAAGCTCGACGCCGTGAAGTGGGAGATGCTCGAGGAGTGGTCGCAGACCAAGCGGGCGCCGAAGCACGCGGCTTTCCTGCACGAGCGCGAATTCAAGCACTGATGGCGCGGCGCGGCCTGCGCGCCACCATCAGCAGCGATGCGGACCCCGCGTCCACCGCGGAGTCCGCATCCCTTCAGGTCAGTGCATCAGGAACGAGACCGTCGTGGCGTTCACCTTGCCGGCGGCCAGCGTGGCTTCGACCTTGACCCAGTCGCCGTTCGAAAGATCCGTCGCGGCGCCACCCTTGAAGACCGTCGTCGCACTCCAGGTCACGAGCTGACCCCGGACGACGAAGGTCTTGTCCGCCGCCTTGACGTCGGAGATCGGACCCATCAGGCGGGCGGTCGCACTCGGAACCTGCACCTCGACCTCGCGGGCGACGACATCGGCGCCAACCAGCTGGGCCCGGACCTCGACGCGCTGGTTGTTGGCGAGCGGCCCGTTCTTGATCACCGTCGTGGCGTCGATCTTGATCGTTGCGCCATTGAGCGTAAAGCCAGTGGCCGAAACGTTCGTGATGGCGCCCTCCAGGTAGATGGAAGGCGTGATGACGCCGGACTTGAACTCGACCTTGCTGACCAGGAAAACGGTGCCGTCGAAGGCACCCTTGACCTCGACCACATCGTCGTTCGAGAAGTCGGCTTTCGCGCCGCCTTCGAACACGGCGTTGGGCGCCAGCTTCATCGAGAGGCCGAGCAGCTTGAACGTGCCGTCGGCCGCCTTGAATTCGCTGACCACGCCGAACAGCTTGATCTCCATGCCACGCGGCGGTGCGTCGAAGCGGACTTCGTCGGCTTTGACGTTGGTACCGTCGATGCGACCCACGATCGTGACGAAGGCGGAGTTCTTCAGGTCGTCGACCTTGCCTCCCTTGTAGGTGGTGGCACTATCGACCTTGACCGGCACGCCCCGCACGGTGAACGGGTCGGCCAGCTTGGTGAAACCATTCACCTGGCCGGTCAGGATCACGCGGCGCTGCTCGGACGCCGGAATCACCCAGATCCGCGTCGCCTTGAGCACCGGGCCGGTGGCCGGCACCGTCAACGTTCCTTCGACACGCACCAGCGCCAGCAGCTTGATGTCATCGAGCGTCGGCTTCTGTCCGCCCTTGATCTCGGCGTCCGTCGCGTCAACCGTGAGTCCGTTGACCTTGAATTTCTTCTCCTTGACGGCTTCCGTGACCAGGCCACCGATGTGCAGGCGACGGCCTTCCAGCGTCGGCATCTTGACGACGCGCACGGCCTTCGCCACCAGCGTGCCCGCCGCTGGCAGCTGATCGCTGTAGACCTGGACGAACACGTCGTTCTCGATCTTGGCGCCGTCCGGCATGACGACCGCCTTCGTGAAGTCGATCGTCAGGTCGCCCAGCTTGAAGGTCTTCTTGTTGGCGTCCGCGGTGTTGACCATCTTCGCGATGCCGCCGGCACGAACCTTGATTACACCAGCCGCGGGCTTGACCTCGACACGCGTGGCGACCACGTTCTGCGTCGCATCCAGCGTGCCGTGAACTTCGGTCCAGTCGCCGACCTTGAGCTTCGAGAGATCGTCGACGCCCTCGAACACGGTCCTGGCGTCGCCTGTCGTCACGACCTTGATGGTCTGGCCCAGCACCTTGAAGCTCGCGCCGTTGAGGTCGATCGACTCGACCGGGCCGATCGCCGCAGCGCGCACGAAGAGCTTGGTTGCCAGGCCGGTGGCGTCGAGCGCGACTTCGACCTGCTGGCCCAGCTTCACGTCGGCCATCGTCGCGGCCGTCTCGGCGCGCGGATCGATGTCGAGCGCGACGGTCACGTCGGCCCGACCGGTGTAGTCGACACCGTCGACGGCCACCGTGCTGGCAAAGCCGGTGACGGTTCCACTGACCGTGGCTTCGGCCGCGGCAGGATCGACCGGTGCGGCCGGGGTGTTGGGGTTGTTGGGCGCGCCGGCCGTCGGCGGCGTGATCGCCGGGTTCGACGTTCCCGACGTCGCGTTGCCCGGCGCCTCTCCGCCACCGCAGGCCGCCATCAGTGCTGCCACGGCCATTGCGGCGATCCATCTCATAGCTGATCTCATTGCTTCTCCCTGAAAGTCGTGTTGCTCGGACAGCCGCTCTCATCGCCTGCGGAGCGGTCTGTCGTCGTCGCCGACTATGCGGGTTCGCGAC
>DAOMFI010000130.1:0-8230 GCA_035429725.1 Burkholderiaceae bacterium | reverse complement strand
GGCCTGCACATGGCCGACGTCGGCAAGCTGATCCACGTGCTGCACCGGCTGGTCGATGGCGGCAACACGGTGGTCGTCATCGAGCACAACCTCGACGTCATCGCCGAGGCCGACTGGATCATCGACCTCGGCCCGGAGGGCGGCGCCGGCGGCGGCCTCGCGGTCGCGCAGTGCTCACCCGAGGATCTGGTCGCGAAGTCGACTCCGACTGCGCGCGCACTGGCGGAGTTCATGGCCAGCCGTCCCGTCAGCAACGCATCCACGGTGGCCGACCGCGGAGCCGCCACGGCCGCCTAGACGCCGCGCGTAACGCGGCTACTTCAAGCCTCGAAGGCGCGCCGTCCAGCCGGGCGCGAGATACAGCACCAGCATTCCAAACGCCAGCAAGCCGCCCCGGGTCGGGTCGAAGTCCTCGGCAATGCGGGCCCACGGATAGCCGAACGCGAAGCGACCCACCACCACTTCAGCGCCGACCATCAGTGTCACCCAGAGTAAACCCACGCCACGCTGCTCGCGCGGGGTGCGTGGCCCGATCCACTTCACCGTCAGCCACGCGACCAGCAGGATCAATCCCGAGCCGACCGCGACCCCGACCTGCCGCGACCCCAAGTCCCCGAGCAGCGGAACGAGATAGAGCGTGCGCAGCACGCCGTGCAACGCCTCGACAGCGAAGATCAGCAGCCAGACAGCGAAGGCTTTCAGGACCATCCTTGGCGCCGGGTTCGTTTCACCGCGGCGTGGACTTGCTCCGGGCCGGGGCACTTGCCCCGCATTTTGGACGTTGACCCGATGACGCGCTCGATATGATGCGTCAACGCTTGGATCGTCACCGACATGAATCGAATCTTCGTCGTGCCGGGCCTGGCCGCGGCCCTCTTCCTTTCGAGTCCGGCGCTCGCACAACGCGCCGGCACCGGACTGGACGACAACGTGGCGCAGATCCCGCAGACCGCGCCCGGGTCGCCATGGTCCTTTATCGGCTTTGGCATCACGACTCCGCTCGACCAGCAATGGTTCGTCGCCAGCAGCACGCCGCGCGGCGGGACGATGGGGCGCAACCTTTCGGCGGTCCCGCCCAACTCCGCGGTGCTGGTGATCGTCAGCGAACTGCTCGACAAGCCGATCGATTCCGACACGGAGCTGCTGGCGCTCGCCCAGGACCGGCATGCTCGGATCGGTGAGCGATGGGTCGTCAGCCGGCACGACGAGACCATCGTGCGGCACGCCGGCACGCGCTGTGCGCGCCACAGCCTGGCTGCGCGCGAGCCCGAGGACAAATCGCCGCGCAAGGATGCGGCCAAGGCGAACGCGACGCGCCCCTATCTTCACGTCAGCGGCCTGTCGTGCATCCATCCGACCGAGCCACGCCTGCTGGTGGAGATCGGGCTCTCCGAGCGCAGTACGCAGGGCACCATGACCGCCGCCATCGCACGCGACGCACAGCTGGCCACCGAGAGCCTCGCCTTCCAGCGCTACTCAGAACAGGCCCTGCAGAAGGCCGCCGAACTCGCCCGCGTCGGCGAGGTCAGGGAGGCCGAAGCGCTGTTGAAGCCCTACATCGATGCGGACGCGGCCTGGGCACGTTACTTCCTGGCGCAGATCCTCCAGCGGGCGCAGCCGGCGCCACCGAATGCCGGCCCCCGGCTCAAGGCGTTGCTCGAACCAGCGGCGGAACGCGGCCTGGCCGACGCCCAGTGGATGCTCGGGACCCTCCTGCTGCGGGGCGCCGACGGCGTACCGAAGGATCCGCCGCTGGCCGAGGCCCTGTTGCGACGCGCCGCCGAACGCGGCAACCCCGGGGCCGCATTCCAGCTCGGCATCGCCCTCCTCTCCGCGAACGACGGACTGTCACCCAACCGCCGTGAGGCCGTCGTCTGGATCTCGCGTGCTGCCGCCCGCGGACAGAAGGAGGCGCAGGAGCTTCTGCAGAGCGCTCGGGACGCGCCCGAAACCCGGCCCCCGCCGCGGCCGGCCGGGAAGTAGCGGCGCATCGCGCTCCCCGCTTGTCCGCCCGGATTGCCGTCCGGTCCACCGCCTTTGCAGTCCATCGCACCGCCCGAGCAGCGTCGGACTCGTACCGGCAAGATGCGGGGTAACTGCAAAGGTGGCCCCATGCGCACACTCCTCCTGACCCTGTGCCTCGTCCTCGCCGGCCCGACCATGGCACAACCCGTCGCCGCGACGGCCGCCGGCGCTCTGGTGGTGGGCTCGTCCAGCAACAGAATCGCCGGCTCGGGGCGAACGGTCGATGACGTGCGAACCCCTGGCGCGTTCTCGGCGATCCGCATCAGCGGCCCGATCGAGGTCGAGCTCAAGGCTTCGGAGCGCGAACAGGTCACCGTGCGTTTTGACGACAACCTGGTTGCGCTGGTCGAGACCCAGGTGACCACCGGTGCAACGCCAGCACTCGAGATCCGCCTGCAGCCCGGAGCCAGCTTCCGCAGCGCCGACAACCCGAAGGTCATCGTGGAGTTCAAGTCGATCAGTTCGCTGTCCCTGAGCGGATCGGGCGACGTGCACGCCGACACCGTTCGCGGCCCGCTGATGGCCGTTTCAGTTTCGGGGAGCAGCGATGTCAAGATCGACCGGCTGGACGTCGACGTGCTCGGCGTCTCCATTGCGGGCAGCGGGGATTTCATGGCCGCCGGGCGCGCCGCGGAGCAGGGCTACAGCATTGCCGGCAGCGGTGACATCAAGGCCGAAAATCTCGTCGGCCAGGCGGTCAAGGTTCGGATTGCCGGCAGCGGCGACGCCCGGGTTAATGCCGAGCAGATGCTGACCGTGTCGATCGCGGGTTCCGGCGACGTCGTCTACCGCGGCACTCCTGTGATCAAGAAGAGCATTGCCGGGTCGGGCGAGGTTCGCAAAGGGAACTGAGCCCACCTTCTGCCTTGCCGGCGTGGCGCTACGCTAGCGCCATGCTGAACCTGAGCCACGCGCAGTCGTTCGCCAGTGTCGCGCTCGCGAACGTCATCACTGAATACCCGTACAAGCTCGACCAGCTGCTGACCGGCGAGGCCGATCTCGCGCCGCCGCGAAGCCTCCATCCGGTCTTCTGGGGCAGCTACGACTGGCACTCCTGCGTCCACATGCACTGGACGCTCGCGCGGCTGCTGCGCCGGTTCCCCGACCATCCGCTGGCACGGCGATCGCGCGAGCATTTCAGCACACGGCTGACACCGGCGGCCGTCGCCGGCGAACTGGCCACGCTGGCCGGACCCCACCGGCAGACATTCGAGCGTCCCTACGGCTGGGGCTGGCTGCTGATGCTCACGGCAGAACTCGAGCGCCTTGCAGCCGTCGCGCCGGAGGCTAAACCCTGGCGCGACGCGCTCCGGCCGCTGGCGGATGCTTTCGCCGATCGGTTTCTCGCCTACCTGCCGCGCGCCGCGTTTGCGACGCGCGCCGGCGTGCACAGCAACAGCGCCTTCGCGCTGCTGCTCGCGCTCGACTGGTGCGAGGCCATCCAGCACCTCAAACTGCGTCAGGCCATCGGCCAACGCGCCAACCTCTGGTTCGGCCGCGACCGCCAGTTCCCGGCCGATTACGAGCCGGCGGGCGAGGATTTCCTGTCTCCCGGCCTCGTCGAAGCGGCCCTGATGCGACGGGTCGTCGATGGCTGCTCGTTTGCGGACTGGTGGGAGCAATTCCAGCCGGCAGCGCCGGCACTGGTCCACTGGCTGACCCCCGTGCCGGTCAGCGACCCGTCGGACGCGCGCATCGTCCATCTGCACGGCGTCAACCTGACCCGCGCCTGGTGCTGGCGGCAACTGCAGCCGGATCTTCCACGGCCGCTGCAGGCGCACGTCGGGCAAGCCGTCGATGCCCATCTGGCCGCCTCGCTGCCGGCCGCGACCGCCGGCGACTACGTCGGTACACATTGGCTGGCGTCATTCGCCCTGCTCGCGCTGGACGACACGCGCTGACAGGGGTCAAGTCTCGACCCCGTGCGCTGGGGTCAGATACGGCTGAGGGAGGTGCATCGTGTCTCAATGGGACGTCATCGTCATCGGCTCCGGTATCGGCGGCCTCGCTGCGGCAGCCGCGCTGGCGCACGAAGGCAAGCGCGTGCTGGTCCTTGAGCGCCATACGCAGCTCGGTGGGCTGACCCAGACTTTCGAGCGCAACGGATACCGGTTCAACGTCGGGGTGCACTACATCGGCGGCGCCGGCGAGGCCGATGGCCAGGCGGGCCCCGCCAAGAAGGTCTTCGACGCGCTCACGCCGCACGGCATTCCGATGGCCTCGATGGGCACCGTGTACGACCGCGTGCACTTCCCCGGCATGTCCGTGGACTTCGAGCACCCAGCCGCTCGACTGATCGAGACACTCAAGTCGCGCTTTCCGGCCGATGCCGCCGGCATTGACCGCTATTTCGACAGCATGCGGGCCGCGCGCAAGGCGCTCGAGGCCGTGCTGGCCGCGCACTCGATGCCGCAGCTGGTCTCACGCGGGCTGAAGTGGTGGAAGGAAGAAGAGATCGAACGGTGGGTCGGCCGCACACTGTGGGAGGTGATCCAGGAGTGTGTCGGCGATCCGAAGCTGCAGGCGCTGCTGGCGGCGCAGTGGGGCGACCATGGCGGCCGGCCCAGCGAGGCATCGTTCGCACTGCACGCCGTCATCATGTCGAGCTACTTCGACGGCGCCTGGTATCCGGTCGGAGGTTCCGGCGTATTCGCCCGCGCCCTTTCGGAGCCCGTCATCGCCGCCGGCGGCGAGCTGCGCACCAGCGCTGAAGTTGCGGCGATCCGCGTTGCGAACGGTCGCGTGCAAGGCGTCCTGCTGGGCAACGGTACGAGTGAAGACGCACCGTGTGTCATCTCCGGTGCCGGCGTGCGCAGCACGCTGCGCATGCTGCCCTCCGAGGAGGTGAATTACGACTGGGCGCGCGACGTGCTGGAGATCGAGCCCTCGGTCGGCTACATCGGCCTGTACCTCGGCCTCGAAGGCGACATCGCCGCCAACGGGGCGACCGCGGCCAACGACTGGATCTTCGAGAGCTGGGATGTCGATCAGCTCTGGCGCAACCCCCTGATCGAGCCTGATGCGCCGATGATGTTCGTCTCTTTCCCGTCCCTGAAGGATCCGACGCACGATGCAGGTGCCACGCAGCGGCACACGTGCGAAATCGTGGCCTTCGTGGACCCCGATGCGTTCGCGCCGTGGGAACATGAGAGCATGAAGCGGGGCGAGGCGCGCGATCCCGGTTACCTCGAACTGAAGGAAAGGATCGAGCAGAACCTCCTGGCGCAGTTCGGCCGTCACTACCCGCGCCTTGCGCCGATGGTCCGTTTTGTCACCTCGTCCACGCCGATTTCGGTGGCGACCTACACCGGCGCCGAGCACGGCGCGATGTATGGCCTGGCGACAACGCCAGTGCGCTTCCTGAGCGATGCGTTGCGGCCGCGCACACCCATCGGGGGACTCTTCCTCGCCGGCCAGGACGCCTGCTGCCCCGGCGTCACCGGCGCACTGATGGGCGGCCTGATGGCTGCCGTCGCAACCGAACCGAAGCTGCTCCGGCTGCTCGGCTGAACCTCTCCTCGCAAGGGACTTCTTCATGCCTACGACGCGACCGACGACCGGCCGCAAGCGCGGACGTACCACCACGAAGCGGACCGTACGAAGCCGGCCGCGCGCGGCCACGCAAGGTGATACCGCCCCATCGCTGACCCCCAGCGGGATAGAACGCTTTTCCGTGCGCGAAGCGGTCGCCGCCGCCCAGGAGGCCAAGCTGGCCGCCGTGCGCGATGTGCTGGATCACATTCCGGAAGACGACCGCAGTACGCTGCTCGCGTCCCTCGAGGCGATCCTCGCCGGCGCCTCGCCCGACGACGCCGCGGTGCTGCGCGAGGCGCTGCTGGCCCAGCGTGCCGCTGCGGCCGGCGTCACGCTCGGACCCGACGAGGAACTGTCGGCTGACTGGCGGTCCGGGGGCTATCCGTACAAGAATCTCCTGTCGCGCAAGACGTACGAGAAGCAGAAGTACCGGCTGCAGGTCGAACTGCTGAAGCTCCAGGCCTGGGTCAAGGACACCGGGCAGAAGGTCGTGATCCTGTTCGAGGGACGCGACGCGGCAGGCAAAGGCGGAACGATCCGCCGCTTCATGGAGCATCTGAATCCACGTGGCGCGCGCGTCGTGGCGCTGGAAAAACCCAGCGAGACTGAGCGTGGCCAGTGGTACTTCCAGCGCTATGTGCAACACCTGCCGACGGCCGGCGAGATCGTGCTGTTCGACCGCTCCTGGTACAACCGCGCCGGCGTTGAGCGCGTGATGGAATTCTGCAAGGACCACGAGTACGACGAATTCATGCGGCAGGCTCCGGTGTTCGAGCGCAACCTGGTCGCCAGCGGTGTGCATCTGATCAAGTTCTGGTTCTCCGTCAGCCGCGCCGAGCAACGGCGCCGCTTCAAGGAGCGCGAGACTCACCCGCTGAAGCAGTGGAAGCTTTCACCGGTCGACATGGCCTCGCTCGACAAGTGGGACGACTACACGAAAGCCAAGGAGGCGATGTTCTTTCACACCGATACCGCCGAAGCGCCGTGGACCGTCATCAAGTCCGACTGCAAGAAGCGCGCTCGCCTGAACGCGATGCGGTACGTGCTGTACAAGCTGCCCTACAGCAACAAGGACATCGACCACATCGGAGCGCTGGACCCGCTGCTGGTCGGGCGCGCTCACGTTGTCTACGAGCGCGGCGAAAAGCGCGTGGTCCCGCTGCTGTAGCACGCCGTGCATGGCGCGCTACGCCTTTGGCGCGCGGCACGAGAGTCGATGCGCACAACCTCTCGCGTGGGAACATTTCCCACGCGCTCGCGTGCGACGCGCGGCTCTCGTGGGTAGTTTTGATGCGACCCCGTCCGATCGGCTGATCGAATTGCACCCAAGATAGGCGAGGGCATGGACTTCGCATTCGTCGAAAACCCCACTAACTTGCACGTCATCGGCGATCGGTCATCCGCGAATCAAAGTGGGCCACGCCAACACGGACGCCGACACACTTGCCCATGCTTGAACTCGGAACACTCGACAACGCCAGGGAAAAGATCCTCCATGACGCGCAGCGCGCAGTGCTGGCGCTTCGACGCTTCGACTATCCGCCCGTGGAGTCGATCCAGGACGGCGTCGCACAGCTCACGGCACTGCGCGAGCAGGCCTACGACAACCTCGTCCAGTTGCAACGCGCGCAGCTCATCGTCCGCGCCGCCGAGTGGCTGCTGGAGCACGACCTCGGCAACACGGACACACGCTGGCAGTGGAACCCGCGACGTCCGGCAGATCAGGATGAGCCCGACCTGCAGGGCTCCGCAGGCGAGCGGATCATCGTGTCGGCCATGGTGGCGGCGTCGCATCTCGCAGACAGCGCTCTCGACGCCCGCCTGCGCCGCTCGCTGTCGAAGCTGGCTTCCCTGCCCGGGAAGAAATTCCTTTTCGTCGACACCACGTCCCTGAAAAGACGTGCGGTGACTCGGATCCTCCTGGCCAGCTGGGACATCAGTGTGGTTCAGATCGCCCTGCGCGACGCGCCGGCGGCCAGCGCGACGCGGACGCTCACGAGCTTTCCCGCCGGCGCCAGCGCGGCCTCCGCGTCCTGAGCGCTCGCCCGCGGCGGGCGCCGCGCACGAACCCAAGCGCACTGTCCTGATCGACGAGTCGGCTTAACGCACCGGCCTGCGGCGGCGCGTTCTCCTGGCCGAGACCCGCGAAGTCCCGTTGCTCTCCAATGCCGGCGGTTGCCCGCGAGCCTATGTCGCGCTGTGAATCTGCCGCAACCGTGCGAGGCAATTCTCCGTGGCGAGCCGGGCTCGAAGCCGTTGAAATGCTGTTCATCCGCCACGCGGCGGACAACTGGCCCGCGGGGTTGCCAAGAGAGCAGCGCCAACGGCAACGGAGCGAAAAATGTTCAAGCATGCATGGAAGCACGTCATCGCCACGACGGCCGCCGCCGTAACGACGATCGCCCTGTTCAGCGCGGTCGCTTCGCTGGCCGACGACGACAAGGCAGCCTTGCTGGCGGCGAAGATCAATCCGACCGCCATCGCAGCCAACGGCACCGGCACAGTGCAGCGGTAGCACCGCTGGCAAGACAGACCGTGTCGCATCGTCTTGCGGCGCACCGGCTGACGTCGAAGGCAGGCTGGGCGTCTGCTCGGCAGGGCGCAGTCGCGACGGCGATGCGATCCCGGGATCATGAAATGCAAAAGCCCGGCCGAAGCCGGGCTTTGCGGG